>JAGUXE010000057.1 GCA_020061995.1 Ignavibacteriales bacterium | reverse complement strand
ATTGGTAAAGGACAAAGAGGGTTAATCGTTTCTCCACCAAAAGCCGGCAAAACAATTCTGCTACAAAAAGTTGCAAATTCATTAACAAGAAATCACCCTGAAGTAAAAATAATTATGCTATTAATTGATGAACGCCCTGAAGAAGTAACTGATATGCAGCGTTCAGTTCAAGCGGAAGTTATTAGCTCTACTTTTGATGAGCCGGCTGAACGCCACGTACAAGTAGCAAATATGGTAATTGAAAAAGCCAAAAGAATGGTTGAAGCCGGAGATGATGTTGTTATTCTTCTTGATTCTATTACACGTTTAGCTAGAGCGCATAACACTGTAATACCTCACTCAGGAAGAATTCTTTCTGGTGGTGTTGATGCTAATGCACTTCACAGACCAAAAAGATTTTTCGGTTCTGCTCGTAATACTGAAGAAGCTGGCAGCTTAACAATTATTGCTACTGCGCTAGTTGATACTGGAAGCAGAATGGATGAAGTTATTTTTGAAGAATTTAAGGGAACCGGCAATAGTGAATTATTGCTTGATAGAGGTCTTGCTGATAGAAGAATATTCCCAGCTATTGATGTTCTTAAATCCAGCACAAGAAAAGAAGAATTATTGTTACGTGATGACGAATTAAACAAAGTATGGATTCTTAGAAAAATCTTGGCAGAATTTGATTCTTTGGAAGCAATGGAATTTATGATTGATAAGATGAAAGGAACAAAGAATAATAAAGAGTTTATGTTAAGTATGAACAGCTGATGGCTGATTCATGAAAACATTATTCTTTACATGCGGAGACATTAACGGAATTGGTCCGGAAGTTTCCATAAAAGCAATAGATAAGCTTTTTAATCCCGCGAAAAGAAAAATTGTTTTTCTATGCCCGGCAAATGTTTTTGAAAAAAATATTTTAATTGCAAATCCAAAATTTCCATTTAAATTTATTAAGAGAGAGAATTTAGATTCTCTCTCCTCATCTTTTGTTACGATAATTGATTTAGGCAAATCTAAAATTGATTGCGGAAAAGCTACAAAGACTTCTGGAAAAGTTTCCTCTTTAGCAATAGAACTTTCTTTTCATTTAGCTTCTCAGAACAAACAATCAGCAGTAATAACTTCACCAATATCAAAGAATGCTTTTCAATTAGCTAATATCGATTATCCCGGACAAACAGAATACTATGCAAATCTTGACTCATGTATACGTTTTATGATGTTGTTTCTTTCACAAAAACTAATATGTGGACTCGCTACAATTCATATTCCTCATAAAAAAGTCTCTGAAGCTCTTAATAAAGAATTACTAAAAGAAAAAATCGCAGTTTTAGTTGAATCACTTGAAAAAGATTTATATATAACTAATCCAAGGATTGCAGTTCTAGGACTTAATCCGCATTCCGGTGAATATGGAAGGCTTGGATTAGAAGAAATAGATATTATTTCGCCTTCAATAAAAGAATTGAAAAACAGAAATATTACGGGACCGCATGTTCCGGACGCTTTTTTTGGTAACAAGCATTATCTTGATTTTGATGCAGTGTTAGGAATGTATCATGATCAAGTTTTGATACCTTTTAAGTTGATGAATTTTGAAAAAGGTGTTAATTATTCTGCCGGATTAAATATAATTAGAACTTCGCCCGATCACGGAACCGCTTATGATATTTCCGGTTTGGGAATAGCTGATCCTTCAAGTATGATAGAAGCGGCACTATGGGCTGAAAAAATTATAAAAAACAGAAATAGTTTTTATGCCCGCTAAGAACTATTCTTTTGTGGCACAAATCTACTCTCATTTAATGCGATCGATAGATTACAAAATGTGGGCTAAATATATATATGATATTATCAGATTTAGTAAAAAGAAAAATATTTCAGTTCTAGAACTTGCTTGCGGTTCGGGAAATATTGCCTGCATTTTATCAAAAAAAATTAAAGATTATACTTTATGTGATTTATCTTTAGACATGCTAAAGCTGATTGATCCAAAGATTACTAAGAAAATCAACTGTAACTTTATTTTACTTCCATTTAAAAAGAAATTCGATTTTATATTCTCTACATTCGATAGTGCAAATTACTTGTTAACTAAGAAATCGTTTATTGATATGTTGAATAGTGTTCAATTATGCTTAACAGATGATGGCATTTATACTTTTGATGTAAGTTTAGAAGCTAATAGTATTAACAATCAAAAGTATTTGAATAGAAAAGGTGAGTATAATGGAATTAAGTACGAGCAAGTCAGTAATTATTCTAAAACAAAACAAATGCATTCTAACAAATTTATTATTGATAAAGATGGTAAGAAAATAATTGAAAACCATAAGCAGCGCATTTATCAATTTGATGATTATTTTGAAATGATTTCAAAAACAAAATTTTATGTTTATGGTTGTTACGATTCTTTTTCATTTAATAATGCTTCCTCTAGTTGTGAAAGAGTTCAATTTGTTCTAAAAAAGAGAAAAAGCTATGCTAACATTTAATCATGTTGAATTCAATTACTTAAACCAACCGGTTTTTAGTGATCTTAATCTTCAAGTTGATAACGGAGATTTTATATTCTTGATTGGTAAAAGCGGTGTTGGAAAAACAACTTTAATGAGAATGGTTTATATGGAGTTGTTACCCAGCGCTGGTTATGTTGAAGTTGCCGGCTATAATTCTGATCAAATTAAAGTTAAAGAACTAACATTACTCAGAAGAAAACTTGGAATTGTATTTCAAGATTATCAATTACTAGAAGACCGTAATGTATATGATAATTTGGCATT
>JAGUXE010000262.1 GCA_020061995.1 Ignavibacteriales bacterium | reverse complement strand
TAAAAGGTTGTTCTAAATACCAGATTATTTGGGGAAGTTCATCAAATAATTTATCCGCACTTACCAAAGTAAAAAAGAGGGGTAGCTTATAAAATTTTGCTACTTCTTGGGCAAATGGTTCTTCCCCATATCCTTTTTCTAAAAAAGTTATAGTAAATGTCTTTAAGTCTATGTTATTGATTTTTTTGGCTATAGAGATTATGGAGGAGGTATCAATTCCTCCACTTAAATAAGAGCCTACTGGCACATCTGAAATGAGTCTTGTTCTTACTGCATCCTCAAAAAGACTACAGAATTGAGCAATAAGTCCCTTTTCATCCCTTTGTTTTTTCTTAACACAAATAGGTAATTTCCAGTAATTCTTGATTATTAGTTGTCCGTCTTTTATTAATAGATAATGCGCAGGCTTAAGAGCAAGGATACCAGAAAAAAAGGTCTCTTCCGAGACATCTGCATAGGCTCCGCCGTGAGCCAGATAGGTATAAATGGAATAATTATTGGGAGCCAAAGAAACTTGGTAATTTTGTAAAATTGATTTTATCTCCGAGGCAAAAATAAACTTATCTCTATCATAATAATAGTAGAAAGGCATTTCTCCAAAACGATCTCTAGCACAGAATAAGATTTTTTTCTTAGAATCCCACAAAGTGAATGCAAACATTCCATTAATTTTAGAAAGACAATCAAAATCATCTTCTTCATATAAATGAATAAGCACCTCTGTGCCAGTGTCACTTTTAAAAATATGTCCTTTCAGAATCAACTCTTGGCGTAGTTCCATATAATTAAAAATCATCCCATTATACACCAGCCATACCGTCACATTTTCATTACATATAGGTTGATTGGCTATATCTAATAAATCTATTATCTTTAATCGTCTATGGCCAAAACCTAGATTATAATCTTTAGCATTTTTGATTTCATCGAT
Organism: Ignavibacteriales bacterium; assembly: GCA_020061995.1. Next base: position 9,200 of record JAGUXE010000262.1, on the reverse strand, counting down.
GTTATCTTTCCGAAGAAAGGTCTCATTAAAAGTATTATAAAGAAGGTATCCCTTGCCATCTGGACCGCGATGTTTTAATGTCTCAGTCATATTAGATAGAAGCAATGGTTTTATTCCTTCTTGATCAAAGTTAAATATTCCGGCAATTCCACACATTTAACTCTACCTTACGATCTTGAGAATTCTATTTTTTATAAAATAATATATATTAAAGTAATGCCATTCAAAGTGTCCCCGAAAGATAGACCAATTTAAATATCTTTTTAGACTAGAAAACTTGTCTTTGGCATAAAACTTATAATTTAATGGCTTTTCATTTTTAGTAGCGAATACCTCGATGTGGTCATAATAAACATTCCCTAAGCCTGGCTCATCAATATTTAATACCCTAAAACCATTGGATTCCAAAGCCTGAGTAAGCGTGTGTTTGCTATATAAACAGGTGTGGCCTTTGGCAATGGAATAGGAATGAACACTAAAAACGCCAGGAATGGCCATATAAAGAAATCCACTTTCTTTTAGTAAATCGAATACACTCTGAATGAATTTATGTGGATCATAAATATGCTCGAGTACATCAAAAACTGTAACTACATCGAAAGATTTATTAGTGAAATTTGCTTCCTCAAGGAATTTAGGTATTATTTTTATTTGAAAGTACCCTTCACAAAACTCTGAAAATTTACTCTCGGGATCAACGCCCAAAACTTCAAATCCTTCGTCTTTCATAGCTTTCAAAAAAGAACCATCGCTTGTGCCTACATCTAACAATCTTAAACCTGGCTTAAAATTATCTCTCAAGTATTTAAGGAGTTGTCTCTTTCTAAAATTATGAAATTTCCTTTTTTTATTTACTCTTTTAAGAAAATCTTCATAGGTGTAGCTTTCATCTATTATATGCAAAAAGTTTCTTGGTTCATATTTATCGTAAACTAAACCACAATTTAGACAAAAAACATAAATAAGTTTTTCTTCTGGTTTTACCCATTCACTCTTTATATAGATAATCTCTTTGGATTGAGATATGGGTACTTTACAGAGAGGACACTGCTGACGCAAATTAAATTCCATAGGTTATCCTTTTTAAAAATTACTTTATAGCTAACAATCCACAAAAATTATACCATTTAAAAAATATATCAGTGTGCCTAAAACCGCTTTTCTGTAAAAGTGTTAAATTTTCGTCAAGCCGATAAGGTATAAGGACATTTTCTAGGGCCTCCCTTTTTTTGGCTATCTCCAACTCAGAATAACCATTCCTTCTTTTAAAATCGTAATAGAATTCGATAAAAGTCCTGTTGAATAGGGAATTGTTGCCTATTATTTTTTCGATAAGGATTAGGCATCCATTTTTAACTAAGCCGCTATATATATTTTTAATGAATCTATCTCTATTTAAAGGACGGATAAACTGCAAAATAAGATTCATAATTATTACACAGGCATTATTCAAATCTACATCTTCATTTAAATCAGCTTGAATTAAGCGATATCTTTTTCTACCTTTAACTTCGCTTTTAATCTTAAGCTTTGCTCTTTTAAGCATTGCCTCTGAGTAATCTATACCCATGAATCTATACCCATGTAAGATACCTTAAAGTTATCTAAATTTTTCATCAGATTGATTAAGGTTGTGCCAGTGGAGCAACCTAAATCATAAACTACCTTACCATCTTGCGCAAACTTTCTTGTTATTTCTACAATCATCCTTTGGATCTCATTGTAGAAGGGTACGCTTCTTTCTAACATATCATCAAAAACAACGGCAGTAATTTCGTCAAAAGAAAAATCCTTGGTTTTTTTAACTGGCTCGGCAAAGATATTGTCTTTTTTCATTCTCCACTCCTTCCTTTATTGTTTTATTTACCCTTCTAATAACTTCAGTTACAAATTCTACATTATTTCTAACTGCATCTTGATTAAGGTCGATAATTTCCTGGGCTTTTGTCTTTAATCTATCAATAATAAGAGGATTTTTTAAAAGATTTATAACTGCCTGGGTCAATTCTTTAGAATCATGTACTTCTAAGTAAGGGTAAATATTTTTTAATTGCCAAATTATTTCTACCCAGTGTCTCATATGCGGGCCAAAAAATATGGGTTTTTTTTGAATTAATGGCTCGATTATATTCTTTCCATAAGCCAGATTGCTACTTTTTACGATGCTACCACCTAAAAAAATGACTGAAGCCAAGGCATAGAGTCGATTTAGCTCTCCAAATGTATCCACAATTATTACATCAAAATTATCTTCTTTGATTTTATTGATCTGTGTTCTTCTGACCCATTTAAAATTTAATCTGGTTAAAAATTCTTCTGCCTCAGGAATTATATTGTTGTAACGCGGAACAAATATCAGTTTTAAGTGTGGATAGTATTTTTTGAGCTCATTGTAGGCCTCAATGACTATTCTTCCTTCGTCTCCTAATAAACTTGCAGCCAAAAAAATCAAATCTTCTTTTTTTAACCTTAATTGTTGATATAAGTTATCCTTCTCTTCTTCAGAAAGAGTTAAGTAATCCAAATCAAATTTCATATTGCCTGTAACTTTTATACGCTCAGGCGGTGCACCAAGATTAAGGTATCCCTGGGCATCTATTTCTTCTTTTACCCCTATGTATTGTAAATAACGATAAAATTTTAAAGCAATTGGCCTTATCTGAGATTGATGCTTAGGCCAATTTTTGCTCATAAAACCACTTACCAGTATAGTAGGAATCCCTAACCTAGTTGCATTTTTAAGAAGCTTAGGATAAGGTGCATGTTCTACAAAAATTAAAGCTATTGGCTTTATTTTCTTTAAGGTCCTCCTTGTTACCGAATCTAAATCCCAGGGTTGATCAAATACAAAATCCAATTCCTTAATTCGGCGTGCTGCTAATAGAGGACGATATTCATTTACAGAAGCAATTAGACAATAATCGACAAATTGCTGCCGTAATAATTTACAGAAGGTAAAAATCTGAGTTACCTCTCCTCCTGCCTGGGCATTTATCCAGATTGTCTTTTTTTCTTTAGACTTCTTAAGTAATTCCTTAGGCGGAAATCCCCAACGCGACCAAAAGAACTGTTTCCAATAGGAATCACGACCAAAAACCACTCTTTTAGTAAAAGTTATAGGTAAATAAAAATAGGCTTTTAAGACATAAGCAGCTCTTATGTAAAAATTATTGAATTTCATAAAGCATACATACTCAAAATTATAAAACTTTTTCCAAATTTCTTACTTTTTTTACAAGTTCTTCAAATTGTAAAAAGTTCAAAGTTTGCCTCTTATCACTTAAACTTTCTCCTTCATGGACCTCAACCATCAAATAATCAGCCCCAGCGGCAACAGCAGACAAAGCCATGGGAATTACATATTCACTTTTCCCCACTGAATGCGAGCAATCAAACATTACTTCATAGCCTCTTTCTTTTGCTTGAACTAAGGATAAAATGTCGGGACGCCAGCGTATTTCCGGATGACGGTCAAAATGGACGGTTCCACGTTCGCAAAAAATTATGTTCTTTACTCCCTTATCTCTTAAATACAAGGCCGCCCCTTCCCATTCATCTAAAGTACTGCCTAATCCTCTTTTTAACACTATGGTATTAAATTTGGATAATTCTTCAGAACTTAATAAGTTATAATTTTGCATGGCACGCGCTGCAATCCAGATGTAGTCTATTTTATAGTCTTTGGCTTGAATTAAATGCTCTTTACTTTGTACTTCAATGGCTACGGGCATGATCTTTTGAGAAATTTCCTGCATAATCTCCAAGCCCTCTACTCCTAAACCCCAGAAACGGGGTGGCTTAGTACCACCACCCCAAACCTTAGAACGATAAACTTGGCAACCCATATCTTTCACAAAGTTTGCTGTCTCCAATGCCTGTTTTTTATTTTCTATCATACAACTGCCAGCCCAGATCTTAATTTTCTTCATTTGTTAAACCCTCTCTTTTATCATCGTTAGAATTAAACTCTTTTTCTCTTTTTTCAAGGATGTCCTTTAAGCTATTAATACAAATATCGGCTTCGATATCTAAACTCTCTTTCTTCTGTGATAAGCTATCGCCATGCTTACGATAGTTCCATAATGGCTCGGGTATATAACCAACTAAAAATCTTTGTCTGAATTTTATCCAAAAATCCCAGCCGTCTCTACAGGTAAGACCTTCGTTGACTTTAATATCATTCCAAGCATGGCGTCTAATAAGCGCACAAGCAGGGTGAGGCATCTTAAGGCTGTCTGCTTTTACTAATTGATATGTATTAGAGTTCTCCCAAAAGATTTTAAAATCTGAAAAAACAGCATTGTAAGCTCTATTCCTATCCAGCCAATTTGCCATGATTTCCAGCGCATTTGGTTCCAGCCAATCATCGGCATCTAAGCGCATAATATATTCTCCTCTGCAAAAACTGGAAATGTATTGGGAAGCTTTTATCAAACCAACAGATTGCTCATTTCTGAATTTTTTTACTTTATCATATTTACACATAATCTCCCAGGTATTATCCTTCGAGCCATCATCCAATAAAACAAGTTCTATATCCTGCAAGCTTTGATTTAAAGCACTTCCTATGGCTTTCTCCAGAAACCTACCGTAGTCCTTACAGCAGATAGAAACTGATACCCTGGGTAAACGATTAGCATGGATTAATTGGGGATTTTTTAAGAAAATCTTTCTTAATTCATCAGCCAAGCATTCATCGCCAAGCGATTCTGCTACTTTCTTTATGACTTCATAATCTTCCATATAATCCAAAGCCACTCTAAAATCGAGGGGCATCTCAATAAATTTAAAAGGCGGTCTTTTTACATAATAAGTAATGTGCTCTCTGTGTTTCAGATGACGAGTGTGGCTCTCGGCTATCTCTAAAGCGTTTACTCTAATCACTTCGCTATCGATTCCGCGAGGAGCTTGAGGGCAATTGGTATGGTCGGCATTATTTTTAAGATGCCATTCTACCATCGCTTCAAATAATTCATGATCAAAAAATATATCATCATGGGTTATTCTTCCTACGTGGTCAAATCCAAAATGTTTGGCGCAAGCCACAAATCTGCCCAACACGTCTTCTTCGTCTATATCGGGATTGGAGTAAAATGGGATATTATGTTTTTTGCAGATTTGTTCAAGAATATTCTTTTTAGAATCTTTATAAGGCACTGCGACTACAACCGGATAGCGTGATTTTTTTAAATTAAGCAGTTGAAATTCAAAACAGGTTAATTCCCCCTTTAAGGGAAGTAAAATTTTATTTGGTAATCGTTCCGAATCGGTTCTTGCGCTAAGGATTATTCCGACTTTTTCCATATATAAGCCTCCTTACTAAAGCATGATTTACATGGCTCATATTCAAAAGCCTTGCCATTCGTTAAGTCCTTGCGAAGTTTATCAATGAGTTTACCATTCCAGATTTCAGATAATGTTTGGCCATTCGAATATCCAACTTGCCCAACACTATTAAGCTCATACCAATCTGCGCAGCAACCAAAAGCTCTGCCTTCCCAGCTTATCAATAATCGCCTGAACGGCATTAAGCAATTCTTTCTGCCAATAGACTTTTGATTATCAAGAAGATAATCGCTACCTTCAGTTCTTTTTGTCGCAGGTCTTATTAAAACCCACTTTGGAAAAATCTCAGCTTCATTTAATTTTTGTCTTCTGGCCTGAACAACTATCTCAAATTTAAAGTTTTTAAATCTACGCCGGTTCCTTAAATACTCTAAATTTTCTAAAACTAACTCAAGATTCCCTCCCACTCTTGTCTGGGAATAAATTTTCTTATTGAAACTGTCAATCGATATAATGATTTTATCTATTCCTGCTTGAACAGTCTCCTCCAAAATTTTTTTAGAACAGTTAAGATTAGTATTAATCATTGTTTCAATGTATCCATTTTTCTTTGCATAAGCTATTACTTCGGGCAGATACCTATATAATGTTGGCTCCCCTCGCCAATTAAATTTAACGGACTTGATTTTATTAGGGCCCTCTTTTATCAGGGTTTTTGCCAAATCTAAAGACATGTCACCGATATTAAAAGGCTTTTTGCTCTCTGAATGAGGGCACATTACACAAGCAAGATTACAGCGACTGGTTAACTCAAGGTCGAGATGAACAGGCATAAACCTTCTTGGAAGAACGCCGGCATAATTCCATAACAATCTGTACCAGAAATACTTATAACTTTTCACCGCAATCTTTCACAAGATATAAATTATTTTTAGGGTGGTATAATTACCGAGGTCCGGCTGCGGTATTACTCCAGCACTGGAGGATGCCTCTTGTGTATAGCGGTAGCGAGTGTGATCGCTAACCTTCCAATAACGAAGCAAGTATGTCGATTGTTCTCTCCGCTGCCTTTCCATCTCCAAATACCTTACAGAAACCAACCTTCTTGGTTGACAGGTCCTTGAGTACTCTGTTTATACTCTTACTATCCACCCCGGTGAGGGTATTTCCACCGACCTGTAGGGTCTCCACCCACTCAGTCTCATTCCTCAAGGTTATACAGGGAACTTTAAGAAAGAATGCCTCTTTCTGAACTCCTCCGGAGTCAGTCAGGACCGCCCTGGCGTTCTTCTCCAAGAGGAGCATATCCAGATAAGAAACTGGTCCTATCATCTTAAGGTATAAAGGGTTGTATTTGAACTTCAATAAGTTTATTGCCTTTTTAGTGCGGGGGTGGAGAGGAAAAACTACAATATTTCCTTGATTAGCCACTTCATTTAAAATCCTCAGTATAGACTCAAGTTGCTTTAGATTATCAGTATTCTCTTGTCTATGGATGGTGGAAAGATAAAAATGTTTGGGCTTAAGTTGGAATGCTTTTAAAATATTCGACCTTTTTTTAGCTCTCTGTAAGTAATATAAAAGGGCATCGAACATCACATCACCAACTTTGAATACCCCTTTTGTTATGCCTTCATTGGCTAAGTTATTTGCTGCTGTCTGTGTGGGACAGAAGAGGAACGTTGAGATGTGGTCGGTCAGAATTCGGTTTATCTCCTCAGGCATATTTTTGTTATAGCTACGTAGGCCTGCCTCAATATGGGCTACTGGAATATTTAACTTGGCTGCTGCCAAGGCACCAGCAAGGGTAGAATTGGTATCGCCATAAACAAGCGCTATATCGGGATTTTCTTTCTTCAAGACCCTCTCGATTCTTTCCAGCATCAGACCAGTTTGCCTAGCGTGGCTGGCTGAGCCAACTGCGAGATTATAATGGACTTTAGGAATACTCAATTCATTAAAGAATATATCGCTCATTGTATAATCGTAGTGTTGTCCGGTGTGCAGGATGATATTACGAATTCGAGATTTCTTGCCACAGTTCTTATTGAACTTATCTATGGCTCTACATATAGCAGTTAGTTTTATAAACTGTGGTCGTGCGCCGACTATATTAATTAATATTATCATCTAATCGCTAATTTTCACTAATTTGTAACTAATTCTCACGAATAATTTATTGAATTCTTTTTATACCCTCCCTGCTTTTCATATAGCTCTTTGAACATCCTATACAGTTTGCTTTTAATCGATTAAATTTTAACTTCTCCCCACATTCGCAGATCCATCCTTTTATGCAGGCAGGATTGCCATAAACCAAGGCATAATCAGGAACATCTTTGGTAACTACTGATCCCGCTCCGATGAAGGCAAATTTTCCAATAGTATGACCACAGACAATGGTAGCATTAGCCCCTAAAGTTGCGCCCCTTTTGACCAATGTAGGACGAATTTCATCCATCCTCGGTATAGTGCTCCTGGGATTAAATACATTAGTAAAGACACAGGAAGGTCCGCAGAAGACATCGTCTTCTAAAGTGACTCCTTTATATACTGAAACGTTATTTTGAATCTTGACATTATTACCTATTTTTACATCGGAACCGATAACCACGTTCTGACCGATCTTGCAATTCTGACCGATCTTAGAGCCTTTTAGAATATGGCAGAAGTGCCAGATTTGAGTGCCCTTACCGATATCTACTCCTTCATCTATATAGGATGATTCGTGAACAAAATAATCTAATTTTTTAGATTTTGATTGTCTTACCATTTGCTTCTAAAGATTTTTGTGCTACATCCAAGACCCTCAAAACTTCCAGCCCATTATTGCCATCGGTGAGAGGGTCTTGGTTTCTGTGTATACAGTCAATAAAATGCTGGCATTCTAATTTCAGAGGTTCTACCATATTTATTTTAGGTATATGTATATCTCCTTCGCGCAAGGTAAGAAAGGTTTCGTAGTTTCCGTAGTTCTTCTGCCAGTTGAAACCCTTATCATAGATACGTATCTTTTCTGTACTCTCCATATCATCAAATACCGCCATTTTTTTAGAACCCACGATAGTAAACTTTCTAATCTTATGGGGATCAAGCCAACTAGCATGGATATGAACAATAATGTTATCTTTAAAATCAAGGGTTACAAAAACCACATCATGAATATGTTTACGGATATAGGGTCTACCTGTTGCCAGTACCTGATGCGGTATTTTCTCTAATAAATGTATAGCCACAGAGATATCATGAGAAGTTAGACTCCAGAGAGCATTCTCTTCTTGCCGAACCTGACCTAAGTTTACCCTGGTAGAATATATATAATGTATATCTCCCAAAATCCCACTCTTGATATAATTCTTAAGTTTCTTTACCGCGGGATGATAAAGTAGGAGGTGACCTACCATTAATATCCTTTTGTTTTTCTTAGCTTGTCTAATCATCTCTTCTGCATCCTCTAATTTTAAAGCCAGAGGTTTTTCCACAAAGACGTGTTTTCCTTTAGAAAGCGCTTTAATCGCAAAATAGGCATGGGTTGCTGGAAGGGTAGCAATGACTACCGCATCCAATTTAAGATCTTTTAATAAATCATCAAAATTATCGGTTACTTTTATTTTATCGTTGTAATTTAATTTAATCTTTTCTAATACCGACTTATTCTTATCGCAGCAAATTTTAACTGAACAATCTTTTAGATTTACAAAATTTCTCAAAAGATTCTTTCCCCATTCACCTATACCAATTTGACCAAGATTAATCATCTATTTCTCCTTAAAAATTATTTATCTTCATGTTATTTTCAACTTATTTTCTTGCTAATTATTAGGAAGTCTCAAAATATTTTTATCCTTATTGATATAATAACCGGGTACTTTCCCATTTACTTAAAAGCCAGTGTTTATGCTCAAGACACCATT
>JAGUXE010000151.1 GCA_020061995.1 Ignavibacteriales bacterium | reverse complement strand
GAAGTGGAATAACAAATAGATTGTAAAGATGTAACCAGATATTTTCAATCATAATTTAAGTAACTGTAGTATTTGATTATAAGCGGTTAATGACGTTAAATCTTTCATACATCGGAAGTGAACTTTTGGACATTTATCTTTTCCGATGTGTGAACAAGGTCTGCAAGATAAAGAATTATTCTCTAAAACTAAATTTTCCGATTTATAAGGGAAAAAGCCGAATTCTTTAACGGTTGAGCCGAATATTGAAAGCACTGGAACCTTTACTGCGCAAGCAGTGTGCATTAATCCAGAATCATTGCAAACAATGGCTGCACAATTCCTCATGTCCGAAGCAATTTGCAAAATATCGTCTTCGGTTGAGAGGTTTAGACTGCCAGGAATTTCCTTAGCTAGCTTTTGACATATTGAAATATCAGAACGCCCGCCAAATAAAACGATTGTATAACCATCATTATTTAACTTTTTCCCAAGGTCAATAAAATATTCTTCGGGCCACATTTTTGTATAGTGCCGTGAGCCGGGGCAAAATCCGATAAATTTCTCCCCCTCTTTAATTCTTGCTGTTTTGACGGCGGGGACGAAAATATCCAAACCTTCATTATCTAACTTTAATCCGGGAACCGTTAAAGCATATCTTTCCGGAATAGATGGAGTCTCTCTTAACAAATTTATTTTCAATTGAACAAGTAGAAATTTCTTTAAGGTTAATTTTTCAAATCTTAATATGGTTTGGCAAATACTTCTCACTAATCTTCTAGACCGAAAATTATTCTGCAAATCAATTACTAAATCGAATTCTTCATTTTTTAATGTTTTTCTTAGTTCTTTTTCAGCCTCAATATTTTTATTGTATTGCCAAACACTGTTTATATAGGGGTTATCTTTTAAAACATCAAAGTAGGAATCTAATACTACAGAATGGATTATTATTTCGGGATAAGCTTTTTTAAACGAACGGTAAATTGGAGTTGTCAGAAGCACATCTCCCAATGAACTTAATCGGACGATCAATATTTTTTGGATTTTTTCTAATTGCAAAGTAGTTTAATAAATATTTTATCAAAATTACCTAAAAGAGGAGATGTTACCAAGTAAAGAGTATTGAAGTTTGCAAACTCTTAACTATTTTTGTAATAAAAATAGCGAGGAAAAATTATGGGCACATTATCCGCGCCGGCAACTTTAGAATTTCCGGCTGAATCAATTGAAAAAAAAGTTTATGCTATTGTGGAGAAGTTTGCAGAAAATATCCCGGTGGCAAACGATAGAAACCGCTTAGGATATTCTCTTTACAAGTTTGTAAAAGGAGAAGGGGATGCTCCTCTTATAACAGTTAGAAATGCAAAGCTATCATTAAAGGGAATTTCGGTAAAAGATTTAGCTGAAAAGATAGATAAAGAATTAAAGACTATCCTTTAATCAGTCCAGGGTGATAATAAGTTAGAAATTAGATTTATCATCAAGTGTATAAGTGTTTCTATTGCAAATCAAAGAGTGGAGTTTTTTTACTTCAGCAAAATCATTTTTTGAGTTGCAAAATAACTATTCCCGGAAATTGTGTAAAAATAAGTCCCACTGGGTAACTCGGTGGCTTCAAACTCAATTTCATAGATTCCAGCGCCTTTGTATTCATTAACTAATGCCTTAATTTCTCTGCCCAAAACATCATAAATTTTAATTGAGATAAATCCATTCTCTGGTGTTGAATATTTTATTTTTGTGGTGGGATTAAAAGGGTTCGGGTAATTTTGATATAATTGAACCTTTGTTGGGACTTCCTCTGATTTAATTTGTGTGGTTACATTTCGTTCCAGTAAAACTCGATAAATAGATGTATCGGCTGAGGTAAGATTAGTTGTGTTTGTAGAAAAAGGATTTCGTGATGGTGTATTAATTCCACCAACAATATATCCCATCAATATTTCAGTCTCCTCGATACCGTCCATCAAAAAAACTCCTGATTCATTTTGAGGAAGGTTTTTATTCGGAATAAACTCAGCACTAGCCCCTTTCAAATTAGGCATTTTGTATGGTAAAGCATACTCGACTAGAGCACTATCTCCTATTCTACTGACTCGGCTAATTGTATTAACAAAAGGGACTAAATTGTCCTGAACAATTAAATTGTTTTCGAAATAATACTGTGCAATCCCTCCTAAAAACAGCATATGCAATTCGTCATTGGCAGTCTCATAAATAGACAATTTTGGACTATGATAATGGCTCAAATATTGATTAAAAGAAGTATCCGGATAATAATTGTTCGCATCAATCATCACTGGATATAAGAAGGGTAAATCTATATCACTTCTAAATACACCCGTTGAAATCATATAACCCGTTTGACCACCATCAAAAATGTATGGAACCAAATTATAGTCTCTTCTTCTTAAATGAATCGTATCAGTTATTTCAAGATAATATGTTATTGAAGGAGTGGTTCCTGAGTTGTCGATTATGAATCGTCTAATTGCATTTGTATATGTTTGAGTGAAGGTAGGTCCTCCAAATGGATTATATCTACCGTCAAAACGATGTCCGCCAACTAAGAGTAATACATCATCCAATTTACCCAACTGACCTCCGGTAACTGCAAATCTTTGGTCTGTTGTTTGTTTAAATGATGAAGCATTAAGTTGTCCTGAAATAACTTGTTCTATTACTTCAGAAACGATAAGAGTAGTAAGTTTTGGAAAGGTTATGTGTGTATTAGCAGTTGCACTATAAGCGTACCCACCGATAATATAAAGAGTATCTCCATTTTGATAAAAATTCATATTCGTAGATTGAAGATGCTCTGAAATATTTGACGGGAGAGTTAGTATAGACAAAGCCCATGACTGTTTTAGAATTGGATCAACAACAAATAGGGTTTTATTGTTTTTTTCTGCCGGAAAAGATGCAAATGGTTGTCTTGCGTGAATTCCATCTGTTCGACCTCCTACCAACAACAATTTTCCGTCATGCTGGGCATACGCATATGAATGGAGCCCCGGCATATTATTCATAATTAATGGCTCAAGGCGCAATTTATATTTGAAGGTACTATCAATACTTAGATTTTGCTGGCTATAAGAATTTATCGGGAGAAGAGAACCAATAAATATCAGAAAAAAAGTTAAAAAATAGATTTTACTCCTCAGCTCAACTATCGACTTATGTTGATTAATCAAAATGATACTCCTCTTAATAATTTAGAACACCTAATCCAAATAATAGTATGTAAGATGTTCAATTGAATCATTTCGATTCAATCTTAGATTGAATCGAAATAAAAAAAGGATTATCTCTTAAAAAATTCTTCTTCTTTACGCATAAAATGTTCAACCATGAGTACATCTTCCGGACTACCGGCAAAAATCGGTACTCTTTGATGCAATTCGAAAGGCTCTATTTCCAGTAATCTCTTTTTCCCATCGGTTGCTCTACCTCCAGCAGCCTCAATAATCATTGCAACCGGATTACATTCATACATTAATCGAAGTTTTCCGTTTGGGCTTCGTGAGTCAGCCGGATACATAAATATTCCGCCATAAAGCAAAGTTCTATGAATATCTGCCACCATCGATCCAATGTAGCGAGTTGAATAAGGACGACTTGTTGCTTCGTCTTCTTCTTGAAGATATTTGATATATTTTTTAAGTCCGGGATGCCAATATTTATAATTCCCTTCATTGATACTATAAATTTTTCCTTTTGAGGGAATTTTAATATTCTCATGTGAAAGTAAAAATTCACCGATGGAAGGTTCGAGTGTAAAATTGTGTGCACCATTACCGGCAGTGTAAGTCAGAACCGTTGAAGAACCATAAACAACATAACCCGCAGCAACTTGATGCATTCCCGCTTGAAGGCAATCTTCAATTGTGCCTGGAGTATCGTCAGGAGAAATTCTTTTATAGATTGAAAATATTGTCCCGATACTTACGTTAGCATCAATATTTGATGAGCCGTCAAGTGGATCAAATAATAAGACATACTTACCAAGTCTGTGGTGCGAGGGAATATGAATAATATTTTCTTCCTCTTCGGAAGCCATAACACATAAATGTCCGCCATGATCCATTGCTCTGAAAAGCATATCATGTGCATAGATATCAAGCTTTTTAACATTTTCGCCATGAACATTTTGATCACCGGTAAAGCCGAGTATCTCGGCAAGTCCTGCTTTATTTACTTCCAGAGAGATTACTTTTGCGGCGATAGATAAATCAGAAAGAAGACGTGATAATTCACCCGTAGCTTCGGGGTGTTTTCTTTCTTCCTCAATGATATGACGTTCCAGAGTCATAAAGCGAAGTTTGGACATAAAGAACCTCCTAAAACTTTATATTTACATTAATGTAAAATGATTTAATTTGATTTAGAATTGTTTTTCCCAAATATAAGAGAAAGTATTAAGAGATAATAGCTTGTTGAGAATTACTAACCTTTTCTTTTCAGCAGCACCATGAATTAGCAATATCACGTCAAAGACATTTATATTTACTTAAGTAGTTGGAATTAGTAAATTGTTGTGTCAAAAGTTATTATTAATAGATGGTCATTTAGATGGATAAAATTCTTAGAATTAAAAATCGGAGAGACCCCGAGAAAGAATCAGATTATTGGAAGACTGTTTCCTATCAAGAAAGAATTGATGCAATCGAAATTCTTAGGCAACAATATTTTGTTTTAGTAAAAGGGACCAAAGATGTTCAGCAGGGACTTCAAAGAGTTTGTAAAATTGTTAAATCAAAATCACGTTGAGTATTTAATTGTTGGCGGATATGCAGTGGGTTTACATGGTTTCCCAAGATATACAGGAGATATTGATTTCTGGATTAATAATACCGAACAAAACGCTGCTAAAATGGTAAATATACTTTCTGAATTTGGTTTTAGCTCCTATAATGTTAAGATAGAGGATTTTCTTAACAGCGAAAATGTCATTCAACTTGGATATCCTCCTTATCGAATTGATATATTATTAGCGGTTGATGGTGTTAATTTCGAAGAATGTTATCGTAATAAATTTGAAAAGCAAATAGATGATGTTAGTATTGATTTTATTGGCCGAGAAGAATTAATTAAAAATAAAAAATCAACCGGTAGACCAAAAGATATTATAGATTTAGAAAATTTAGATTCAACCTCATAAACAATAAATAGAAAAACTTAAACTATAACTTCCTGATCTTTATATTGCAATTGATAGAGTTTGTAATAAATACCCTTCTTTGCTAGTAACTCCTGATGATTTCCGGTTTCTTTAATCTCTCCTTTGTGCATAACAATAATCTTGCTTGCGTTTTGTATTGTTGAGAGTCTGTGTGCAATTACAATAGCCGTTCTTCCTACAAGCAGTTTTTCTATAGCCTTCTGAATAAGTATCTCTGTTTCGGTATCAACACTGGAGGTCGCCTCATCTAAAATGAGGATTTGCGGATTATAAGCAAGCGCACGCGCAAATGAAATTAATTGCTTTTGTCCAACGCTTAAAGTTGCACCACGCTCCTTGACCGGCTCATCATATTTTAATGGAAGGTTATTTATGAAACGATCGGCACCGACAAGTTTTGCAGCTTCCATCATTTCTTTGTCGCTAATATCGGGGTTATTCATTGTTATATTAGAACGGATTGTTCCAGAGAAGAGAAATACATCCTGCAATACCACCGATATATATTTACGTAATTCACGCTTATCCAATGATTGAATATTGATTCCATCTAGAGAAATTTCCCCTTTGGTAATATCATAAAATCGGGTTAAAATATTTATGATACTTGTTTTGCCCGCTCCTGTAGCACCGACAATTGCAACTGTTTCTCCGGGATTTATTTGAAGAGAAATATTTTTTAGGACATAATCTTCTTCATTATAAGCAAAGGAGACATCTTTAAATTCGATTTTCCCTTTTACCGAGTTTAAGAGAATTGGTGACTCGGGATTTTTTATAACAGTATCGTTATCAAGCAGCTTAAATATTCTTTCAGAAGAAGCCATTGCTGTTTGCATTATATTATATTTTTCCGACAAATCGCGAATCGGTCTGAAGAACATTTCTGTATATTGGATAAAAGCAAAAAGTACCCCGAGTGAAAGATTTGCCTGAATAATCTCACCGCCGCCATACCATATTATTAATGCAATTGCTGCTGAACTTATTAATTCCACCGCCGGATAAAATATCGCATAATAGAAAATAGAATTAATATTTGCAGTTGTATGATCTTGATTAATCGATGAGAAGTTCTTCATCTCATCTTTTTGCTTATGGAATATTTGAACTACAGAAATACCCGTTACATGTTCCTGCATATAGGAATTCAATCTTGCAAGGTGAAACCTCACATCTCGATAACTTTCACGCACTTTCTTTCTGAAAAGAAATGTTCCGTAAATCAAAATCGGTAATACAGAAAGCGAAACAAGAGATAGCCGCCAATCGAGGAAAAACATAAAACCTAATATCCAGAGTATTATAAAGACATCACTGAATACCATTACAATTCCGGATGAAAAGAGCTCGTTTAATGATTCAATATCATTAGTTACTCGTGTAACTATTCTACCAATCGGAGTTTTATCGAAAAACTTTGCGGCAAGTTTCTGTGTATGAGAGAACAGCTTAACGCGAAGATCGTAAATTGTTTTTTGTCCGAGATACTGCGTGTAGTAAGTAAGAAAATATTGCATCACCGATTGGAAAACCAATGAACCAAATAGAGCAAGAGTAATGTAAAATAATCCATCGAAGTCACTATTAACGATATAATCATCAACTGCGATTTTAGTTAAGTAAGGACGTAGTGGTCCGAGTGCGGCAACAATAATATTCAATATTATGGCAGCTATAACATATTTCTTGTATGGTTTAACATATCCAAGAAGACGCTTCATTAATTTAGCGTCGTATGCTTTACCGAGTATTTCGTCATCTGATTTGGAATCTTGTGCCATTTATTTCCGTAGTTAAACTTTTAGTTTATTTCTTCGAGCTCTTTTTCAAGAAGCTGTTTGTAATAGATATCTGCATAAATACCGTTAAGTGCGATCAATTCATTATGAGAACCTAGCTCTGCAATTTTTCCCTTTTCAAGTACGATAATTTTATCCGCATCTTTTACCGTTGAGACTCTATGACTAATAATTATGCTTGTTCTTTCTTTCATAAATGATTTTAGATTTCTCAATATCTCTTCTTCAGTATTTGTATCAACAGCGGAGAAGGAATCATCAAGAATAAGTATTTGTGGATCTATAGCCAACGCCCTTGTTAGAGTTGCCCTTTGTTTTTGTCCACCGGAGAGGGTTATACCTCTTTCACCAATTATTGTTTCATATTGATTGGGAAACTCTTTTACATCTTTATCAAATTGAGCTATCCGGGCTGCTTTAAGAATATTTTCCTTATCAGGATCTCTCATCCCATATCCAAGGTTGTTTAACAATGAATCGGAGAAGAGAAATGTTTCTTGCTGAACTAATCCAATATTGTTTCTTAAAACAGAAAGAGGAATTGTTTTAATCGGGTGACCATCGATTAATATTTCTCCATCGGTTACATCATAAAGACGCGGAATTAAATTTACAAATGAAGTTTTACCGCTTCCTGTATGTCCCATTATTGCTAACGAAGTACCTGATGGAATAGTCAAATCAATATTGTCTAAGATTACCGGTGAGTTCTCATTATATCTGAACGAAACATTCTTTAGTTTGATTTCACCTTTGATTGAAACGATGTTTTTATCGGTTTCTGCAGAATCATCAATTTCATAAGGTTCGTTAAATATTTTGTTCAATCGTTTCATGCTTGCTTCGGCTTGCTGAATAATATTTACAACCCAACCGAATGCTATCATTGGCCAAGTTAAAATACCGAGATAAATTATAAGCGCTGTTATATCGCCAAGTAAAAGTTCTTTTTCGATTACACTAACACCACCAGACCACATTACAATGATAACCGATAGACCTGTAACTAAAAATAAAATCGGCTGAAACAATGCCTGAAGCTTAACAAGATGCATATTCTTTTGAAGATATTCTTTGCTCAACACTTTGAAGGAGTCTATTTCATTTTCTTCCCGAACATAAGATTTAACAACACGGATTCCGGAAAAATTCTCTTGCGCTTTGGTTGTCAATTCAGAAAACTTTTCCTGAATGAGAGTAAAACGTTCATGTATTTTCTTTCCAACAACGTAAACCAAAATGGATAATAACGGCAGCGGAAGTAATGCATAGAGTGTAACCATCGGACTTATCGTAACCATTATAACAACTACAATCGCTAATCGTATTATTGTATCGATTGAATACATTACGGCAGGACCAATAAACATGCGCACCGCATTTATATCATTGGTTGCGTGTGCCATAATATTTCCCGTGGCAGTATTCTGAAAATACCTTAACGGAAGTTGCTGAATATGACTCCAAAAATCACCACGTAAATCATATTCAATTTCTCTTGAGACAACAATAATTGTCTGTCTGATTAAAAATCTGAAGATACCCGAAATTAATGATGCAATAACAATAAGAATTGCGTGACGCGTAATCGTGTCATAATTTAATGAACTTTGAAGTTCATTAATTGAGTCTTTAATTATTAGAGGAACATAAACCGTTCCCGCATTGGAAAGGAGAATGAATAAAATTCCAAGTACAATCTTCCATTTATAACGAAGAAAGTATTTCTTTAATGTGAAAAGATTTGTCATCAAATTCTTGTCTTGCCCGGATGGTATTAAATAAAACGATAATTCTGTTGATTAATCATGCTTTGATTAATAATTGCCACGAAGTCACCAAGATAATTCAATAAATCCTACGCGCCTTAGAGACTTGGTGGCAGATATACTTTCTAATTCTTAATCGATAATCTCGAAACCTGTATATTTTTGAAGCACTTTAGGAACAACAATTTGTCCTTCAGGTGTTTGATTATTTTCCAGAATCGAAACCATTAAACGGCTTGTAGCTAATCCGCTTCCATTTAATGTATGAAGATATTCAGGTTTTTTAGTCTCTTCTCTTCTGAATCTTATATTTGCCCTTCTTGCCTGGAATGCCTCAAAGTTACTGCATGACGAGGCTTCAAGCCATTTATTTTCTGCAGGAGACCATGTTTCGATATCGTAACATTTAGCCGCCGAAAAACTTAAATCGCCCGTACACAATAATAATAATCTATATGGAATATGCAATGCTTGAAGAATATCTTCTGCATCATTTACTAACAACTCCAATTCATCGTAAGAAGTTTCAGGTTTTACAAATTTAACCATTTCAACTTTATTGAATTGATGTACTCGCAAAAATCCTTTTGAATCTTTTCCGTATGAACCGGCTTCCCTTCTGAAACAGGGAGAGTAGCCTACATACTTAACGGGTAATTCTTTTTCGGAAAGAATTTCATCGCGATGAATATTTGTAATCGGGACTTCAGCAGTTGGTATTGGATATAAACCATCTTTTTCGATGAAGTACATATCCTCTTCCATTTTCGGTATTTGTCCCGTTCCTTTCATCGATTCACGGTTGACCAAAATTGGAGGCATTACCTCCGAATAACCGTGATGCTGCAAATGATAATCAAGCATAAAATTAATTAATGCTCTTTCAAGAGTTGCTCCTTTGCCGATATACAATGGGAAACCTGAGCCTGAGATTTTAGTCCCTCTTTCAAAATCAAGAATCTTCAACTTCTTCCCAAGTTGAATATGATCAAGCGGTTTAAAGTCATTCTCAAAAGAAAAACCATCGGGCAACCACTTTTTAGTTTCAACATTTTCTTCCGCTGTTTTACCGACCGGAACGGAAGAGTGTGAAAGATTAGGGGTATAACGTAAAATCTCTTCTAATACTTCCTCTTTCTCACGAAGGATAATATCGAGTTGTGTAATCTCATCGGAAACAAGTTTCATTTCAGCAAGTAAGGGAGCTGTATCTTCACCCGCTTTTTTCATTTGCGGAATTTTTGCAGAAACCTGGTTACGCTTTGATTTTAATTCATCGGTTCTAAGAATTAATTGTCGTCGTTCTTCATCAACAGCAAGAACTTCAGTGACAACATCTTTTGCATTCTTGTTTAATAATCCTTGTCGCACAAGTTCGGGATTTTCGCGGATTAATTTAATATCTAACATTTATTCTCCTTATATAGAACAGTATTTTTCTTAATTTACTTTATTACCACGTTAAGAATTTTATTCTTAACAAAGATTTCTTTAACGATAGTTTTATCTTCAAACCATTTCTTTACACGTTCGTCAGCATAAGCTATTCTTTTAACTTCCTCAACTTCGCTGTTTGTCGGAACTTCAATGGTTGCGCGGAGTTTGCCGTTAATTTGAACTGCAACATTTGCAATCTCTTCGATTAATGCATCTTTATCAGGCTCAAACCAGACGGGAGTTTTAAATAATGATTTATTGTTACCAACTTTTTCCCAGCACTCCTCGGCAAGGTGAGGAGCGAGAGGAGCTAATATAACCGCAAATCTGTTTAATGTGTAAGATTGAATTTCTTTACTGCAATTTGGTAAAGATTTTAATTCATTTATCAATTCCATCATACTTGCTATTGCAGTATTGAATCTGAAGTGCTGTAATTCTACTTCGACTTTAGTTATAGTTTGATTTATTTTTCTGTAAATAGATTTCTCAACATCGGTTAAAGTTGAAAGATCGTATTTCTCTTTTGCAGGAAATTCTTTAGCAGCATTTTCGTGATTCATAAAGAGATCATAAACACGCTGAACAAATCGTTCTGTGCCGGAAATTCCTTTATCACTCCAATCGCCCCCTTGTTCATAGGGTCCCATGAACATCAAGTATAATCTGAAAACATCGTTACCGACATTTTTAGTAAAGTCATCGGGATTAACAACATTCCCTTTCGACTTCGACATCTTTGCGCCGGAATTTGTAATGGTTCCCTGATGTACAAGAGTTTGGAATGGTTCATTGGATTTGGTTAATCCAATATCGCGCATAAATTTATGGATGAATCTTGAATAGAGTAAATGCATAGTTGCATGTTCTGCACCGCCGACATACATATCGACAGGAACAAACTTATCGGTTAATTCTTTATCAAAAATTGCATCCGATATTTTGGGATTTAAGTAACGGAAATAATACCAGCTTGAATCGACAAAAGTATCCATTGTATCGGGATCTCTTTTCGCATCGGCACCGCACTTCGGGCATTTAGCATTAATGAACTTTTCATTTGCTGCGAGAGGAGACTCTCCTGCCGGCTTAAACTCAACATCGTAAGGCAGTTCTACCGGAAGTTGATCTTCAGGAACGGGAACTTCACCGCATGAAGGACAATGAATAATCGGAATAGGGGTTCCCCAATATCGTTGTCGGGAGATAAGCCAATCGCGCAATCGGAAATTGATTTTACTTTTTCCGGTATTATTTGCTTCAAGAGATTTTATAATACTTGCTTTTCCTTCATCAGAACGGAGACCGTTAAATTGTGCTGAGTTAACCATTATCCCAATTTCGGTGAATGCCTCTTTTAATTCATCAGCTTCATTTGTTCCTTCTTGAAGAATAACTTTTCTGATTGGTAAATTAAACTTGGTTGCAAATTCGAAGTCACGTTCATCATGTCCGGGGACAGCCATAACACAGCCTGTACCATAAGTAAGGAGTGCGTAATCTGCAATCCAAATTGGGACGCGCTCACCGTTAACGGGATTAATTGCATAAGTACCAAGCGGTACACCGGTTTTTTCTTTTACCGTTGAGGTTCGTTCGATTTCGGTTAGTTTGCGTGTTGATTCACGATATTCATCAACTGCCGATTTATTTTCCGGAGCAACTAATTTATCAACTAAAGAATGTTCGGGAGCAATAACTACATACGTAACACCGAATAAAGTATCGGGGCGTGTTGTGAAGACTGAAATTACTTCTTCACTATTCTCAACTTTGAAGTGAACTTCCGCACCAACACTTTTTCAAATCCAATTACGCTGCATTAGTTTTGTTTTATCAGGCCAATTGATTGTCTCCAAACCTTGTAATAATTCTTCGGCGTAATCGGTAATCTTAAAGAACCATTGAGTTAGATTTTTTTGGATAACGGTTGAGCCGCATCGTTCGCAGGTGCCGTCGCCAAGTACTTGTTCGTTGGCAAGAACGGTATTGCATGATGTACACCAATTAACCGGTGCGTTCTTTCTGTATGCTAATCCTTTTTTAAGAAGCTGTAGGAATAACCATTGATTCCATTTATAATATTCGGGGACGCAGGTCATTAGTTCGTTATCCCAATCGTACATGCAGCCCATCTTTTTTAGTTGCTGACGAATATCTTTAATATTGGTCATTGTGCTGTCGTAAGGATGAATTCCGGTTTTGATGGCGTAGTTTTCTGCGGGTAATCCGAATGCATCGTAACCCATCGGCTCAAAAACGTTGAAGCCTTTAAGTTTTTTGAATCGCGCCCATGAATCGGTTGGTCCGTAGTTGTACCAATGACCGCAGTGTAGTTTGGAGCCACTCGGATAAATGAACATTACAAGGGTGTAGAGTTTATTTTCTGTTTTGGAGAAATCGGTTTTGTAAACCTTATTATCTTCCCAATATTTTTGCCATTTGGATTCAACTTCTTGAAAGGGATAACGCATAATCAGTATCTATCAGATTGTGAAAAAATATAAGCATAAATTTACCTAAATCGAGAGGGAAATCAAATGAGGGGAGGAAGGAAAGGGAAAAACAAAAAATAATCTCTCGCAGAGAAAGCAAAAACAGGGGCATACAAATGCTCTAAAACCGAGACGTAATAATGCGTACTTTAGAGAGATACTTATAAAGAGTTTTTGATTTTGCTGTACGAAAGAAAGTCCAATGTTTTGAAAATTTATTTGAAGAGTTTATGGTTGATATCGGTGATGTTCTTACTAACATTACTTATATCGTGTAATAAATCCGATCCAACAGGTCCGGCGGATACTGTAATAAACCCATTCAGTAATGGCGGTGCTGAGAGGAATATGATAGTTGTTATGAGTGATATTCATCTTGGTGCAGACCTTGCATATTCTGAAATTAAAGAGAATCTTGGTGCGCTTGAGAAGTTGCTCAAACAAATCAAGGCTGCTCCAAATGTTGCTGAGCTTGTTATAGCGGGAGACTTATTAGATGAATGGTTTGTCCCTGCAAATGTAAATACTTACGATGGAAAAGATCAGGCTGATTTTGTTCAACGGATAGCAAGAACTAACAAAGGAGTGATTGATGTTCTCAATAACATAATTCAAGAAGGGAAAATATTAGTTACTTATGTTCCGGGGAATCATGATTTAACAATTACTTCGGCAAATGTAAACCTTATTCTTCCCGGAATAAATCAAGCGAGAGATTCCCAACAAGGGTTAGGGACATATACACCTTCAGCTTATCCAAAAATAGCTATTGAGCATGGACACCGCTACAATTTCTTCTGCGCTCCGGATCAGTTTTCAAATCAAGATATTGCATCGGGGAACATAACACCTCCGGGATACTTTTTCACAAGAATAGCCGCTCTCCATGTAATACAAAATTACCCGACTCCAATCGATACTTTAAATGTAGTTATTCCAAATGCCTCCGGCAACGAAAGTCAAAGTTTACTCTTTGTATACTGGAAAATTTGGGAATGGGCAATTAATTATCTTACGATAGAGAATAGATTTGATGAGGATATTATTGTGACAAACATTGACGGATTCACGGGGACTTATTCTGTAAACGATTTACTCCCGTATCAAACGACTTCAGGTGGGTTTATCGATGTTTATCTTTATAAGGGAATTCAGGACACATGGAGTCAAAGACAAGCTCTAAATCATGTGGCTGTTAATATTCCAACCGGTCAGGCAATCGCAAATGCTGCTAAAGCGAGTGAATCAGATAATCAGGCAAAGATTCAATACTTTTTGAATCCGAACTCAGATAAAAGAATTGTTATCTTTGGGCATACACACGACCCCAAAATTGAATCTTCCAACAACCATAATGGTCTAAAATCAGTATATGCAAATACGGGAACATGGATTGATCATAATAATATTGTTCCGACAAGAAGGACTTTTGTAGTTATTACACCACAGAACAGTAACAACTCTTCTCAGACCTACGTTAGACTTTACAATTTTGAAAATGAGGCAGTTACAAAAATGGCTGAAGATAGTTTGCGATACTAAAGTTTAGTAAGTGTAATGTAAATCTATTATCAAAATAGAGATATAAAGAAAATGAAAACAAGAATGAAAAAAGTTCTCGGAGTTGAAAAATTGGGCTCACAGTGGAGAATGGGGAATCCTTTTATTTTCTGTGCACACCGTGAAGATTTGCCCGTTATTCTGACGGAAGAATAGAAAAACGATAAAGTGAAATTTCGGCGATGAATGTTTATAAATCGATTTCCCGTTACTGTTGTGATTAAATATAAAGTTTGCGTTTTGGCGAAAAACGATTTTCTCACGCTGATACGCAGAGAAAGCAAAGGGAAATATAAGGCATTCTCTCGCAAAGTCGCAGAGGCGCTAAGAAGACAAAAAGCAATTTCTATAAGAGACGCAAAAAAAGTAGAAAGCAATTGCTTGGAGAGATTAAAGGTTTTTATTTGAGGGTTTGGCGGTGCTGTCGGGCTTCTTCAAAGGTTTTGAATTTGAAGACTCCACGCGGTAGTTTTCGTTTGTTGAATGTTAAGGCAAAATCGTAAAATTCTTTTAGTCTTTGATAGTATGCTTCATCAGGGTTCATAACCCAAAGATCACGCTGCGCTTCTTCGAATGTTTTGAATTTCTTAATCATTTTATCGGTTCTTCTCTTTTAACTTTTGTGCTATGAAAAATAAATCTTCCTGATCGATACGATTACTCACAACTAATCCCAATTCATTTACCTTAAATTTATGTACTATTGCTTCTGAATACAAGGGGGAGGATTTACGAAAGCGCGAAGAAAAACAAAAGGCAATCTCTCGCTAAGTCGCCAAGAAGACAAAAAAATAAAATGAATTGATTATTTTTACAGACGAAATTAACATTAAGAATAATTGGGGAATCAAATGAGTAAGCAACAATGGTATGAATCACTTTTTGAGAATTACGGTCAAAAATATGACAATGAGATTTTTACTCAGGGGACTTTGGGTGAATGTGATTTCATTGAAAAAGAATTAAACTTTGATAAGTCATTAAAAATTATTGATGTTGGGTGTGGAACCGGCAGACACACAATCGAATTATCTAAACGTGGTTATTTGGTTACCGGTATTGATTTGTCGGAGACGCAATTAGAACGAGCAAGAGAGAAAGCGAAAGCTGCTGATTTAAAGATTGATTTATTAAAACATGATGCAAGAAATTTGCCTTTCGATAATCAGTTTGATGCAGCTATAATGCTATGCGAAGGGGGATTTCCATTAATGGAAACGGATGAAATGAACTACGAGATTTTACAAAATGTATCAAAAGCATTAAAACCGAAAGCAAAATTTATCTTTACAACATTGAACGGTTTATTTCCACTATATCATTCAGTAAATGAATTTCACGGCGATGGGAAGCAAGATGGGAATGCAACTTACAAAAGCACTCACTTTGATTTGATGACTTTCCGTGACCATAACGTTACAACTTTTGAAGACGATAACGGAAATGTAAAACAATTGGATTGTAACGAAAGATATTATGTGCCGAGTGAAATAACCTTGCTTCTTAAATCACTTGGCTTCACAAAAATTGAAATCTGCGGAGCAAAACTTGGTGCTTTTTCAAAGGAAGATAAATTAACCACCGAAGATTATGAAATGCTGATAATTGCAGAGAGATAGAACAAAGCTATTTGAAATCAATAAATAGTAATGACACAATTCAAGGATAAATTACCATGACGAAAAGTCATCGCATCTTAATAATCTTAAGGATGCTGCTTTTGAAAAAACAACCGCTTTAGCAAGAATAATTTAAAAAACATCTCCACTGAAACGAAATAGCCCGAAGAATTGTTTTATCTATTACACGTTACTTCAAAGAAGAAACGGAGTAGATTCGAACAACAATTAAAAATAGAATCAAAATTTAACTTATGAAAATTCTACTAACCGGTGTTACCGGATATATTGCACAAAGATTATTGCCCGTCCTATTAGAAAATGGACACGAAGTAGTTTGTTGTGTAAGAGACAAAAACAGATTTAATACTACAAAGTATAATCATTCAAATCTAAAATTAATTGAAGCGGATTTTTTAGTAAAAGAGAGTCTGCAGACAATTCCAAATGATATTGATGCCGCCTACTATCTAATACACTCTATGTCAACAGCCTTCGGCGACTTTGAGAATATGGAGGAGGTATGTGCTCAAAACTTTAAAGAACGCATCAATCAAACGAATGCGAAACAAGTAATTTATTTAAGCGGCATTATTAATTCAGTTGAGTTATCAAAACATTTATCGTCACGCAAAAATGTAGAGACTATTTTATCCGATTCTAATTTTGCACTAACTACTTTGAGAGCCGGAATAATTGTAGGTTCGGGGAGTGCATCATTTGAAATCATTCGCGATTTGGTCGAAAAACTACCATTTATGATTACACCGCGATGGCTTAAAACAAAATCCCAACCAATTGCTATTCGAAATGTTGTTGAATTTTTAATAGGTGTAATCGGCAGCACCGAAACATATAATAATAGTTATGATATCGGCGGACCAGATGTTTTAAGCTATAAAGAAATGCTTTTGCGATTTGCAAAAATACGGGGACTAAAAAGGCGAATAGTTATTGTCCCGGTTATGACACCTAAAATTTCATCTTATTGGTTATTATTTGTTACAGCCACATCATTTGCATTAGCAAAAAATTTAGTAAACAGCATGAAGGTTGAGGTGATTTGTCAACCAAATAATTTAGCCGAAACACTTGGAATAAAACTAATTGATTACGATACTTCAATAAAATTGGCATTCGACAAAATTGAGCAAAACCAAGTAATATCAAGCTGGAAAGATGCACAGACAAGTGAAATAATAAGCAAAGGACTTTCGCAATATATTCAAGTCCCGGTGAACGGATGCTTTAAGGATATTCGCAAATTGAAGGTTAATAACAGCGATGAATCACTCAAAAAAATATGGTCAATCGGTGGAAAGTCAGGATGGTATTATGGTAACTGGTTATGGGAAGTAAGAGGTTTTTTAGATCAGCTAATCGGCGGTGTTGGAATGCGAAGAGGCAGGAAAAATGATTACGAAATATTTCCCGGAGATGCGCTTGATTTTTGGCGTGTTCTTTTAGCAGATAAAAACGAAGAGAGATTGTTGTTATATGCTGAAATGAAATTGCCCGGTGATGCATGGTTGGAGTTTAAAATCGACGAGAATAATATACTAACACAAACTGCAACATTCAGACCGTTGGGTCTTTTAGGAAGAATATATTGGTATTCTGTTCTTCCATTTCACGGTTTTATTTTTCAAGGAATGATTAAAAAAATAGCTGAAACCGTTTAAAAAACAATACAAAATCGGAATAGGTAAACAAATTCGTTTGATTTATAAGAATCTTTTTACGGCAAATCAATCTTCAATAGAATGAGATAAAGAAAAAAGGAAGAATAGACTTTGACGGGAATTATTAGCAATATTACGTATAGAAATCTAATATGGTCTGTTTGCAAATAACGAAGAACTTTAAAAAAAATGAGCAAATCAATAAAAACATACGGTAATTTTGAGTGGATTGATCTTGAAAAACCGGACAAGGCTGAATTACAAACTGTAACCGAACCTTTTAATATCGATATTAATTTAATAGTTGACAGTTTACAGCACGGACATCTTCCCAAAATTGAAAAAGTGAATGAGTATACATTTTTAATTTTAAGAGCCTATTCAGCTGACTTGGCGGAGGATGTTACCACCGTTGGAGAACTATCTAATAAAATTGCTTTTTTCATAAACGAAAAAAGACTAATCACTATTCACAGAGCTTCGTTTGACTTTTTAAAGAATCTAACTGGTGAGTTTGACTGTAGCGAATCTATAATGTTACGTATCATTAATAGTATGCTTTTAACATTTGAGGAACCACTGCAGTATCAAAGCGATAAGATGGATAAATTCGAAGGAGAGATTTTCTTGAAAAGCGGGGGTTCAATTTCTATTGAATCACTCTATTATCAAAAATCAAAAGCCAGAATATCTAAAAAGATATTGCACTTAACCCAGAATGTATTAAATCTTATCACTGTAAAACCAGAACTGAATTCAACTTTACAGGATTTGAGAGAAACGACCATTCGTTATCTTTTACAATATGATGAAGTACTGGAAGATGCAACTACAATTTTGAACTCTTATATATCGGTGACTGCTCAAAGAAGTAATGAAGTGATGAAACTACTGACAATCTTTTCGGCTTTCTTTTTACCTTTGACATTCATCGCGGGAATCTATGGAATGAACTTCGTTAACATGCCTGAACTAAAATGGGAAAGCGGCTATTTTCTGATTCTTGGGGTAATGGTTTCAATAGCCGTTACTATTTTTATTTGGTTTAAGAGAAAAAAGATTATGTAAGTAAGTTAATTTACTGCAATTTGATTTCTTGAAAACAATTTCTCGCAGAGACGCAGAGAAAGCAAAGAAACACAAAAAATATTAACCGCAGAAATGCTCTGGAATTATAACCTTACTTCAAACCCTAACCACCATTGATTTAATAAATTGAACTCATTCCGTTCATTGAATATTTCCGGTTCAATTAATAATCTCAAAGTAAACATTTTTGATATGTTGGCTTCGAATCCTACAAACATATGTGTGTATTCTTCAGTGTATGATTCGTCCGGCTGTGTGTATCTTTCTATAAAGTTTATCTCTTTGTTATTAACTCCGTTATCGGTTTTGTCTCTTAATGCAAAATGAGCCAATGTTTGTTGTTTAACTTCCCAGTCCTTCATTACTTTGTTGATGCCTAATGTCAGTGTCCAGTTTTGATTGAGCACAAAGTTCAAGATAACGGGGATCTGAATTGAGTTACTAGTTGATGTGTAATTCCATTCAAGGCGTTTATCTTCAATCAATTTATATTCATAATTATATGAATAGCTATTATCAGATGCTGAACTTAATGACTTGGAATAACGATATGCTTTAACAGGTTCAGTGCTATTTACATCAATAGAATTAGAGCTGTAGAAAATTCCGGTTGTTACACTGCTTGATTCATTAAGTTTTACTTTAACACCGCCAAATATTTTATGTTCTGAAAGCTTTCTGGTGCCGGAACCAATCCTTTCATCCTTAAGTGATGAGATACCGGAGTAATTATAAACAACCGAATTATAAGTTGATGTCCATCTGCTATTGTAATTTGAAGTATCCGAAACTAAAGATGAGTTTGAAAGATCGATATTGGTATTTCTGTAGTCGTAATATCCTAAAATGGTAGTTGATTCGTTGAGTTGATGATGAATATTCAAACCTGCGTAAAATGAGTTTCCATCTTGATTATATTCTTGCTTCGAAGATGATTTTGAATAAGAGTAATTCCAATTAGAAGAGACATTTGGCGTATTATACTTATACTGATAATCGTTAAATGAATTGTTTAGTTGATTCCCGTTTCCCGAAAGGAATCCTCCTTTAATACCAAGAGAAGTTTTTGAATTAATAAGATATTTTATTCCCGCCGAAAGATCATAATGCGAGTACGAATGGTCTTTTCCGGTTTGGTTTGAATAATAATAGTCATCCATACCGGTTGAAGAATATTCGCTTCTTGTAGTATTTCCGTATTCACCGTTTCGTGAATGATTAACATAACTGAAAGTTAATCCGGTAGAAAGTTCATCAGAAATTTGATACCCTGTATAAAGAGTTGCAAGATGAGCTTTTGTTTTAAGGTTATCACTTCCCGAATAACGATCAACAGTTGGTGCGCCTGCACTTGTTTCCATTGTTCTAATTCCGAATCCGTCTAAATAAGGATTCCATCCATAATATGAATAAGGGGAATTGTAATAATTTGATTTACTATTTATTAATTGATAAGTCCCGCCGATCATTAATTTGTCTGTTACATACTTCAAAAAACCGAGTGATACGAAAGGCTCAGGTTCAGCTTGAGGCGATGCCATCCATCGGTAATCATAACCAATTGTTCTTGAATAGTCGATACTGTAAAGAGGCATTACTTGATCGTAGTACTGGCGCACTTCTCGTTCGCCCCGAAAGTCGATATATAAAAATAAAGATTGTTTATCGGAATATAAATCTCCCGGATTTTGCATTAGTTTGAGAAAGGGATTATCTATTGTGTATGGAGTTATTTGTTGTATTATTGATAGTCCGAAAGGATTCAGTAAATTACTTTTGAAATAAACTTCAGAAGGTTCAAAACTTTGCTCGGTTGTTCGTTCACCATAATATTGTGCGGTTGAAATTCCGCAAAGGAAGGCGATTGCGAAAAAAACTTTTTTCATGGAATCCCCGTCTAATCTGATTAAAAAGTAAAAATCTGACTTCATAACTATTAAAAATAATATTTAATATCAATAGTAATTTTTATAGGTGAATTATTAAAGGACTATAAGTAAATGATGTTCGATAAGAAATAGAATGTTATTTTTGAAATGCCGAAAGTTTGAAAATATGAAAAGAGGTAGAAACTATGTCATTCAATCAAAATAAGTTTACGATTAAAGCTCAAGAAGCAATTCAGAATGCACTTGAAATTGCGCAAAATTACGGTAATCAAGTATTAGAGCCGGAGCATATTCTCGCTTCTCTTGTTGAAGAGAAGGGGGGAATTACAGATGTAATAATTCAAAAGACCGGAGCTAATTCGGACCGAATCAAAATTAAAACACTTGAACTTTTAGAACGACTCCCAAAAGTCACAGGAGCTTCCGGACTCGGTAATCAACAGATGTCGCAGCACCTTGGAAAAGTATTTGATTTAGCCACCGAAGAGGCTAAAAATCTAAAAGATGAATTTGTTTCAACAGAGCATTTGCTTCTTGCTCTTTCGGAAGATCGGGGAAATGCGGGACAATTATTGCGCGATAGCGGAATCAATCATAATATTATTCTTCAAGCATTAAAAGAAGTTCGCGGTACTCATCGAGTTACATCTCAAAATGCGGAGGATACATATCAATCATTAAAAAAATTCGGAAGAGATTTAAATGAACTTGCAAAGCGCGGTAAACTTGATCCTGTTATCGGTAGAGACGAAGAGATAAGAAGAGTTCTTCAAGTTCTTTCTCGAAGGACAAAAAATAATCCGGTGCTAATCGGAGAACCTGGAGTCGGTAAAACTGCAATCGCAGAGGGACTGGCGCATAGAATTATTTCGGGTGATGTTCCGGAAAATCTAAAAAGTAAAAGAATCGTTGCGCTTGATATTGCTTCCTTAATTGCCGGTGCACAATACAGGGGACAATTCGAAGAAAGAATGAAAGCCGTATTAAAAGAAGTTCAGGATGCCAATGGTGAAATAATTTTATTTATCGATGAACTACATACTCTTGTCGGTGCAGGTTCTGCTGAAGGAGCTGTTGATGCAGCAAATATATTAAAGCCGGCATTGGCGCGGGGCGATTTACATTGTGTCGGCGCAACTACACTGAACGAATATAAAAAGTATATAGAAAAAGATGCAGCGCTTGAAAGACGCTTTCAACCAGTTATTGTAAGTGAACCTTCTGAAGAAGATGCCATTTCCATACTTCGCGGATTAAAAGAACGATATGAGGTTCATCATGGCGTAAGAATAACCGACAGCGCTATTGTTGCGGCGGTTCAGTTATCGAGCCGTTATATATCAGATCGTTTTCTTCCTGATAAAGCAATTGACCTTATCGATGAATCAGCTTCTAAATTGCGGATTGAAATTGATTCAATGCCGGAAGAGCTTGATGTAATCGAAAGAAAAATTAAGCAACTTGAAATCGAACGTGAAGCTCTGAAAAGAGAAAATGATGAACCTTCAGCTAAAAGATTAATTGAACTTGAAGAGGAATTAAGTCAATTCAACGAAGAGAAGAATGGCTTAAAACTTCATTGGAATTTAGAGAAAGAAAAAATTCAATCTCTCAGAAATGCAAAAAGTGAAATCGAAAAACTTAAAGCTGATGCCGAACGCTATGAACGCGAAGGTGATCTCGGGAAAGTTGCAGAAATTAGATACGGAAAAATTTCTTCTCTCGAAAAAAAGATGAGAGATGAAACTGCTCTTCTCGCTGAAGTTCAAAAATCTAAGAAGATGTTGAAAGAAGAAGTGGATGCCGAGGATATTGCCGAGATAGTTGCTAAGTGGACAGGCATTCCGGTTAGTAAGATGCTTGAGAGTGAGAGAAGTAAATTGTTGCGTCTTGAAGATGAATTGCATAAAAGAGTAATTGGGCAGGATGATGCTGTTATTGCAGTTGCAAATGCAATACGACGTTCCCGAGCAGGTTTACAGGATATGAATCGACCAATCGGTTCATTTATTTTCTTAGGAACAACAGGCGTCGGCAAGACTGAACTTGCGAGAGCATTAGCCTATTTTCTTTTTGATGATGAACATGCGATGGTAAGAATTGATATGTCGGAGTATATGGAGAAGTTTTCTGTTTCACGTTTAATTGGGGCGCCTCCGGGTTATGTCGGTTATGAAGAGGGGGGACAATTAACCGAATCAGTAAGAAGAAGACCTTACTCGGTTTTACTTCTTGATGAAATCGAAAAAGCTCACCCCGATGTTTTTAACGTATTACTTCAAGTTCTTGATGACGGAAGGTTAACTGATAATCAAGGAAGAACTGTAAACTTTAAAAATACAATTATAATTATGACTTCAAATCTTGGTTCGCAATTAATACAAGAAGAATTGATGAATCTTGACGAGGAAAATTTTGACTCGAAGATGGGACAAATGCGATTACAGTTGTCTGAATTATTACGCAAAACCATAAAGCCTGAATTCCTAAACCGTATTGATGAGGTTGTACTGTTCAAACCATTAATGAAATCTGAGATAAGACAAATTGTTGAACTACAGATTGCACGTGTTGCTTCCATGTTGGAAGATAAAGATATTACTCTCGCTATTACTGAAGAAGCCAAAGATTGGCTGGCTCATATCGGGTATGATGTAACTTATGGTGCGCGTCCATTAAAGCGAACGATTCAACGCT
Source organism: Ignavibacteriales bacterium (assembly GCA_020061995.1). Next base: position 32,308 of record JAGUXE010000151.1, on the reverse strand, counting down.
ATTTGATTAATCCCCTTTCGCAACAATTATTGATGGGTAACTTTCATAGTGGTGATAATATTCGCATTGAATATGGGGATAAGGGGCAGCTGGTTTTTATGAAGGGGTAATTGATTTTGTTTTGTACTATAGTTGAGACGAGAAAATCTCGTCTCAACTTACAATAAATCCCGTTTTGCTTTCATCTCTTTTGCAACTTGCTTCTCGTTATCATCATCTGATTTTTCAAGATGACTGATAATATTATTAAAATCTTTTTCGTTCCGGTTTTGACTCAATTTAAATGCAGCTTCAATTTTATCAATCTTTATAATGAATGAAGTCAGTCCTTTCATTTCATCTTTCACATAATCATCGGGAAGATCTTCAAGCTTGTATTTATAATCATATTTCTTCTCAAAACGATTCACCAACCGATTAAGTAATTGATATTCTTCGTCATGATTATCTATTATTTTAGCCTTGCCGTAACAATGTACAGAAATGTAATTCCAAGTTGGCACGTTCATTTTTTCATACCATGAAGGAGTAATATAAGATGATGCTCCCTGAAAGATTGCCAAAAAAGTTAAATCCAATTTCAATAAGGACTGCAACTGATTTGCCTTTGCCAAATGAGAATATAGAAATAAATCATTCCCTTTCTCAACTAATTCGAAAAGTAAATGAGAAGCAACGGGAACACCGTTTTCAACTGCGACTAATATCCCGAAAGGATTATCCTTAATTATACCAGTAATCTTTTTCTTATCTTTCTCATCATAAATTTTTGGAATATACATAAACCCTCATGCTAAAAATTGTTATAACAAAAATAGTGGCTTTAATCAGAAAAGAAATATCAGTTTCAAAATATTTTCTTTTCCTTTTGATATTGTCATTTTCAGTTACCTCAATTTCTTGCAGTAAAAAATCAGAAATACCCGAAATAGAATTTTGGACATTACAATTGTCACCGACTTTCAATAGCTACTTTAACAACTTGATAAGTGACTACGAAAAACAAAATCCGGGGATCAAAATCAAATGGGTAGATATTCCATACGATGCAGCAATTCAAAAACTACTTGCGGCTGTTTCTGCGGGTAATCCTCCGGATGTTGTTAATCTTTCAAGTGATTTTCTTGCTAAGTTTAATAGTTTTAATACACTCTATGATTTCACTGAAACAATTCGTTATGATTCACTAAAAAATATCTATTTAGATAATGCACTTGCAACGGGTACCTTCAATAACAAGGTTGTTGCTCTCCCCTGGTATTTAAATACTTATTGTATTTTATATAATAAAGAACTACTCGCATCTGCCGGAATGAATACTGTACCGGCTACTTTCGATGAAGCAATCCCATTTATCAAAGAGTATAAAGACCGAACAGGAAAATTCGCTTTTTTCTGGAATATCGGAAAAGATAGTTTCCTCCCGATGATGCTTGAATCAGAAGGATTGCCGATGACAGATGAATCATTTAGCAAGGCTTTATTTAATTCGAAAGCTGCTAAAGAAAAAATAGAAACTTGGGTTCAGTTATATAAAGAAGGATATCTTCCTGTGGGTTCAGTTATTAATTCGGCTTCAAGTGTGATAGAGAGCTATCAATCGGGAAAAGTTGCAATGGTATTTACCGGTCCGGTTTTTTTGAATCAGGTAAAAACAAACTCACCATCTGTATATAATGTAACAGGAGTTGCTCCCCCTCTTCTCGGACAAACAGGAAAACATGAACTCGCGGCAATGTCAATTTCAGTTATGAAACAGTCAAAACATCTAAGGGAAGCCGCACGCTTTGCCAAGTTTGTGACTAATAGTAAAAATCAAACTGAGTTTTGTAGAATAGAAACAATTTATCCATCAACAAAAGAATCGATGAAAGATGAATACTATTTGAATGATGAAGGAACTCTTGAATCATACGCGCGAGTAATGGGGGCTAAACTTCTTCCGGATGCTGCACGGTTAAGAAATTATCTTTTGCATCCGAAGTTTGATCTTCTTAAAGATATATTTGAAGAAGCCATTCAGAAGTCTTGTTTAAGCGGAGTGCCGATAGAGGAATCATTGGATAACGCTGCTCGATTATGGAATGATATTCTGAGAGATAAAGATTTGTAGGGAACGGTCGCGACCGTTCCCTACTTTGGGATTGGATTACAAAATCAACTTTGAACTTGGGAATTATTTGATCTGTTGATATAAAACTTCTTTAACCTTCTCAATTGAGATTCCATTTTCAAATGCACATCGGCTTTGATCTGCCGGACAATTTTGTGAACAATATTCTGCCGACACTTCAAGATTAACCGCTTTTGGAGATATTGCTCCCCATCTTTTCACACATCGCATCGGTTCACAACAATAGAGTCCGATACAATTAACATCAAGCGCAGATGCAATATGTAAAGGTCCCGTTGACGAACTTATCAATGAGCCTGTTTTAGAAATTACTTTAATGAGAGTGCGGAGGTTTTCTGTTTCTTCAACAATGTTCATAATGCGGGACGAAAGGTTAATTGCATCGTTTACAAATTCTTTACTCATTTCTCTTGCTGTTAAGAAAATTTTAATATTATTAAAATTATTATCAGCTAAAATCTCTTTAATGAAAGTCAGATATTTTGATTCACTCCAATTTGGTGCTGAGTTTAATGAGCCGGTATGAATGATTAATACTTTTTCATGAGGCAAAATTCCTTTTGCTTCATAAAATTGTTCTGCTTCTTTTTTTTCAGTATCGGTTAAAAATATTTCTGGTTGAAGATTATCAGAAACAACACCAAGTTTGCGTGCAAAATCCATTGAATAATCTGCCTCGTGGCGTAAGGGAATATATTTATTTCGCGATACACTTTTCATTCCCGTTATTAGCTGAAATAATTTATGTCCCACACCTACACGTACTTTAATTCCGGAAAAGTAAAGAAGATATGCCGCCCGTTCATTTGGCCATAAAACAAATCCATGCGTAAATTTATGCCTTCGAAGTTCTTTAACGGCTTTCCAAAATGTGTTACGTGATTGATCATCGGTTAAAATAAGATCAATATTTGGATTATTATACAAAATTGCGGCTGTATTTGGTTTGGTCAAAGTTGCAATAAAAGCAGACGGATATTTTTTGCGAATTTCACGCACAACGGGTGTTACGGTAGTTACATCACCAACTCTATCCGGGCGGACAATTAAAATTTTAATCATAATTAGATTTTGAATAGTTATGTGTAAATATAATAATTAAGCAACTATCTGATTTTAAATATATTCTTAAAGTTTAAAATGCTACAAAGTCGCTAAGACGCAAAGAAATTAATATAGTCACCAACATCAATTCCGAAATAAGATAAATCTAAATAGTTTCCTATTTTTGAAGAGAATAATCTTTTTACTTTTTCATATTTGATAATGAAACATAAAGCTGTCTATTTTTTCTTATTACCCGGAATAATTTTCATCTCTGCATTTGCGTTATTACCAATGCTGCAAATCGTTTATTATAGTCTTATTGACTATACTCTTATGGGGAGTAAAGATTTTAATTCGTTCGCAAACTACAAACAAATTTTTGGTGATGAAAAGTTTTGGTACGTTCTGCTTAATTCGTTTTTATATCTTCTTGTGACTCCGATTCTGATAGTCCTATCATTATTGCTTGCTTTGCTGTTAAGAGAGAATAAACGAATTTCCGTTATACTAAGATCGGTTTACTTTCTTCCGGTTGTAACGCCTCTTGTAATTGCTGGAATTATTTGGCGATGGATTTTTGCTGAAGAAACCGGATTAATGAATTTTATTCTCTCATTTGCCGGAATAGATAATGTCCAATGGCTTTCCTCATTTCCTCAAAATATGATAAGCGTGATGATTGTAACTGTTTGGCGCGGCGCCGGATATTATATGATGATTTTTCTTGCAGGACTGGCGGTGCTTCCCAAAGAATTGGAAGAAGCCGCAGAATTAGACGGTGCCGGTTATTTCCAAAAAATATTTATGATTATTCTGCCTCAACTTAAATACGTAGTTACACTTGTATTTGTTGTTTCTGCTGCCTCAGCGCTAAAGATATTTACTGAATTATATGTTATGATTCCGGGTTCCCCACTCGATAATAAAACCATTGTTTATTACTTATTTAAAGAAGCATTTGAACGTTTTGATTTTGGAGTTAGTGCCGCTGCAGGAGTTATTCTTTTCATCATCACACTTGGTTTTTCCTACACTAATATTAAACTGATGGAAAGATCATGAGGTTAATTTCACCTACACTAAAATATATTTTCTTGCTGATGATTGCTGTTGTTGCGATTTTTCCTTTCATCTGGCTTGTAAGCACATCACTAAAAGGGGCTGAAGAAATATTTGCATTCCCTCCAACTTTAATTCCCGATAAAATTAATTTAGAAAATTATACAGGTGTTTGGAATGCCATTCCTTTCGGAACATATTTTATAAACAGTATTATAGTTGTTGTTGCTTCTGTATTTATTAATCTTCTTCTTGCTTCCCTAACCGGTTTTGCATTGGCAAGATTCAACTTTATAGGAAAAAGCTTTTTCTTTTTTCTTGTTCTTGCTTCTATGCTTATACCAAAAGAAATTGTAATTATTCCTTTATACCGTACAGTACTCTCTCTTGGGCTACTTGATACATTAGCCGGGGTAGTGCTTCCTTTTGCGGTTGAAGGTTTCGCAATATTTATGATGCGTCAGGCATTTCTTTCAATTCCGAAAGAGATAGAAGAAGCCGCCATTGTTGATGGAGCCAACCTTTTCACTATTTGGTGGAAAGTATTATTGCCGATAACTAAACCGACTCTTGCAACTTTAGCGATCTTCACTTTTATCGGCACTTGGGGAGATTTTATCTGGCCGCTTGTTGTTTTAAAAAGCAGCGAAAATTTTACTCTGCAAGTTGGACTAAGTTATATGCTTGGCACATTTGTAAACAATTATCGTTATGTAGCAGCAGGTTCTGTCCTTGCTGTTATTCCGGTTATTATATTATTTTTTACAATGCAAAAATATTTTATAAAAGGAATCGTTACCGGCAGCGGTAAATAAAAATTCAAATCAATATTTAGACAATAATATTCGGAGAAAGTCATGAACGTAATTAAAAATCTCTTTTCCCTATTCATCCTTTTAACCATTACATGTTCAGCGATGAGTGAAGGGAAATTGATTATAAAACCTGAATATCCGCAAAAAGGAGAAACGATTGAAATTATTTATGATAAATCCGGAACCCCGCTCCAAAGCGTTGATAAAATTGAAGCCGTTGTTTATTCATATGGAAAAGAAATTTTAAGAGCAAAAGAATTGGATCTAATAACTTCAGGAGATAAACTTACCGGTAAATTTAAGCTTGATGATGACATTTCCGGAGTTGTATTCAAATTTTTTGATGGGGATGAGTTGATTGATGATAACAAAGGAACCGGTTATTACTCCCTTCTCTTCGATGATAATAAAAAACCTGTCGTAGGAGCTTATGCCGGACTTGCTGAAGCAATTTCAGATTGGGGAGAATATTTTGTCGGAATGAAACGAGATCCCGAAACAGCACTTAAATATTTTGAAAAAGAATTTGAGCTTCACCCAAATAGCAAAGTTTTATACTTCAATGGTTATGTAACTATGCTTATGGTAATTGATCGGGACAAAGCAAAAGACATTGCTCTTGCTGAGTTAGATATTCTCGCCAAGAAAGAAAACTTATCGCTGGAAGAGTTAACTATTCTACAGAGTTGGTATTCACGATTCCGAAAAACTGACGAAGCAAAAATATTCAGTCAGCGTTTGATTGAGAAATTCCCCAAAAGTGAACACGCACAGACAATCAGAGCTTCCGCTTTTAATTCTGAAAAAGACACTCTTAAAAAAGAAGAATTATTTAAGGCTTTTTATAATGATTTTCCGGAAAGTGATATGCTCGTTAGAATGTATAATATAATGAGTGAAATTAATCTTGCTAAAGGATTAGATAAACTGCAAACATTCTTCATAGAATACCCAAAAGCAGAGAATTGGAAATTTTACAACCGTAACGCAATAAAATTTTCAACAGATAAAACCAAACTCGAACAAGCTAAAATATTTGCTCTGTCAGCAATTAAACTTGCTGAAGCTGAACTTGAGAATCCTACAGAAGCGAAACCTGACTATTTAACAGACAAAAGTTGGAAAAAAGTTCAACAAACAAATCTTGCGACAGTTTATGATACTTATGCAAGTATATTGATTAAAGAAGAGAAAAATAAAGAAGCCGCTGAATATTTAAATAAAGCTGTTAATCTTTCTGAAGGAAAAACGGTTGAGATTAATGCAAGATATGTTAAAACTTTAAAATCATTAAATGAAAATGATTTATTCAAGACAGCAGAAAACTTTGTAAAATCCGGTAATGCAAATGATGAGATTAAAGAAATTCTTAAAGAAGAATTCGTTAAAAAGAATGGGGATGAAAAAGATTTCCGGGTCTATCTAAATAAACTTGAAGAACCATTCAAAACCAAAATAAAAATTGCATTGCAGAAGGAGTTAATTTCATTACCGGCTCCCGATTTTACACTCGTAAATCTTAATGGTGTAGAGATTAATCTAAAATCATTAAAAGGAAAAACTATTGTTATTGATTTTTGGGCAACCTGGTGCGGTCCATGTTTGGTATCATTTCCGGGATTACAAAAAGTCGTCAACAAATTTAACGATGATGAATCTGTTCAGTTTTTATTTGTAAACACGTGGGAAAATGTAACCGAGAAGAAATCTAACGCAACTCAGTTTATCGAAAAAAACAAATATACTTTTAACGTATTAATGGATGAGCAAAACGAAGTTGTTGCAAAATATAAGGTTGAAGGAATTCCAACGAAATTTGTAATTGATAAAGAAGGAAATATCCGATTTAGAAGCGTGGGCTTTAGTGGTAACACGGAAAAGATGGTTGAGGAATTAACGATGATGATAGAGATGATTAAATAAGCAACTACGGGTTTGCCTTAAAAGTAAAGCAAGGAAACGGTCTCGACCGTTCCCTACATTATTTCTTTCGTAACCGCATGCAAAGTCAGTTTCTCAATAACTCCGCCATAAATGAAGGGGTTAATAATAGAAATGCTTGTGTAACGTGAGAAGTTACTTAGTTGTTTTGCTCCCTATTTTTGTAAGGACACTATCAATCGGTTCCCAAAGTTCTAATTTGTTTCCGTCTGAATCCATAATATGAACAAACTTTCCGTAATCATAAGTTTCAATAGAATCAACAATAGTAACTCCTTTTGCACGCAATTTATCTACAAGTTTTTCGATATTCTGAACTCTATAATTAATCATAAACTCTTTTTTAGAAGGAGCAAAATATTCGTTCCCGGTTTTAAATGGACTCCATTGCAGATAATTAATTTCATCAGGTTTATTACTATTTCTAAATTCAAAAGTTGAACCCCATTCATTTATTTCAAGTCCTAAGTTTTCCGCATACCATTCTCTTGTCTCTTTTGGGTTTTCAGAAAAAAAGAAAATGCCTCCTATTCCTGTTACCTTTGGAATTGAATCAGCTTCTTCATGGTTAATTGTTACCCTTTCATTTTGGTCGTTCATTTTACTCTCCTTAAATGTTGATGTGCTGCAACCTGCAATTAGAATTGTAAAGATTACTATTATAATAATTTTTTGCATGTGTTTTTTTTTCAATTGTAAATGGAATTATTTTTTTTCATTTCATTAACTCTGAAATGCTTAGAACACCTTTCTCTTCTCACCACTAAACTTTATCACTTTATTTAACCGGGAAAGTTGAGTCCTTTCTTGTTTGGCGCTTAAAATCCAATAGAGAATTGTCTTTTTATATGAGGGAGCTTGATTTGAGAAAAACTCCCAGGCAATATTATTTTCTTTAAATATTACTTCAAAAGAATCGGGAAGTTTTGCCGGTTTATTTTCATAGCTATAAAGTCCTGAGTTATCTATTTTTCTATTGAGATAAAGTTGAAGTCCGGACTGCTTCATTAGTCCTTTACTAATCAACACTTCAACTTTCTTGATGTTTACTTCACTCCAATTACTTTTTGGTTTTCGTGGAGTAAACCTGATGCAATAACTCTCATCATCAATTGACTTACGAATACCGTCAATCCACCCGAAACAAAGTGCTTCATCAACTGATTGTGACCAGGTGATACTTTTCTTTCCGGAATCAACTTTATAAAATCCGACTATAAGTTCGGTCTCTTTTTTGTGATTCTTTTCTAACCATTTTCTAAAGGCTGATTGCTTTGCAAAAAATGTCGGATTCATAAATTAAGTCTAGACTATTTTGTATTAAAATTATTACAATTAAAAAAGTAATTAAATTAACAATTAAAATCATTTTTATAGCTTTTTCGGGCTCCGCCGGAATGACCAAATCCTTTAATAGAATTAGTATATCACAAACTCACCCGCTTAAACCCTAATCGATGTTTAATTCTGCTCGTTCGACTCTACACTAATCATCCAATTAATATCAAACTTATCTGTAAACATACCAAAATATGCGCCCCAAAAAGTTTGATTCATCGGCATAGTTACTTTTCCACCGTTAGATAATCCTTGGAACAATCTGTCGGCTTCTTCTCTACTATCTGTGTTTATAGAAACTGCAAAATTATTTCCAACCAAAGTAACATGTCCGAATGCATCTGAACTGTCACTTCCCATTAACATAGTTTCATTACTAATTGGAAGACTGATATGCATTATTTTATCCTTTTCACTTTCCGGAACAGGAGGCATACCTTCTTGTGGCGGCATATCACCGAATTTTCCGACATAGGGGAACTCCCCGCCAAAAACTGATTTGTAGAATTCAAATGCTTCCATACAATTATCCTTAAAGGTTAGATAAACATTCACTGTGGTCATAACTATTATTCTCCTTTTGTATTCGATTATTTTAATTAATTCTCAAACTTAAATATAACCCATATTGTTTTTCTAAAACACTTTTGATTTCAGAAAACGAATCATTATTCAGGTAGATACTCTCCGGGCAAGTAGATGGTTTTAGTAACCATATTATTCACCGGTTCAAGTGAATTCAAGTAACGGTAAATAGCTTTTAAATCAGTTTCATCAATTCTAGAAAAAGCACCCCATGGCATTGGAGTTCCTTTATGTACACGCCCTGCTTTGAATCGAGTAATAAAAAACTCCTCACTCCAATTTGCCATTATTCCGGTTGCTTTATCGGGAGTTATATTAGGCGAAACAAATGCGTAGCCTTCAGAAAATGCGTCAGGTCCAAATAAACTATTACCTGCAAAATCTTTTCCAATAAACTCACCGGTACTAAGGTCCATTTGTGTATGACAACCTCTACAATTAGCAACATTATTAGCTAAATATTTTCCGTACTCTATAGTAGAATCTCTTTCGATTGATTTTAGAGGAGTGTTTTTAGGACCTTCAGGTTTAAATAAACCAAAAGTGATAAGCGCTTTTGCCATAAATCCTAATTCTGTCTTTTTAACTTGATGCTTTGTTGGTGCTTGCGATCTGATAAAAGAAATAATAGCCGTCAGATCTTCATCGGTCATTTCCTGATATGGCATAAACGGAAAAATTAAACGTCCGTCATTTCCAACACCATGACGTAGTGTTCTAGCAATTTCGCTATCCGTTAATTTTCCTATACCCGTCTCTTCATCAGGTGTGATGTTTGGTGCATGAAAATCACCAAGTCCGGATAAACTTAGTTCCCAACCGCCGCTCATCGGCATTTCCAAACCATTTTCAACCTCCATAATTTTATCCATCGGCACATGACAAGTTGCACAATGAGATAGTCCGAATGCTAAATATTTTCCTCTTGCTATTACAGAAGAATCAGTGCTTGCTTTAATATCGGGATAAGGGGCTTCGAATTTTTTATCCCATTTAAGTTGAACAAATGTGAATAGTAGTATTACGATTGAAAAGAGAACAATTCCTGTCCACTTGAGAACCTTAATAGTTTTTTTCATGTTAAAATCCTTTTTTTTGAAAAAAAATGTTTTGATTCTCCCCTTTCCTGAAAATGTTCGAACATTAAGAAGATTAAGGGTTTATAATCCTCATCTCCATCTTACCAATACTATCCAAATTCATTTTGCAAAAAATAGAGGTCTAGCTTTTTATTCTCCATTTCTGTTCTTCTCCTTCTGATTAATTAATAACAATTAAGTTAATTATTGAGTATTAGCAAGTTTTCAATCGTACATTTATTAACAGATTAATCGCAATTACAGCGAAGATTAAAAATCAAGTTTAGCTTAGAAAAAAGTGAGTAGGTTTATTCTGTACATGTTTGGGTTTTCAGATAATTCCGGAGCTGTCTGAATCAGAAGGTTTTCAGTTTTTGAGGATGGGTAATATTTATCTGATATGTTACACATTGAGATTGTTAATCCTTTTATCTTAACCCCCAATGGTTAAAAATATCTTAACTTCAAATTAGGTTTTAATACCCCTTATTAGTAGAAACGCCCTAAAAATATATAAAAATTGTAATCTGTCAAAACCGTTAATAAAAAAGTTTCAATTCTTTATTATTATCTATTTTTCGAAACCTGAATATTTCTTGTAAATAGCCCTATACCCTAATAATCTTCCAAGGGGAGCTAAAATTTCCATTAATACTTTTTGGATTGCGAGAGGTATATCCGCCAGATAAGCCTTGCTATCAAGATATTTTAGAGTAACTAATTCTTGAACCAAACCATATTTACCATTTTTGCTTTTTCCATCAGAAGCTAAACCGACAAGATTTTCTATTAAGTATTCAAAGTCCAATGCCGGAGTAACTTTATGGATATATTTGACGGGGTTATCATCATTGTTAAAATGATTGTGTGGTTTGTTTTTGGGAAGAAGAATGTTTTCACCTTCAGATAAAGTTGATAATTTTCCGTCGAGCCAGATAGTTAATTTTCCGGAAATTATTTCAAAACTTTCATCTTGCAAAACATGAAAGTGATTAGGAACAATTTGTCCCTTAGATTTTAAGGTCGACAATATTGAAACATTCTCGCCATTTGTTTCTTTAGCTGTTTCGATAAATTCGTAAGAATCCCCTGTGATTGAGTTTATTAGTAAATTTCCTTTTTCTGCCAATAGATTCTCCTTTTGTAATTAACTAAAAAAGTCTACAGTTTATTTTTTGAAACTACTATTTTCTTCAATCAAATCACTATAAGACTTACCAATTAAATCAGATTTTTTTAATCCGAAGAAATTGAAATAATATTCAGATTGTTCTTTGAGCTGTTCGACGGTAAATTCGTTATTGTTATCGATTGCTTCAACTTCGATGAAGGTTCCCAGATTATCAACAATGTCAAAATGGAATTTCACATTATTGATGAAATAAATTTTTCGTCGTTTGCTTACGACGGTTTTGATACCAAGTTGAATTTCTAATATATCTTTTAGTGCTTTATCAGGTTCATGTTTGTAAAGAATAACTTCTGACAATTTTGAATCTGCGACGTTTTCTCTGTTATAGTTAATCAGAGAGTTTTCGATATTCCCCTCACGCAGCTTCAATCTGCCATTTTTTACATTGAAATATGTATCCGTTTGATTATCGACTCCTCGAAGCTCAGGATTTAATGTTAACAATTTAGATTCATATTTCTCAAGATCATCAACTCGTGCTTTAAATTCATAGTTTTTAATATTCATGCGATTTATTTTCTCTCAACATAATTTTATGAAATCTTCCGGAATTAAACTCCAAATTGATTTAAGTGATGATCGAGATGTTTATAAAACATATTGTTCCATTCAGATTTTGATAACTTACCAAATGAACGCGACTCTTTGCCATCAAAATAAACTTCGCCTAACTCCTGCGTTCTTTTAATAAAATTGACGAGACGATTTTTTTCGTAATCAAAATCTTTATCTTCATTCATTATAAATACCGGTGCCGTACGAAGACTTTTTTTATATGGGATATCATTTACAACCTCTTTTTTAACAAAAGTCTTTAAAATGAATTTCATAAATGGATTCGGTTTCGGATGTTTATCTTCGTAAACAAATTCATAAGTCACATTGCAATGCGCTAACATTTGGGCTACCGACATTTTTCCCCAAAGCTGTTTTGTCGTTGGAGGTAATTTATCAATACGATTTATTAATTCCGTTACAACTTCTTGATTAAAAATATTTTTCAAGGTTTATCCATTTCTGTTTTTTATTATTCGCCAATCGGTTCAAGCCACATTTCGTCGAATGGAAGAATTGCTGCCGGCTGACCGTTTAGGTCTGTTCTTCTTTTTACTTCTTGATATAGTTTTGACTTTTCAAACTCGGCTGAAATCGGTAATGGAATTAAAGATGAAATATCAATAAGAGGCATTTCGGGATATTCGGCGATATCAAATTCACCTTCTTTTAATCCGGCTTTACTAACGGCAATATTTATTGATTCGCGCATTCCTCCGATTACATCAATTAATCCTATTTTCTTACCATCACGCCCGCTCCAAACACGCCCTTGAGCGATATTCTCTATTTCTTGTGTCGATTTATTTCTTCCGGTTGAAACTTTTTCAACAAACTCATCATACATACCCATTATTCTTTTCTTTATGAGGGCTTGTTCTTTTTCATTCATAGCCCTGTCAGGTAGAACTGCCCCGATAAAAGGCATAACTAACCCGACACCCAAATCAGCCGAAGCCCCTCTTTTAACATGGTCAGTTGTAACTCCGAGTTTTTCCTTTAATCCGGAATTGTAAAACCAACCGCCAATAACACCAATTGAGCCGGTTACTGTCATTGGAGCGGCAAGTATTGTATCGGCATACATCGAAACCCAATAACCTCCTGAAGCAGCCACGCCTCCTTGTGTTACAATTATTGGTTTCTTTCCTTTGAATGACTTTAATGCTTCTGCAACTAGATCAGCAGCAAGAGCATCACCACCGGGGGAGTCTACACGCAATACAAGTGCTTTAACATTATTATCTCCACCGACTTTTCTTATAACTTCAGAAAGATATTTTCCTCTCATTCCTGAATTTAAATCAGTTCCTCCGATTGCATAAATTACTGCAACTTCCGGTTTTTTACCCCAATAATTGTCGTTCGGTAATTTGTTTTGAAGAAGAGAAGCTGTTCCGATTTTTTTCATCTTATCCCCTTCATATTTAATTAAGATGCTATCTATTTCATCCCATCTTGCAATCTTATCAACTAAACGGGATTCCATTGCTCCATTGCCTACTAAATACATTTCTTCGTTGACAATTCTATCGAACTCCGTTGAGGTTATGTTTCTTGATGAAGTGACAGCATCACGTACAATATTATAGTATTCGTCGACGAGTCGGTCTCTCTGTTCGCGGTCTCCTTCACTAAATGATTCTCTTGAGAATGTTTCCATTGCCGATTTATACTTTAAGAATCTCCATTCTTGATAACCAACACCGATACTTTCCAATAATCCTTTGTAATAATTTCTGCCTAAGGCGAAACCTTCCAGAGTAATTCCACCGAGTGGATCCATAACCAAATGATCAGCAACAGAGAATAAATAGTAACCAACAATATTCGTTCTGTCAAAAAAGATTACAACTTTTTTTCCGGTTGACTTGAATGATTCAAGAGCATCGCGAAGTTCCCAACTGAATTCAAAACCTACTTGCATTTCAGCCGCATTAATTACAATTCCTTTTACCGACGGATCGCTTTTTGCCGCGTCAATTGAATTCAATATTGAATAAAGTGTTTTAGAGTTATCGAAGAAAGCATAATTTTGATATTTAATTCCACCGCTTAGTGAAAGTGAATAATAATTATTTTTCGATTTAAATGGCTGGAGAATATTTCTATCGTTGCCGCCAAAACGAATTCCATAAATATTCTGTAACCCTTTTTGCTTATTATCTAATTGTTTTTGATAAGCAAGTCCAAATTGTCCCAAACCAATTTGAAGCCCAGCTGTTAAACTTTTATTTTCAAAATATCTTGCCGTTAATGCAAATCCATCATAAAGTTCGGCTGAAGCACCAACACTAAAGCGGTTTTTATCATTTGGGAGTTTCTGATTTAAAACATAATCTCCAAAGACTGAGATTTTCTGATTTCCAAACGGGCGAGCAGCAATCTCAAATACTGTTTCGTCTGAAAATTGGTTGTAAAAATATCCGGTGACTCCTACCGACAAATATTTGTATGGTCTGTAAAGAATTCCTAAAGTATATAGATTAGAACGATTGAAAAAAATCTTGTCTCCTGTAACCCATCCGTATGAACCGCCAATGCTCAACTCTTCATCTCCAATAGCTGAAGAGATTCTGTAATCTTTAACTGAAAAACCTGCAGCTGATTCATAGATCATTCCAAATCCGACTCCGGAAAATCCAGTAAACAAACCCCATTTGTTGAAGTCACTCCAATTCCCCGATTTATCACTCCAAAGAAATGATGCATCAAATTTTTTAACTGATGAAAGTAGTGCGGGATTATCGAATCCGTATAATCCATATTTCATTGCACCGGGGGGAGTAAACGAAAAGTCATGATTATTATAATAACGAATCTGTGCAAAGATGGATGAACTTAAAATCAACAAACTCAAAACTAATCGTTTCATTGTTACTCCTAAAAAAAATATGAATGGATATTCTGCCAGAAAAATTGTGAAGAAATCTTAAATAGATTCTAAATTATTTAAATGAGTTTTTGGTTTTACCTTTTTAATGAAATTCGTTTTTGAGAAAAACTTCTATCTCTGCATTTATTTGAGTTAACTCCTTTATGAATCCCTCTTTATCTTTTGGGGAAACCATAATGGGTACATATTTGTCGATGAAAATAGCTAGTCGGTCGAGTGAAGCTGCCGGTGAACTTAAAATGTTATTAGTTTCTTCTATTTTTTTTATCTTTTTAATTTCGATCTCCTTATTAAAAAGAAAACCACATTTTATAGTTAAAATATTTTTATCGACCTTATAATATGTAGTTAGAAGCATGTGAGATATAAAAACAATAACCAAAGAAATAATAAAAAGCCCAAACCATGTGTTTTTGTATATCATTAAAAATGAAGTCCCGCCCAGTATAATAACTAGCGGGATTACTATTTCCAATCCTATTTTAGATTTATAAATTGCCAAGAATTTATACTTCAAGATGTTTCGAGATTTCTATGTAGATTTTTATAATCAGATAAAATCCACAAAGTTTATTTTAATTTTGATTTTATTTTCGCCAAGGTTTGTTTTGAGTAGTAGCTACAAGCTCCTTTTTTTAACTCAGGTTTTAAGTCAAGAGTTTTAATTGCCTTTGATACCATTGCTCCTGAAACTCCAAGCTCTTTTGCAATTGCCCCCGCCGTCAATAAATCTGTTTTCTCTTGTGCCATTATTAATGCCCCTTCATCAAATTTAAATATTTATAATTTGTTACTTGTCAATTATAAGTTTCAACATAATAATTTCCAAACATGCCCAAAGCAAGACTGTGGATGCGATAATTAATATAATAGCTTAGTCGCATCAATCTCGCTTTAAATGGCTTGTATAAAAAACGAGAATTTAATGAAGCCCGGGAAAATTTTCCGTCCCCTTGACAATTACTTAAAAAAATTATATTTTAACATTAAAATATTTAAGTTTTAAGCAGAGTATATGAAATCAACAGAAAAATATGGTAAGGAAACAGATTTAGCCCTTTCATTGTGGGTTAAGTTAGTTCGATCACACTCGGTTTTTGCAAAAAAATCGCTTGAAGATATTAGACACTACGGATTGACCGAACCCCAGTTTGGTGCACTTGAATGTCTCGGACATCTCGGACCGATGACAATTGGAACTCTTTGTTCGAAACAGCTTGTCAGTGGTGGAAATATGACTCTTGTAGTCGATAATCTTGAAAAAGAAGGGCTAGTTGAACGTGTCCACAGTAAGGAAGACCGCCGTACAATTATTGTTCAACTTACAGACAAGGGACATGAACTGTTCGAAAGAATTTTTATTCAACATGCCGAAAGAATAAAAGAATTGGCTTCCGTTCTAAGTATTAAAGAACAGGAACAGTTAAGCATTTTACTTAAAAAATTGGGCTTCGGACTAAAAGACAAATAATTTTTTTGCCGTAATATTTTAAGTTTAAAATATTTAAGATAATAATAGAAGAGATTGAAACTTTTTAATTCGTTAATCGGTTATAATAATAATGATTTCCCCTGCGCCTTCATCGTTGGAAGAAATGGTGCTGTGTTGGTTAAGTGTTTAATGATGAATATGTAATGTAAATGACATTTCTGAAGACTTTGAAGGCGTTATTTAAAAGAAAAGAGATGATATGATCACAATAAAAAAAGGCAATAATCGTGGTGCAACAAAGTGGGAATGGCTAGAAAGCTATCACAGTTTTTCATTCGGTGAATATTATGATCCACAAAACATGCATTTTGGGCCACTTCGTGTGATTAACGATGACATTGTTGCCCCAGGGGGTGGATTTCCAACTCATCCACATCAAAATATGGAAATTGTAACATACGTTTTAAGCGGAGCACTTGAGCATAAGGACAGTACCGGAACTCATGAAATAATTCGTGCCGGTGAATTACAAAAAATGACAGCCGGAAAAGGGGTTTATCACTCCGAATTTAATAGCTCACAAAATAACCCTGTTCATCTTTTACAAATTTGGATTGTCCCAAATAAAGCCGGACTAGCACCGTCATATGATCAACGATCTTGGAGCGTTGAAGAGCGTAAAAATAAATTGCTAAAAGTTGCTTCACCTAATATTGATGAAGACACGATCTTCATTAATCAAGATACATCAATATATATATCTTCACTTGAGAATGAACAAGAACTTTCATTTACGAATGAAGAGGGACGCGGATTTTATCTGCATATTATTAGCGGTCAAGTTGAATTAGATAATCAAGTTTACGCAACCGGAGATGCAATTGAAGTTACCGGCAATGAAATTTTTAAGTTAAAAGCTAAGAGCGCTACAGAATTAATAGCATTCGAAGTATCAATGAATTTCAATTAATAAATATAATAACAAAAAAAGGAGTCACACATGAAACAATTCTTTGCTCTAATGTTCGTATTAATTCTTTCAACATCAATCTTTGCACAAACATGGACTTTAGATCGTTCACACAGCGGTGTTAAATTCAGTGTTAGCCATTTGGTAATAACAGATGTTGACGGGACTTTCAAGGAATTTGAGGTAAAGGCTTCACCTAACGCAAAAGGTGAATTGGAAAAAGTTGAAGCAACTATTAAAGTATCATCAATTGATACCGAAAATAGTGACCGTGATAATCACTTAAAATCCGCTGATTTTTTTGATTCAGAAAACCATCCGGAAATAAAATTTGTAAGTAGTAAAATCGAAATGACAGGGAAAAACGGCTTAAAGATTCATGGTGATTTAACAATGCGTGGCGTTACTAAAAAAGTTACTCTTGATGGGAAGTTTAATGGACAGGTAAAAGACCCATGGGGGAATACAAAAGTTGGCTACACAGCTACAACAAACGTAAACAGATTTGACTACGGTTTGAACTGGAGTAAAGCTATTGAAACAGGCTCTCTGGTAGTTGGTAAAGAAGTAAAAATTACTTTAAATGCTCAGTTCGTAGTAAAATAAATTTGTGTTAACTCATCAACTATTGAATAAAAAACCCACGAGTTTATCGTGGGTTTTTTATTAAGAATATTTAAGAGTTTATTTTTTATCAAACTGAATTTCGGGATTAACCAGTCTTATCAGTTTTCTTCCGATTTCAAAATTATCATTTATACCTTTAAATAACTCCGCACCCGGACCCTCTGTAAAGACAGGAACCATTTCGGCGGTATGACTTTTATGTGTCCAACCGAGCTCAAAATTCCCATCAAGAGATCCTTTTTTTATTGACATCCCTCCGGTTTCATGATCGGCTGTAACTAAAACCAGAGTGTGTTTATCTTCCTTAGCAAAGTCTAAACAAACTTTAACAGATTTCGCGAAATCCGTCATTTCAGAAATTGCATAATCAGTGTTATTATCGTGTCCTGCCCAGTCAATTTGCGAACCTTCTACCAATAATATAAATCCGGATTCGTTTTTTTTAAGATTATCAATTGCAATTTTTGTTAAGTCCCCCAGGGAATAATCTCTTTTAGAAGCAGGGGGTAGTGCATCAACTTCAAGCAATGCAGCAATTTTATTAGTTGTTTTAGATTCATTCAAGGAGGCATAATCTTCAAAATAGCTGTAACCAAACTTGTTTAACTCTTTAAGCAGATTAATTCCGTCTTCACGGATACCATTTATTTCAATCGGTAAAAAGAATTTTCTCCCACCACCAATAAAGACATCCACATTACTTTCTATTAATTGATCAGCAATATCAAATTCTTCTTTCCTTGATTTAACATTTGCGTATAATGCAGCAGGAGTTGCATGAGTAATTCCGCTTGTTACAACGATACCCGAGACATAATTTTTCTCTCTAGAATAATCAAAAATAGATTTAAGATTTATTCCGGAAGTGTCAGAACCGACATGTCCGTTGTTTGTTCTATATCCGGAAAGTAAAGCTGTAGCCCCTGCAGCCGAATCTGTAATTAGTTTATCCGCTGAGCAAGTTACTGAAAACCCGGAGTAGCTAAATTCACGAAATGGGGAGTGAGGATTTCGTAAAACTTCTGTGCTTACGTAATTAACCCCCATTCCGTCACCAATCATAATAATAATATTTTTAGGACGAGTTGGAGTTTCGCCAAACAGTTGGATAGATATAAACAAAATTAGAAAAACAATTAAAGATTTTTTGTACATAGATAACTCGATTTTTGAATACTGGTTAAAATAAAAAACTCTTCTCGTAAAAGAAGAGTTTTCTTATTAAGAAAATGTTAAAAAATAATTAAACTGAAACGGGAATTGGCACTTGTTGAAGCCATCCGAAACGATCAGCTATTTTTCCGTAGTGGAATCCAATCATTTCATCGAATAAGCGGACTTCCAATTCTTCGGGTTCACCATTGTTAAATTTAAGTAATTCGTTCTGATATTTAATTTCACCTACCGAAGAAATTACAGCAGCTGTCCCGGTTCCGAAAACACCAAGGACATTCCCCTTGTGATACTCTTCTATAAGTTCAGTCATGCTAATCAATCTTTCATTTACCGTCATTCCCCAATCACGTAAAAGATGAATTACTGAGGCACGGGTAACCCCATGCAAAATTCCGCCTGTAAGTTTTGGAGTAGCAACCTCATCTTTAAAATGAATGAAGATGTTCATCGTTCCTACTTCTTCAACATACTTTTGCTCTACACCATCGAGCCAAAGAACTTGAGTAAATCCTTGTTTACGAGCAATCTCGGCTGCCAACAAACTAGCAGCATAATTACCGGGAGTTTTACATTCGCCCATTCCTTTACGTACTGTTCTTACATATTCATCTTGAACAAGTATTTTAACGGGTTTAAATCCTTCAGGATAATAAGCCCCCACAGGTGATAGAAGAATTATAAATTTATAAGTATTTGAAGGACGCACGCCAAGTTGAGTATCAAGGGCAAACAGAAACGGTCTGATATATAGTGATTCACCTTTGCGATTGGGAATCCAATGTCTTTCAATTGACACCAATTCTTTAAGCGCATGAATAGCAAATTCAACATCTAATTCCGGCATGCATAATCTTTTTGCTGAATTATTTAAGCGGATAAAATGTCTGTCGGGTCTGAATAGAACAATCTGATTATCTTCGGTTTTAAAAGCTTTCATCCCTTCAAAAGCGGCTTGTCCATAATGAATAAACATAGCAGCAGGATGAACCGAGAGTTTTGATAGAGGTTTGATAACTGAATTGTGCCAACCTTTTTCGGGTGAATAATCCATTTCGAAAACATGATCGGTAAATATTTGACCGAAGCCTAACTCAGGTGGAAGAGTAACATTATTTTCACGGTTGAGAAGTTCATAGCGAATATTTTTCACGAGACTTCCCCTTTCCTAAAAGTTAAACATATTGTAAGCATATTTACGGAAAATAATCGACATTTTAAAGTAAAAAAGCCCGGTGGAGGGTCCAACCGGGCATGGGTCGATCCACTAAGGGGGGTAGTCTTAATGAATCAATTAGTCAAAGTTAAATTTTGAAGTTACTAATTGCAAGTAATATTCCTTTTATGGTAAAATAAATCAGGCGGGGAACCACTTTTCCCCTTAAAAAATATTGTACCTAATATTCCGTTTTATTTCAAGTAACTTATGGGCAAATTAAAGATTTGTATGAGTGAAATTCTTCACTGATGCTAATGTTTTTTTTCGTTTAGATTATCTAAACTTTTTTTGTTGAAAAGCACGACTCATCTGCTCTGATTATTTCGATTTCACTTTTTTATTCAGCCAAATAGATTTAAGTTTGTAAGGTATCTTTTCTATAAATAAAGGTATTCTTAAGTGTTCTTAAATAAACATAAAAGAACAACGTATTTACAAGAGGCTTCAAATTCTTCAATAACCGTCCTTCCGGGTTTTCATTTCTATGTTTTTTCTTTTTCGATTCCAGATAGGTTTTATCAATATTTTTATTTTTTCGGGTATTCATAGCTTGATTTGTAAAGAAGTAAAATCTATCTAAACCATGTATCTTTATCTATTTAACAATTAAAATTTAACAGAGGTTTATATGTCCGATTATCTAAATAAAATTATTGCTGAAGTAAAAGCAAAAAATCCGGCTGAACCGGAATTCCATCAAGCTGTTCAAGAGGTTGCTGAATCACTTGAAGTAGTTCTTGAGCGTCATCCGGAATATCGTTCAGCAAAAATAATTGAAAGAATGGTTGAACCTGAAAGAGTTATCATGTTCAGAGTTCCTTGGGTTGACGACCAGGGCGAAATTCATGTTAACAGAGGTTTCAGAATTGAAATGAATAGTGCTATTGGTCCTTATAAAGGTGGATTACGCTTCCATCCATCAGTTAACCTTGGCATTCTGAAATTTTTAGCGTTCGAACAAGTTTTTAAAAATAGTTTAACAACACTTCCTATGGGGGGTGGAAAAGGTGGCTCTGACTTTGACCCCAAAGGAAAAAGTGATAACGAAGTTATGCGTTTCTGTCAAAGCTTTATGTCCGAACTTTTCCGTCACATTGGTGCAGATACAGATGTTCCAGCCGGTGATATAGGTGTTGGTGCACGCGAAATCGGTTTCTTATTTGGTCAATACAAAAGATTGAAAAATGAATTTACAGGCGTACTCACCGGAAAAGGGATTAACTGGGGTGGCTCACTAATTCGTCCGGAAGCTACCGGGTTTGGCGCTGTCTATTTTGCACAAGAGATGTTTAAAACTCGCGGACAGGATGTTGAAGGTAAAACTTTTGCTGTTTCCGGTTTTGGTAATGTTGCTTGGGGTGCAGTAATTAAGATCAATCAACTTGGAGGCAAGGTAGTTACCCTATCAGGCCCTGACGGATTCATTTATGATCCGGATGGTGTCAAAGGTGATAAAGTAGATTATATGTTAAAGCTTCGTTCAAGTGCTAAAGATGCAGTTCAAGATTATGCAAAAGAATTTAAAGTTGAATTCTTCCCTGGCAAACGTCCATGGAGCGTAAAAGTTGATGCCGCTATGCCATGCGCAACTCAAAACGAACTTGATGATAAAGATGCAAAAACATTAGTCGATAACGGTTGTATCTGTGTATGTGAAGGAGCTAACATGCCTACAACTCTTGAAGGATATCGTGTATTTGAAAAGGCAGGAATTCTTTATTCACCGGGTAAAGCATCAAATGCAGGCGGTGTCGCAACTTCAGGATTAGAAATGTCACAAAACAGTATGCGTTTACCTTGGGCTGCTGAAGAAGTAGATAGACGTTTACATGAAATTATGAAAAGAATTCATGAAACCTGTGTTGTTACGGCAGAACGCTTCAACCACCCCGGAAATTATGTGGTCGGTGCAAATATAGCCGGTTTCTTAAAAGTTGCAGATGCAATGCTTGACCAAGGCGTGGTATAAGGTTTCTGTAATTAAATAATTTATTTACTCTTTCTCCTCATTAATTTTGAGGGGAAAGAGTATTTTTTTATATATTTGCCCTTCGAAGATATCCATCAAAACTATTTGAATAAATAGGTAGAACAACGTAATCTCAATCGGAATTTTATGAATAAGTTGAAGCATTTTAAAATAGAAGATAATTTCGGAAGCCGGATTAAAAAATTTCAAAAGCTGATGAAATTTAAAATCCGCGACATACTTCTTGTCTCAAGTTTATACGATTACTATTTATTTGAAGAAGATGGAAGATTATATGATCTCATCCGACTTGAGTATCAAAGCCTTAACCTCAGTCACGCCCCCGAAATTACGCACGTTTCAACCGGAGAAGAAGCCCTTGAATTAGCATCGAATAATAATTATGATCTTATCATTTCAACGCTTCATATAGAAGATATGCATGTTATTCGTTTTGCTCAGATGGTGCGTCAAACAGGAATTGATACACCGATTATACTCCTCGCTTATGATAACCGTGAACGAAAAGAGCTTGTTTCAAATTATGATACCTCTATCTTCGAAAGAATTTTTATATGGCAGGGAGATTACAAATTACTTATCGGAATCATTAAATATCTTGAAGATCGTCTTAATATCGAAAACGATACTAAAATTGCAGAAGTACAAACCATCATTCTTGTTGAAGATAATGTTAAGTTTTATTCGGCTTATCTTCCTTTAATATATGCTGAGATATTTAAACACTCACAACGATTAATAGCCGAAGGGGTAAACCTAACACACAAATTTTTGCGAATGCGCGCTCGACCCAAAATTATTCTCTGTACAAATTATGAAGAAGCATGGAGCTTCTACGAAAAATATGAAAGCACTATTCTTGGAGTAATCTCTGATATCAACTTTAAATATCAAGGGGTAAAAGATCCCGAAGCGGGGTTAAAGCTTGCGATGAGTATTTTGGAACGCCAAAAAGATATTCCAATCGTTATTCAATCAAGTAGTACCGAGTATGCAGAAAGAGCAAGAAGTCTTGGCGCAACATTTCTTCAAAAAGGTTCGCCCCGACTGCTCCATGAATTGTCAGAATTTATGATTAACAATTTCGGGTTCGGTGATTTTGTTTTTAGAACTCCCGATTTACATGAAGTTGGGCGCGCTTCCAACCTTATTGAACTTGAAGAACAACTGCGATCTGTTCCCGAAGAAAGCATTAAATATCATGCTGAGAGAAATCACTTTTCAAATTGGTTAAAAGCAAGAACAGAATTTTGGTTAGCTCATCGATTACGTCCAAGAAAAGTTTCAGATTTTGCTACGCTGGAAGGACTCAGACAAGAGTTAATTAATGCAATAAATCTCTATCTCGAATTACGCCAACGTGGTATAATCACAGATTTTTCGAAAGATACTTTTGATCCCGAAAATAGTTTTGCCCGCATAGGTGGCGGTTCACTTGGGGGAAAAGCAAGAGGTTTGGGTTTCGTTAATATGTTGGTAAATAATTTTGGTCTTACAAACAAATTTGAAGGAGTTCATTTAACTGTACCTTCAGCCGTTGTTATTGGAACGGAGGTGTTTGATCAATTTCTTGAAGAAAATCAACTACATAATTCAGCATATAATTCAGTTGATGATGTTGAACTTACAAGAAAATTTGTGGCTGCTGAAAAATTCCCTCAAGTAATAACTCGACAGTTACTTGAATTACTTGAAATTGTGAATGTCCCTCTTGCAGTTCGTTCCTCATCTCTATTAGAAGATTCTCAATATCAGCCATTCGCCGGTGTTTACGAAACTTATATGATACCGAATAATAATCCTGATATAAATGTTAGACTTGATGAACTGCTTCAAAGTATAAAATGTGTATATGCTTCAACATTCTTCCAAAAAGCACGAGACTATATGAAGGCAACAACATATAGATTAGAAGAAGAAAAGATGGCAATTGTAATCCAAACTATGGTTGGGGCTGCACATAAAGATAGATTTTATCCCGATTTTGCAGGGGTTGCAAAGTCATACAACTTTTACCCTACTGCACCGCAAAAAGCAAGCGATGGAATTGCGATGGTTGCTTTGGGACTTGGGAAGACTGTGGTCGATGGAGGTAATTCAGTAAGATTTTGTCCAAAGTATCCGAAACATTTATTACAATTCTTTTCCGCAAAAGAAACAATAAGAACAGCTCAACAAAGCTTTTACGCACTAGATTTAAACGGAAAGTTAAATCACAACGTAAATCAAACACATGATATGCTTGTACATAGTTACGATCTATCAAAAGCAGAAGAAGATAAAACTCTCTATTATTCAGGCTCAACCTACTCTAGCGAAAACGATGCAGTTTATGATGGGATATCTCGCCCGGGGCAGCGCGTCGTTACTTTTGCACCGATACTTAAGCATAAAGTTTTTCCGCTTGCCGAGATTCTTGATATGCTTTTAGAAATTGGATCTTGGGGTATGGGCGTTGATGTAGAATTAGAATTTGCAGTAAACATGAATGTTCCCAAAGGTCAACCAAAGCAATTTGGTTTATTACAAATGCGTCCTTTGGTTTTAAGTCATGAAGTAGAAGAACTGGATGTTGATAAAGTGAAGCATGATGATTTAATTTGTCATAGTTGCCAGGTGCTTGGTAATGGAGCTTATCGCGGAATCCATGATATTATTGCTGTCGATTATCATCTTTTTGACAGAGGGAAAAGTAGAGAAACCGCACTTGAGGTTGCATCATTAAATGCAAAACTTCTTCAGGATAGACGCCCATATATTCTAATCGGTGTCGGAAGATGGGGAACTCTTGATAACTGGCTCGGCATTCCGGTTACATGGGATCAAATTTCCGGAGCAAGCGTCATTGTTGAGGCAGGCTTCAAGAATTTTGATGTCACTCCATCACAAGGTTCTCACTTCTTTCAAAATCTCACTTCGTTTCGTATAGGTTATTTTACTGTGAGTCCTTTAGGAAAAAGCGGATTTATTGATTGGGATTGGCTTCTAAAAGAAACTCCGGTTGAAACATTACAGTTTACCAAACACTTCTGTTTTGATGAAGAAATTACAGTTCGTATAAACGGACAGCAAAACAAAGGAGTTATATTCAAACCCGGGTTGGGTTTATAAGAAAGGAATTTTTATGCAAGAAATAAACGGATTAAAAGTTTATGATAACGGAACTCGAAATGGAAAAACCATCCTTTTTGTTCATGGATTTCCGCTAACCTCAAATATGTGGAAAAACCAGACGGAGTATTTTGACAAAGATCATCGCTGCATAACTTATGATATTAGAGGGCTTGGCAATTCTTCGGCAGGTGACGGTCAATTCACAATGGAATCTTTTGTGGATGATTTAATGGAGATTATATCAACATTACAGCTTGATAAACCGATTTTATGCGGCTTATCAATGGGGGGTTATATCGCTCTTCGTGCTATCGAAAAATTTCCGGACACGTTCGGCGGATTGATATTAATGGATACTCGCAGTGATGCTGACGGTAATGAAGGAAAGTTGAAGCGGTCAGCCGGAATTAAAAGAATAAATAACGAAGGTCCTGTTCCGTTCATTTCCGATTTTGTTCCGAATTGTTTTTATAAAGGCTCAATCGAAAGGTTAGGAGAAAAATATATTTCATTCCTCGAAGAAGCAAAAAAGAATAGCGCAATTGGAGTTAAAGGCTCGCTTCTTGCAATGCTTGGCAGAACCGATACCGCCGAATCTTTATCCAAAATTAAAATCCCCGTTTTGGTTATTTGCGGTGAGTTTGATGCACTTACCCCTCCCCCTGTAATGAAATTAATGGCAGATAAAATTCCGAATTCAATTTTTGAAGTAATTCCGGACTGTGGACATCTCTCCCCGTTTGAAAGTGGCGATAAAGTAAATGAGGTAATGAAAAAATATTTAGATGGATTAGACATTTAGAACGAATTTTTCATTTCTGTTGTTTATGATGTATCGGTTATTGGGCAATATAACTAACCAATTTTTCTTATATTTTCAAAAAGAAAAGGATTGTTTATGATATTATTCACTCTGCTTTGGGTTATTCACATTATTTCTTCGGCTATTTGGTTTGGAGCTTTTCCGGCTGATTTAATTTTAAGAAAATCTATTTCCGAAAATAAGGGGAAATCTGGGGAGCGTAAATTAATTTCGATATGGCTAAAAGTATTGAACATAAGTGGTATTGTCGGAATGTCCGGGATATTAGTTACAGGTATATTAATGTCTATTATCAGGGTAGATTATGGCTTCTTTCAATTTGCTTCGGGGGCAAACCATTGGCTTTACACTAAACAATTTTTAATGATAATTCTAATTGTGGTTATCGGAGCCTTATTAATTCCAAGAGCAAAGAAAATTAGATTAGCAATTCAAGATAGTCTTGAGAGCCAATCATCGCTTGATGAATCAACTTACACAAATATTAAAAAATTAGGGGCATTAGCAACCAGTGTGAATGTAATTATTTTGCTGAATATTTTGTTTGCTGCTTCACGTCGTATCTTTTAATAAATATTTGCGATAAGAAAAAATTGACCATAAAGATTAATAAAATTTAAATGAAAAAAATAGTTCTGCTCGGCTCAACGGGATCTATAGGTGTAAACACACTTGAAGTGGTAAAATCTTTTCCCGATAATTTTTCTGTTGAAGCTTTATCTGTTAATTCGAATATTGAACTACTCAAAGAACAAATAAAATTATTCTCGCCAAAAGTTGTAGCCGTTAACGATAAATTAAAAGCCATAGAGCTTCGTTCGCAAATCGGTGATGATTGTAAAGTTCTTGATGGTGAAGAAGGTTTAATAGAAATTGCCGCAACGTGCGATTATGATATTTTCGTCGGGGCAATGGTAGGTTTTGCCGGATTAGCACCAACATTGGAAGCAATTAAACTTGGAAAGCGAATTGCGCTTGCTAATAAAGAAACCCTTGTTGTTGCCGGTGAAATGGTAACTCGATTGCTAAAAGAACATAAAGCAGAATTAATTCCCGTTGACTCTGAACATAGCGCAATTTTTCAATGTCTTGTAGGAGAAAAAGTAAGTGAAGTTGAAAAAATTATTTTAACCGCTTCAGGCGGTCCTTTCCTTCATCGTTCAAAAGATGAGCTTCATAATGTAACTATCGCAGACGCTCTCAATCATCCAAACTGGAAGATGGGGAGTAAAATTACGATTGACTCCGCAACAATGATGAACAAAGGGCTTGAAGTTATTGAGGCTTTTTGGTTATTTGGACTCGCAAAAAATAAAATTGAAGTCGTGATCCATCCTCAATCGATTATTCACTCAATGGTTGAGTTTATTGACGGTTCAATAAAAGCACAATTAAGTTCACCTGATATGAAATTGCCGATTCAGTATGCACTAACTTATCCAAACAGATTTTCGGCAAGTCATGTTGAAACAAAATTCCATGCAATAAAAAATCTTACTTTTTTTGAACCGGATTTTGATAAATTTGAATGCTTAAAGTTAGCCTTTGAAGTAATGGAAGCAGGTGGAACAGCACCATGTATATTAAATGCTTCTAATGAAGTAGCTGTTGAAAAATTTTTAACGGGAAAAATCGGTTTTACGAAAATCCCTTATATTATTAATAAGTCTTTAGAAAAAATAGAAAATCATAAACACCCGGATATTGATCAAATCTTTGAATGTGATAAAGAGACACGATTATTTGCCGAGCAATTGAGTTAATAAGGAGAATCAATCTTATATGCAAGAAGTTATTTATTTTATAATTACAATCGGAATTTTAGTTTTTGTTCATGAGTTCGGACACTTTGCAGCAGCAAAGTTAAGCGGAATGAGAGTTGATGCGTTTGCAATCGGTTTTGGATTTCGTTTATTCGGATATAATAAATTAACCGGTTTTACTTTTGGTGAATTAGCAAAAGATTTTGACGGTGAAGGGAAAACAGATTATCGCTTGTGTCTTTTACCACTTGGCGGTTATGTAAAAATTGCCGGCATGGTTGACGAAAGTATGGATACGGAATTTG
Source organism: Ignavibacteriales bacterium (assembly GCA_020061995.1). The sequence continues at coordinate 4,251 of JAGUXE010000151.1, read as the reverse complement.
CAGACAAAGCACCGCAGCCTTATGAATTCAGATCGAAATCAACTTCTAAAAAAGTTTTTGTTATTACTGCCGGCGTATTGATGAATCTTATTCTTTCTCTGCTGATTTTCTGGGGTTCAAATTTCTTCTACGGGAAAAATCTTACCAAATCTACAGTACTTGGCTATGTAGATGAGCAGAGTCTTGCCGATTCTGTCGGGTTTAAGTCAGGTGATAAAATCCTTGCCGTTAATGGACAAAAAGTAACTTACTGGGAAGATGTCCGCAACCAAATGTTTATTGAAAATATGGGACGCGATCTCAAAGTAAAAGTTGAACGCTCTAATCAACAAGTTGAAGTTTTTGTTCCTAAGTCACGAGTCCCCTCCGATGAATCTCAAGCTTTATTTTTGTTAGTAGAGGATTTGAAACCTGTTATCGGCGATGTTATGAAGGATAATCGCGCTGATTCTGCAGGTGTAAAAGCTAACGATATTATTTTGAGTATTGATTCCATTGAGATTTATACAATTCCCCAAACAATAAAAACAATCACCGAATCAAAAGAAAAAGCAATCAGTCTCACACTCCTTCGAGATAAAGACACAGTGACTCTAAGTGTTGTTCCCGGAAAAGATGGGAAAATCGGAATTGCTTTGGCGGGTTATGCTTTTATGGGGGAAACGGAAAGAGTAACTCACGGATTTTTTGAATCATTCGTTCTTGGAACCAAAGATATTGCACGAATGACAGAGTTAACTTTTGTTATGATGAAACGAGTTATAACAGGTGATATTGAATTTGGCAAGGCATTTGGAGGACCAATAAAGATTGCTCAGTTCGCAGCTAAATCCGCCGACTCCGGATTTGCAAGTTTTATGATGTTCTTGGGATTATTAAGTCTAAGCCTTGCAATATTAAATATTCTTCCCTTTCCGGTTTTGGACGGTGGACATCTTGTAATAATTTTAATTGAAGGAATAATGAAAAGGGAAATTCCAATTAAAGTTAAAATCGTTATACAGAACACCGGATTGGCATTACTGTTATTACTGATGGCGTTTATTATTTACAACGATTTCCTTGGCTTGTAAAAGAAATTTTGAAAATGAAAATTTAAATTATAACGGAGATTCAGAAGTTGAGTCTCCGTTTTGGTTTTAAATCGAATAGAGTTTAAACATTATAATTATGGGAGTTGAGATGCGCAAATCATTATTGATTTTATTATCTGTTTATTTCTTTTCTTTTCCGACTCTTCCTCAATCCCAAAACAATTTCTCCTTTTCACTTAGCACCGATTTTCTCTCTTCCTATGTTTGGAGAGGAGCGGTTTTACAAGGACGTCCGGTTATTCAACCATTTGGTTCATTTACCTGGAAGAATTTAGAGTTAAGTGTTCTTGGCTCTCAAACACTTGTTACATCCGGCTCTTCATTTGTTACATATTTAAGCTATCATATAAAAACCCCAATCGGAACATTTTCACCGATGTTTGTTGATTTTTATCCTTCCCTTCTTCCTTCGAATGATCCCGATTATCACTTCTTCAACTATAAAGATAAAGGTTTAGGGGCGCATGTGTTAGAAACAAATTTCACTTACGAAGGTCCCTCAAAATTTCCATTACGAATTTTCGCCGCCATTGATGTTTATAACGATCCCGAAAATGCTGCTTATTTAGAAGTTGGTTACAGATTTCCAATAAATGAATATAACTGTATTTTTTATGTGGGGACTTTATTGTCCGAAAAATCGGGATGGTATGCTTCCGACCCTTCAAAACCGATAAAGCGAGGAATCAACAATATCGGATTTACTGCAATAAAAAAATTAAAGATAAGCGAAGAATTTATCATTCCTTTCCGAGGAAGTTTTACAATAAATCCGGCTGAAAAAAGAGCAGTTTTTGTTTTTGGATTTAGAATCGAATGATGTTTCGATATTTTACTCATCACAATTTAGTAGGTTTGTTTGAGAAAATATTTCTAAGTTTTGCTTTTCAATTCACAATAATTTGCAGGTAAAAATGTATAACACCATTGAATCATTCACCAATGATTGGGTACGCGAGAGCGGCTGCACAATCAAAATACTCGAAGCTTTGAACGATGAATCCCTTAATCAAAAAGTAACTCCAAACGGAAGAACTCTTGGAAGACTCGGCTGGCATCTCGTAGAAACCATCGGGGAAATGCTTACTCAAGCAGGTATTGAAAGTTTTGTTTCATCAGAAGAAAATAAATCTTCAACAGTTTTACTTGTTGATGAATACAAAAAAGCAGCAGAATCTGTCGCTCCTTCATTATTAGAAAAATGGAAAGATGAAAATCTGAACGATAAAGTTAATATGTATGGTGAAGAGTGGATCAAGAAAGATATTCTTGTTTCACTTGTAAAACATGAAATTCATCACCGAGCACAGATGACGGTTTTAATGAGACAAGCGGGACTAAAAGTGCCCGGTATTTACGGACCAAGTTTTGAAGAGTGGCAATCTTACGGAATGACTCCGCAAGAATAGCTGCTAAATATTTTCCATCGCTTCGGCTTTCGTGTCAAAAACATTTAAGGCTTGATTAAATCCGGTTATTGTAAAAATTTCTTTAACATGAGGCTGAAGCGAAAATAATTTCAATTTCCCATTGATTGACTTTAATTTATTTGAAGCAATAAATAGTCCTCTTAATCCGGCACTATTTACAAACTCTATATTAGTAAAATCTATCAATAAATTGATTTCTCCATCTGCAATAATTGCATCGACATTCTTTCCTAAAATTTCTGAGGAAATTAGATCAAGATTTCCATTAATTTCAAACAAAGAATAATTCTCATGCTTTATAACTGATAATTCCATCTTACTTCTCCTTCTTGAACGAAGATAAATATTAAAAAATTAATTTATGCAACTTTAATCGGTTTTTCCCATCTGCAAAAACATAGTCAATTGAATCGACATAATTTTTAGCTAGAAAAATCCCAAGTCCCCCCGGAGTTCGAAATTCTACCGGGGAATTTATATCCGGCTTTGGTGCGCATTGAGGATCAAACGGAATTCCATCGTCAACAATTTGTACGTAAATATTATTGTCTTCGATTCGTATTTCTAAAAAGATAATATGACTTTCATTATCGTTAAATCCGTACAAAACAATATTCATAAGTAATTCATCAATAGCAAGAACAAGTCCGAATAAACATTCCTTTGAAAGCTTGTTCTTTCTTCCATACTTTAGAATTTCTTCTCTGCAATCTGCTATGGCAGGAATATTGTTTTTAATTTCAGAGACAAAGTAATCGTTCATAAAAATGTAGTTGCGAATAAAAAGAATATTTATCTGGTTATAAATTAAGCAAAAAATGATTTCAGTTGAAACCTTTTTAAAAGAGTATTTCCAAGCAGAAAAAGGATTATTTTTGTTTATTTAGTTTATGAATATAATATGCTGGAACAGAAATTAATTTCATCAGACAATATCTTCACAATCTCAACAGATAAAACTAAAATTCAGATTGATGTGGTTGTGAATTATTTACATCGTTCCTATTGGGCTTCAGAAACTCCGGAAGAGCAAATTGTAGAATCAATAAAGAATTCGCTCTGTTTCGGTTTGTTTCGGAATGAAATCCAAATTGGGTTTGCCCGGGTAATAACCGACTACTCCCGCTTCGCTTATTTGGCTGATGTTTTCATCCTTGAAGAATGGCGTGGAAAAGGATTGTCAAAGTGGCTGATTAAAACAATTATTGAACATCCCAAACTTCAAACAACGAAATGGATGTTGGCAACAAAAGATGCACATGGATTGTATGAAAAGTTCGATTTTACTCTGTTATCAGAACCCGATATTTATATGACTCGCAAACCAAGGGAAATAAAAAATGGATAAAACTATTCGTTGGAAAATTGCTCAAGTTTTCGAATATCTATGGTGGAAAAAATATCTACATAGAAAAGATCCTCAAATCTATCTCAATAATAAAAAAGAATATTGGACTAATCTATTCAACACAATAAAAGAAAGTATAGAATTATCCCCCAAAACCAGAATCCTTGATGCAGGTTGCGGACCATCGGGTATTTATATGATTTTTAATGACCAACAAGTCACGGCAGTCGATCCCCTATTAAACAGATATGAAGCATTGAATGTTTTTAGCAAAAACTTATATCCGAATGTGGAATTTATTGAAGCGCCATTAGAACTTTTTAATCCGAAAGAAAAATTTGATTTAGTCTTTTGTATGAACGTAATTAATCACGTTTCG
>JAGUXE010000380.1 GCA_020061995.1 Ignavibacteriales bacterium | reverse complement strand
ATCTTTCTCTATTTTGGTCATGAAATTCCAGAGACTTCACTTCCCGGTTACGATGCCTCTTCTCCAAAACAGAATTTTTCGATAAATAATTTTGCTGAAGGGTTGGAAAAGTTTATTCAAAACTCATCTAAATTCGATTTATTAATTCTTTCTACTTGTTATGGGGGCACTCCATACACAATCGGCAAACTTACTTCGTATGCAAAATTAATTGTAGCTTCACCCGAGAATCTTCATTTATCTTACTTCGATATTCTTCCACTTGAACATTTAGAGCTCAACTATCTCAAAAATGATACTCATGCATTTGCAGTTAAATTTGCTTATAATGGATTTGAACGCTTATCTGAAACTGTTAATACTGCAATAAGTGTAGCAGTTTACGATGCTGAAAAAGTAAACGAATACATTTCCTCTATCAGTAAATTTTATGGTTCGGAAAAAATTAGTTATGAAGATAATTCAACCGTCACTACCTCAAAAACTGAACGGTGTGATTGTTTTGAAATTCCAAATTATCGTTTGCCCAGCATTAGTAATGGTGTAAATGTGTTCTATAGATCACCACTTTTTGGAAGAGCAAAGAATAAAATAAACCACTCAGGGTGGGAATGCTTGAAGTTTATTGAATCAAAAGACAATTAATTATTAAAATAAATCTACAAAGCCTTGATTTTGGTCTTAAGTTTTTAGTAAGATTTTCAATTGTTATTATTATCGGCTTTTTAAGTCACACTACTCATAATATACTTTACATAACCACGATTCACCTCGGCGAATTGGTTCAGCATCTCTTAACAATGTAGAGATTCTGACAGCCGTCAGAATGACCGCGAGTGTTGGCGTGTACTCTTCTAAGTTTTAACTTTTTGCCTTAGCGCCTTTGTGGCAAAAAAGAATTATGCCACTAAGCCTCGAAGAAAATATTATTTACTTCAATAACAACAACTTTTTAGTCGAAGTAAAATTATTCGACCTCAATTGATAATAATAAACTCCGCTTGCTAAAGATGAGGCATTAAATTCTACTGAATGCCTACCCATCTGCATAAACTCATTAACTAATGTTGAAATTTCTCTTCCAAGCATATCATAGATTTTTAGAGTTACAACCCCATTTTCAGGAATTGTCCAATTTATTTTAGTTGTTGGATTAAATGGATTAGGGAAATTTTGTGATAATTCAAATCCTCCGATTTCCAGATCATTATCTTGAATAGTCACAGGTGGTGATGCTGTCATCCAATTTTTTATTATATAATCATAATTCTGAAAAGAAGCCGTGTTATTATAACGGTAAGGTCGTCCTGCAATAAATATGAAAACTCCTTCATCATCTTTATGGAGTCTGAAACCAGCAACCCAATTATCAGGTGTGGTGGAATTATCAAAAATTGGAATTGCTTCACTTGTTGTATCCAAAGTAACATAATGAGTAAATGAATTTACAGATAGAGAAGCCATATCAACAAGACTATCATCCATTGCTACAATTGTGGCAATAGTCTGATCACTGCTGACAGTTGAAATACCCGAATAGCTTTTCAATTCACCGGTTAGAAATGCATTAGCCCATCTTGTGGCAAGTAAAAAATTACCTCCTCCTTTAATGTATGCTAAAACCTGGTCAGCTTTCCAAAAATTCAAATCTCCGCTATAATTATTACCTAGCCATATCACTTTTTTATATTTATTCAATATTGAAGTCGGAATGGTTCTATTGAATAAATGTACCTGTTGAATATTTTGATTTGCTTTGTAATTAAAATCTTGATCTCCAAAAAGATCCCAAATATCAACTGAGTGATTCCCGAAAGGGGCTGAATTATTGTAAAAGTTTGCAAACTCTGCCGGATAAGTTGAATAGTGAATTCCGTTAACAACTAAAATATCTGATGAATTGCTAAGCAATGTTACTAAATCCTTGAATTTTCTTGTATGTTGGTTTATTCCATCACTAACTGATAAAGTCACCGAAAAAACAGTATCACCATCAAACGTATATATAGGGTTCTCAATTTCCGAATCGATTATTCCGTCATCGTTAAAATCCCACTTCCATGAAGTTATGGTTGTCGAGTCAGTTGCGGTTGAATAATTTGTGAAAGTAATTTCAACAGGTGCAGCTCCCAAAGTTTCGCTGCTAATAAAGGCGGCATTAAGATTATTTGATAAAACTATTTCTGCAGATGCCGACTGGTATATTTCCTTTGAAGCATCACTTTGGATTAATGCCACTACATTCAAGTTGTTCAAATTAACAGCTTGTAAAAATTGTTCATCTGCGACGTATTGTAAATCATACTCCACAAACTCACTGGGTTCCGGAATCTGTATCAAAGTTCCTTTTGCGTTTGGCAGCATACGCCTTGTTATATCATAATAAACAGCTTCGAGTCCTCCGGGGGGAGAAGCTATAGTTTTTTCAATTATTCCGACTCTCAACATGGTTTTGCTGAAATTTGTATTATCGGAAGAATCCCTATAAATCTTTACATTAACATTAAAAACATTATTTGAAAATCTTTCGGGAGTTAATACAATCTTGAAAGGGGAGTATAATGCATTACCGTTATTAACTGCATTTTGTAATGCTGTTTGTGAAGATGAAATAGTTGAACCATT
>JAGUXE010000396.1 GCA_020061995.1 Ignavibacteriales bacterium | reverse complement strand
TGCCAGGTCGCTAAAAATTTTCTTCCCATTATTTTTGATAAAACTTCTGAGTTTTTCTTGTATATCATTTTTTCTTTTGTCCATTTGTTTTATAACTCCATTCAATTCAAAAATTTAGGTCGACAAATATTTATTCATTGTTCAAATTGCTAGAACCCATGTAACTATTTTAATTATGGAAAACATATTTATAAAAATAAGAGATTTATAGTATATTTTATCGTGATCACTTAATTCTAAATGAGTTTATTCGATATAAACGCAAGCAGTAAAAGCACCCTTACTCCAACAATGCCTTGACCCTTTCTAAATCAGATATTTTGGGAAAGAAGACTGAGGCGTTTATGCCTAATTTCATTATCCCTCTAAAATGCTCTTCCGGTTCAAATAGTCCTTTGTATAATGAGATTGCTCCTTGAAAAACGAGTAACGGGTTATTTGCCATCGAGGCTTTCTCCTTTGCTAACTCAAGTATCCCATCGACAGTATCTTTCGAACGGTCAACGATAATTACAACCATCTTTGCTTTATCCGGTATCGCAAATACATTTACTTTCTCCCCCTTCTCCAATACTGCATTTACTTGCTCTGATGTAACTCCGGTACTTAAAACGATACCGGGTGTAAATACAGCAGCCACTTGACCAATTTCAGTAGGTACTAAATGTATGTGAATACAATTTGACCCCGAATGCTCCGGATGTCCGAAGTTGGATGTTATAAATGATACACTTCCTTTTATATATCTTCTTTTCATGTAAGCCGGCATAGCTTTATAGGCATAATCATACTCTACTTCATCCAAGTAAACATTTAACAGATGTTTGAATGATTCGATATTCTCATCTCTTTTTATTCCCTTGATAAGAGTCTCTTCTTGAATCGAGAGGAATCTGATACACTTATGATAACTCAAATCAAACTTAGTATCTCCTATATATTGAATCGGAGTTAATTCGGTTAAATGCTTTTTACCATCGGCAACTAAATCCTTAAGAGCGGCGAAGTCAGAGAACTTCTTTGTTTTTATTTCAAGATTATTTGATTCAAAAAACTTTTCATAACCGGGGGCTAAATCTTTCTTCAGTTGTAAGTTCATGGAGTCCCTTTCTTTTTTTTTGTTTACTTACCAATAATCTTAAGAGTTTTATTATCCAAGTAACCGTTGAAGAACTTATCTATAACCTTCATAAAAAGCTTTTCTTCGGAATCATCTACTTGAGAGAAAAGAGTCATGGAAGAGTGGAGTTTCAAATCATCGGGATTACCGAATATTGAGTTTGCAGTTAATCCTTCATGTTTAAGAAGCTCATTTGTAATACCGATTAATCTAACACCGAGAATCGGGTGGTTTAAGTAAGCCTTAGCTTCATCAAGGTCTTGGATTGCATATAATTTAGCAATATCACTAAACCCTAACCCTTTGATTTGAGGAAAGACAAACCAGATCCAATGAGAAGTTTTCTTGCCGAGTTTTATTTCTGAGAATGCGTTATTGTAACTGATTTCTTGAGCTTTTAGAAATCTGTTTAGATCGTAGGTCATGTTTATCCCCTAGAAAAATGATATTTAAAAATAATTAATTATCTCTAATTCGTTCAATCAAAAAGAGGCAGCGTGGCACTTTGTATGATGTAACTAACATCCGGTCCGCTTTTAATTTGACTCCTATCAAAACCTCTTTTTGTTTGATTACATTCTGCTCCTTGCAATGAAGAGAGTTACTGCAACAGACTTCGCATCCATTAGCCCTCCAAGTTCGTTCTGTATTTTTACCGCATCACGACAAGACTTCAGCATCAACTCATAATAGTTATCGGAGAACGAATCAATATTTTCAATAACTTCTTCCTTCTTCTCCGGATTAATATCATACTTAGTAACTATTTTATTCCCTTTCTGCTCGGCTGATTTAGTAATGATAATTTTAGTTCCTCTCTTTAACTCCTTGAGCTTATCATGAACTTCCGGCGGTGCAAAGTATGAGTATTCTGTAGCTCCGTCACCGTTTCGTACGGAATATAGATAATACTCACCGTACTGTGAGTTACCAATCTGTGGCTTATCATACAACAGCTCTAAGAGGGTTGGTTGATTCAGAACCAACTCCAATTTCTTCCGTTCCGGCATATTCTTTAATCTCCTCTCTTTCGATTAGTTTATATGAAAACTCCTCCTTCCCTTTGGTTATTGATATTCCAAGAGGAGGGGAGAGATGTGTTTTTACGTATGACTTAATTTTATTCAAGTCGGGTTTAATAGTTTCGGGTATAATAGATAACATTTCCGGTTTTGCATTCTTCAGAAAGAGTTCTAAATCGGTAATCTCAACCTTATCCGGTTTTTTGTGAAGCTTTAGCACTCCGTTTGGTAGGTCGAGGGTTTTTACATTCCTCTCTTTGATAAACGTCTCAAGTCTCAATTCTATAAACTTCATCCTTTCTTGAAGAACTAAGTTTTTTCTGATTACCCAATCGTTAATGATTTTTATCTCTTTTTCTGCTTCTGAGAAGTTGTTGGTTATCTGAGATTTAATTTCCCTCAACTGAATAAGCTGTAAATCAAAATAACTCTCTGTTTGCAACTCCTCATTCTGTTCAGCTTCTGCGAGTAGTTCATCGAGAAAATTCCCGAACTCTTCAATCTGATTCATCCTCTCCCTCCGATAATGCGATTAATACAAGAACTGCTATTTCCAACACAATTATTATCCAGTTCATTTCCGTTTACTCTCTTTCTTTAGGACTTTCAGTACTGCTTCTACTATTTTTAATACTATCTCTGTCATTGCTTAACTCCTTTAATTCTGCAATGTATTTTTTCAATGCTTCGTTTACGATGTGCGTCATCGGTTTTTTAATCTCTTTTTTTAATCCGTAAAGAATCGGGATTAGTGTCTCATCTATCTTGGGGCTATACATATAATGCCTCCTCTAACGGATTACCGCAATATTCGCATTGGTTGTTAAGTTTTGTTCCGTCATATATAGTGGTGCTGTAACACCAAGGACATTCGATATATGCCTCATCCATTTCAATCGGTTTATGATAATCGTACCGATAATCCCAACGTTCTCTTGCTGAGCGGTATTTTTTGTATGATACCACTCCTTCACTGTTCACTATTAGTGAGTAGTTATTCCCCATTGAGTAATGATGAAAGCTTCCTTCACCCAAATTAAACCCCCTAAGAGTTGACTGCTTTAGTTCAAGAGCATCTTGCATTATCTCTTTTTCTGAACAGAAGTAGAGGATATCTGATTGTGTATCGAAGTAGAGTTCAATAGGGTTATCTTTTTTTACGAGTGTTAGAAGTTCGGGGCTGTTTTTGTCTATTAGTGCAAATGCGAATGAACCTTCAAGCCGGTCAAATACTCTCTTAATCTTATCTCCCTTCTTATATGAAGTAAGGACTTCGAGGATTGCTTCGCTGTCTACTTCTGCATCTCTTTTATTCTTCCCGAATATCTCTTTATCGTTGTAGATCATCCCGTTGTGAACAATAGCCAATCCGTTTTTAGAGAAGATGGGGTGGTTGTTTGAGTTGTTTTTGGGGTCTCCTTGTGTTTTCATTCTTGTGTGGAGAATCATTATTTTTGGGAGTGGGAGGGTTTTCCAAGCGGAAGATTTTATAAGTTCTGATGATTTAATCGGTGCTTTGTTAACTTTAAGTTGACCGTTTTCAATATATGCATAACCGGATGCGTCTCTTCCTCTTGATTCAAGCAGTTGGAACATCTCTGTAATTTTATTTTTGTCGGGTAAACTACGCCCGAAAGCATAATATCCCATTATTCCGCACATATTTTTCTCCTTGAATGTGTGATTGTTTATAAATAGGTAGGTGTAATAATTATCAGACTAGAACTTTTTCCCTTACTTGGGTCAGCTCTTTGATGAGATCAATAATCGTGTTAGTGTATTGGGAACGGAGTGAATAAGCTATCCCTAATCTGTTACATCCCATCCCTTCTATTATCTTCCAATCTAATCCGTTGAGTAGTATAAACTCTCTTACATCTTCCATTAGATTTTTAGTTACACTGAGCTGATACTCTTCTCTGTCTTGTAATCCGAAAAGATAAATGGGGTTATCTACTAATCCGATTCTGTCTCTTATGCGTAAGAGTAAGTGGTCGTTCGGGTTTACTGTGATTATACTCTTCTTTGGTTTTTTACCAAGTAGCCAACAACGTGATAGTTCAATTATTAGTGAGCGGTCTGCATCATAGACTTTAGGATTATTAGGGCTGTCATCGTCGTTGTGCTCTTGCCAGCAGTCGCTGCAGAATGGTTCTGAGTCGTTATCATACTGAGTCTCAGAGCGGGAGATAAGGGTATCGCATTGTGAGCAGTAGGTATAACCTTCACTAAAGCAAGATTCGCAGAGTGGATCATCAAATGCCCAGCGAATTTGATCTTCGTTTAGGGGTTCGTTACAGATGTGGCAGTTTGTTCTTGACATATCAGTTTACTCCTATTCCCCAGTTTGGTAATATGTTTCTGTTCCAATCAAGTTTTTTATCAAGGAGCATATCGAGTTCTTTAAGCCCTTCTCTGCAGTCCTCGGGGATGGTAATGAGATAGTTCTTTAGGTTCTTGAGGAATGTGGAGGAGTGTTGTCGTGCTTTTAGATTGGGAAAGTTGAGTTCGTTTTCCGTTACACCAAGAACAGCGAGCTTAGCAAGGGTAAGGGTTACGAGTGTGGTAGAAATGCTCAGCAAAAACGAGCCTTGGCTTCTATATTCACAGCCATACGCTTTTCTACGATATGCTCTTCTTTTTCCATAGCCGGTTTTCTCCCGTTTTTGTCGTTGTGTTTTATCGTCTATGCAGTTACTGAGGGAATAGAGGACTGTATCAAGTGCATCCACAACCTCAGCGGTTGGGGCAACTGATAGGTGAATGTGTCCGCCGATGGCATATCCGGAGTGATAGTGACCGGCGTAGAATTCAATGTCCGGTGCTTTTTTGTGTCCGTATTCGAGGATTGTTTTTATTTTGGCTGTAAGGTCGATTGGAGATTCTGAGAAGCCGGGTCTTATTTCAGCGATGGATTCACAGCCGTCGAGTCCGAAGCTGCTGTTTGATTTGAAGTAGTTGTGAGCAGAAGTAAAAGAGCCGTTTTTGTAGCATGCGAGTTCGGGATCGCACCCTATTGTGAAAGACATAGTAACTCCTTGTTTTGGTTAGTATGTTTTTCTTATACCGAATTGTGGAGGGAGTTTTATTTGATAGGGTGTGATGAGGTTGAGGAATAATTTATTTTATCGAATAAACATTCAAGTTCTCCTCCTCTTCATCTTCACCAAATTCATTTAACATCTTCATAGTCTCTTTTAATACTCCCAATGACCTTTGACTTAATATATCAATTTTTACCAATCCGATATCCTCTATCGAATACATATCCGGTTGGGTGACTATCAAACCCAAGCCCTTATTCTTCGCATACTCAAGGGCTACATAATCAGTAAGCTTATTCTTGGTTATAATTATTCCGCTCGGATGGATACTCAAATAATGAGGAAATTCAGACAACTTTGATGAATACTTCAATATCGACTTCCAAGGATCAATTGTTATATCTATCGACTTCGCTTGAGGGAACTTCGCTACTATCGACGGTAATCCTTCCGCTGTTGACCACGGGATGTATTTACTGTATTCGGAGATTTCCATATTGGATAATCCGAATACCTTTGCAACTTCTCTGAATGCAGACCTTGCTCTGAATGTCACTGTAGTTGATATCATTGCAACTTTATCATAACCGTACTTGTCGAAGATATACTTAATTATCGAATCTCTCTCCCTCCATGAAAAATCTAAATCAATATCAGGGGGTGATGCTCTTCCTCTGTTCAAGAACCGTTCGAAGTAAAGATTCTGCTCAATCGGATCTACTTCAGTAAATCCCAAACAATATGAGACCAAACTGTTCGCGGCTGAACCTCTCCCGAGGTGCATTATCCCTCTCGCTTTTGCTTCCCTGATAATATCCCATACAATCAAAAAATATTCGCTGTAACCTAATTCATCTATAACCTCAAGTTCATACTGAAGCTTCTTAATCGCATGTTCGGTTAATGGTTGATATCTCCTTGCCAAACCCTGAAATGCTATTTTCCACAAATATGAAAAGGGGGTCTCTTCTTTTTCCTGCAGTTGATATACGGGGAATTTATACTCTCCCAACTTCAAATCAACCTGACAATTGTGAGCTATTCTGTCGGCATTCCATACAGCTTCCGGTAATCCCTTCCAAGTCTGATTAAACTCCTCCGGTTTCATTAAATAATACTCCTCGTCTTCCAACGACTCTTCAGAGATATTATCAATCACTCCGTTTAACCTGATTGCAGTTACAACCTGATGCAGCTTAAAATCTTCCTTGCTAACAAAATATGCCGGATGTGAAGCCACTACCTGAAGGTTATTCTCTTTTGCATATTCATATAACTCTCTGGTTTTCGGTTTAGCTTTTTGAGTTACTATCAGTTCAACAAATAAGTTCTGTCTTAATTCGGGTGAGAACTTTATGCTTTTTAATAGTTCAATTGATGAAGTGATTACATATAAGTTGTTGAGACTTTCAGAAAATAAATCAATCAACGAAAAGTCTTCTTTCAGTTTACGGGTTGTTATTATTCTACAGAGCTGTGCATACCCCTCATTATTCTTAGCTATAAAGACTGCATATAACTTTTTATCTTTTGGATCATCAACTAAGCTCCCAAGTATTGGTTTAATATTCTGCTCTATACATAGTTTAACAAATTTGATTAACCCAGACATTCCGTTAGTATCTGTCAAAGCTACATAATGACTCCCATGTTTTTTAGCAAAAGTAACTAACTCCTCAATCCTGATCGTTCCAGAAAGTAATGAGTAATTTGAGTGTGCATGAAGAGTAAACATAATTTTATCAATCCCTTGATTCTTTAATTTTAACTTTATAAGTTAGTGCGCAAATGTGCACTACAATTTTATAAAATATTATGGATACGATCAAGGAAAATCTTTTGGAGATGTCGGATTACCGACCTCATGGTAATATCAAGGTTATTGAGGTCTATGATGCCGTACAACGGGTTATTAGGAAGACCGGCTTTAACATCTTTAACTATCGGGAGGTATTTAATGATAAGGAAACTAAGTCTCTTATCAGTGAGGGGAGAACAATAGGCTGTTTTTACATAGAAAGTCCCGGTATGAGGTCTCTTCTTAAGAGGACTAACTGCACAACTTTTGAAATGCTTACTGCTGTCTCTTCTATTATTCGTCCCGGTGTTGCAGAAAGTGGTATGATGAAGGAGTTTATTGAGAGGCATAAATATCCGGCTAAACGAAAATACCTTATCCCAGAAATGGAGAAGTATTTAAGTGATACTTATGGAGTTATGATTTATCAAGAGGATGTGATTAAAGTAGCTCATCACGTTGTCGGTTTAACTTTGGATGAAGCTGATTTTTTAAGGAGGGCAATGAGTGGAAAGATGAGGTCTCATAAAGCTATGCAGCTTATTAACGATAAGTTTTTTGACGGATGTAAATCTCGAGGTTATTCTGAGTTTGTATCTCAATCTTTATGGAAGCAGATTGAATCTTTTGCCGGATATGCTTTCTGTAAGGCTCACAGTGCATCATTCGGCATTCTCTCTTTTCAAGTTGCTTATCTGAAGGCACATTTTCCGGCTGCATTTATGGCGGGGGTATTGAATAACGGTGGAGGTTATTACTCAACTGCAGTATACATTACTGAAGCTGTCCGAATGGGAATTAAAATATTACTCCCCGATATTAATGAAAGCAGATATAATTATATCGGTTTTGATAGCCAAATAAGAATCGGTTTTCTTGCGATTAAAAACTTCGAGAAAAGTTTTGCTGATGTTATTGTAAGCGAGCGAAAGCGTAACGGAAATTATACTTCGCTCATTGATTATCTTAGTCGTACAAAGTTAGGTTATGAATCGACTGAGTCACTTATCAAATGCGGGGCGATGGATTGTTTTGGTTTAACCCGTCCTACTTTACTTAGATTATTATCTCTTTATTTTAAGAGAAAGAATATCATTGAAGCGCACGGTGATAATCTTTTTGCAAATGATCTCAGTAAGCTTGAAGTGGATATCGTTACCGATATTGATTTTTCTATTGAGGAGAAATGTGTTTATGAATATGAGCTATTTGGTTATATGGTAAGCGGTCACCCTCTTCAGTTCTTTCTTTCTGAAACTAAAGATATGAAAATCATCAATGCATCTGAGATGAATAAGTATCATAACAGAAGAATTAAAATGATTGGATGGTTTATGACTTCAAAAAGAATTAAGACGAGCAAGGGAGAGCTGATGAAGTTCCTTTCGTTGGAAGATTTAACCGGAACATTTGAAGCTGTGATATTCCCCGAATCATATAAGAGGTTTGGAGATCTAACTCTTTCAATGGGTCCGTATATCATTGAAGGAAAAGTTGATGCACTTAGCGGAAATAATATTATCGTAGAAAACTTATCTCTTCTTAACATAGCAAGAGCAAGGGCGATAACACAAAAAGACCGCAATGATACTCAGTTTTTCGGTGATCCCGACACACCGGTTACTAATGAAGAAATTAGTCTCGTCAACACTCTAGGCAAATCAAAGCTATATACTGCATTGGTTGGGTGAACCTTCTTAAAATTTAGTCACATAATCTCGTCTTACCATAATTATCTGCTTAGTCTATCATCATTCGGTGAAATTAAATTCATTCCATTTCATAAATAATATTAAAATCAAGACTGATTCAGTATTATTAAATAGATTTAATTAGACTTAAAGAATTACTTTTTTTAATTTGAATTGTAATTTTTTC
>JAGUXE010000220.1 GCA_020061995.1 Ignavibacteriales bacterium | reverse complement strand
ACGACTGGCTTTAACTACTCTTAAATCTTTATCCAATACAAGTAACGGTTCACGTATGGTGTCGATTATGTTTTCGGCAAACTCACTTACTTCATCTGCGGATTTGAATTTGATTTTTAACGGAGATGGTTTATCAGCTGATTCAATCTTTTTAATTTTTATCATACTACTACTTCACATTGCTTCAAAAAGTACACTTATTTAAGGCAGAAACCTATCCATTTAAAGGTAAAAAAAGAACTAAATCTTTTTGGCAAGTAAATATGTCTATTCAAGTGCTTCTTGATGCTTTATTTGTTAATAACTGACCTTACGCAAAAGTTGTGATTGAATAACCACGTCCTTCAGGACGTGGTATGATCAACTTGATAAATACAGGCTTTAGCCACAAAAATAAGTTGTTTTGTGGCTAAAGCCGAAGTTCTCTCTCTCATTTTTTCCACGACTTAATTCGCCGAGGCGAATCGTGGTTATGTAAAGTATAATTCTGTGTAAGATGAGTTAATATTTTACTTCGATGTTATACCATATAAGAATAGACCAAGTGAACCTTTTTGTATTTTAATTGACTTTTTTTGGCATGGTAAAATAAAATGTGCTGCCTATATTTAATTTGCTCTCCGCCCAGATTTTCCCGCCGTGTTTTTCAACAAATTCTTTACAAAGTAATAATCCTAATCCTGTACTTAATTCGCCATCGGTTCCTTGAGAACTAACTTTTTCTTCTATTTTGAAAAGTCTCTTAACATCATTTTCCGCTATTCCAACACCATTATCGGCAACCGAAACTTCTATAGTCTCATTTTCAGTATGTTTGGATTTTACAACAACACTTCCACCCGTTCTTGTGAATTTCACTGCATTAGATAAAAGGTTTCTGAGTACTGTACTAATCATTTTTCCATCTGCATAGACTTTTTGTGAACTATCTACTTCATTAATAATTATAATTCCTTTTTGAAGTGCCCGTTGTTTAATTGTATCTATACTTTGCGAAACCATTAAAGATAAGTCCAATTCTTTTGGAGTAAAGTTAATAGAGCCTTTTTGTATTTGAGCCCATTCAAGCAGATTCTCCAAAAGTTTATAAAGATTAACGGCGGCATCGTTCAACGATTTACTTTGTTCAATATATTCAGCCGGTGAAAATTCTTCTGTTTTATCCGCCATTAGTTCTGTTAAATTTAAAAAACCGTGTAAAGGACTTTTTAGATCGTGAGCTATAATAGAAAAGAATTTATCTTTTTCTGCATTGATTTTGGTCACTTGGTCATAGCTTTTCTTTAATTCAACTTCCGCCTGTTTGCGTTCGGAAATGTCTACATATGTTCCGAGTACGCCGATAATTTCTCCTGCAGAATTCAGCAAAGGTATCTTGCTTGTAAGAAGCGTGATGATGTTTCCATCGGGAGTTGTCTGAGGTTCTTCTATGTGTAGTTTCGGTCTGCCGCTTTCAATTACCTCCCGGTCATCTTGTTGGTACTGTTCAGCTTGTTTTTCCCATTTCATTTGGAAGTCATTTTTCCCAATAATTTCTTTTGGATCTTCGAAACCTGCATCTTGTGCTAAAAGTTTGTTACAACCCAAGAAAACCAGATTCATATCTTTCCAGAAAACTCTTACCGGTATTGAGTTAACTATTCCTTCAATGATTTGGTGAGATTCGAGCAAAGATACCTCTGCATTTTTACGGTCGGTTATATCGAGAGCAAAACCAATCAAACCGGTTATATTCCCTTGCTCATCTCTATACGGAATTTTATCTGTCTGCACCCAAATATTTCCTTTCGGAGATCGCATTGATTCAATTATTTTATTTTTGGATGTACCAGATGCTATTACCTCCAAATCATCTTTCCAGAATGCATTAGCTTGATCCTTCGGGAAAATATCAAAAAGAGATTTACCTTCTAATTGATCGATAGTCATTCCCATGACATCGGCAAAAGTTTTATTAACACGGATAAATCGGTTTTCGGTATCCTTAAAGAAAACCCATGCGGGTATGTTATCGAGCAATATCTGCTGGTCTTCTTGAAGTTGCCTCAACGAATCTCCGGCTATCTTGCGCTCTTTAGCGGCACTAATAGTAATAATCCTTTTATTTATAAGGAGATATGTGATCATCGTGAGCAAAACGGATAAACTAAATCCAACGATCAATATTACATTTGCAGGATTTAATCCTAATCGAGATTCTAATTGAGGTGTATAATTAATTAAGATCGTCCACTCGTGCCCATCAAAATCAATCATTTTTTTTATTGTCGCTGGATGATCATGCTTCGCGTTGTGAGTATTGGAAGAATACATTTTCGTTGCGTTCGAAATCTTTTTACCATCATAAATTTCAACATCAAGATCTCCGCCTCGTTCACTGAAAACACCTTCCATGAAATTACCCATTCTAAAAGGAGAATAAACCCAACCGATTATGTTAGTACGTCTATCACTCAGAGTTGTGTGTGATGTTCCATTTCTATAAATCGGCAAGTAGATGAGGAAACCCGCTTGCACTGCTTTGCCCGTTTCCTGAACTAGATTAACTTTCCCGGAAATTATAGTTTCATTTAAGTCGCGTGCTCTTTCCATTGCTTTACTGCGAACCGGCTCGGAAAACATATCATATCCAAATGCACGAAGGTTTAGATCTTTGAATGGTTCGAGATAAATTATAGAAGTGTAGATTTCCCGTTTACCTTCCGGCAAGATATTGTAGTTAGAAAAGCCCTCTTTACGAATGCTTGTAATATGTTTCCTTATCTGATCTGGCGGTATTATTAAAGAAAAGCCAACCCCTTGTATGCCCGGATAGTTTTTGTCGAGACTTAGAGAATTAAAGAATGTACGGAATTCCGAACGATTGACATTAACCATTGCATTATATAAACCGCGCGTACTTTTTAGTATTTGCTTATAACCAATAATCCGCTGCTCAATCCGTTCCTTAACATCTCTTGCTCGATATTCAAAATAAGATTGGAGTTCATTTTTTCTGGCTGTATCAGCAAAATCCCAATTAAAGTAAGTGATTGTTAAGCAAGCTGCCAATACCAAAACAGGAAGTATGATTCTATTTTGAGTCACTCTTCTCATTTGTGAAAATTGGAATTTTTCCACTGTCTGTTTTCCTATGTTAGATTTAATAGCATTCATCTTCTCTCGTACAAAGCTAAATTACAACAGTCCCAGCCTATACATAATCTTATAAATATTTTCCATTGCTATTTTCTCTGGTTAATCCGGGATCAATCTCAGCAGCAACTGCGCATTTTTAGAATTAACACTCACCTTACGCAAAAGATATGTAAAAAACACTATCCGTCATCCCGAACTCGTTTCGGGATCTGTTTTCCCCATAATATTGGGATACTGAAATGATTCGCCGCGGCGAACAGCATGACATCTGCGTAAGGTGAGTTAACATTAATTTAATCATACTTTCCCTGCACTGAGCACTCATTAATTTTTTTTGTATTTAACTCTGACAAATAATAAAAAGGGCTCAAATTATTGTAATGCCTGAGTT
>JAGUXE010000189.1 GCA_020061995.1 Ignavibacteriales bacterium | reverse complement strand
GTCGATACTGGCAAACTCTTAAAGGTTGCCTTGATTTCTGTGATTTGTTTCATGAAGCAAATATAAACAATTTGCTGTTATTATTAGACCTTAGCCGATTTCCTTAAACCAAAATGCACGAATGATAATTTGGTTTTCTTCGTTGGCGCTGGTAATGATGTAAATCGTGAGATATTGGACAAAGAATCTTTTGAAAACCTAAAATTATTTAAAGAAAATGAAGCATCAGTAATGATTGCGACAAAAGCTTTTGGAATGGGAATAGACAAACCAAATGTTCGTTTGACAATTCACAGTAACATTTCTTCTTCAATTGAATCTTTTGTTCAAGAAAGTGGCAGGGCAGGTAGAGACGGTAAAACATCGTTATCAATTATTCTTTACAATAATCAAATTGGAAGAGATAGACAAGTTTTAGATAATTTTTATAAAACTTCTTTTAAAGGCGCAGATAAAGAAAGAAGTGTTATTTGGGAACTAAGAAATAAAATATTCTTCCCAAACATTACAAACCTGCGTTTGCTGAATGACAAATTAAACGAAGTTTTTGACGATGAATTGGATTTAAAATTAGGAGGAATTACTCAAGGAAGAAATGGAGCACCAGATAGAGATTGGACTCATATTATTTTTATTAAAAACAGTCAAAACATAAATATAGGTCGGATTGATATTCAAAATAAAACGACTTCTAATTTTGCAAGCACGCAATTAGCTAACGAGTATCTTGAAATTGTAAATTCGTTCATTCCGAATTTTCAAAATTTAAACAAAGAAGAAACAAGAACTTTCTTAAATACTCAAACAGCAAACACAGAATCACATTTAGGACTTGAACAATTATTAAATGCTGTTGACTTTGATTCCTCATTGCCAATTACAATACCGTTTAAGAATATGTTTTACTGTAAGGATGAAAAAGGCGGATTTGAAATTGCAGACGAGTTTGCATTTGAAAAACACTTTGAATATTTCAAACAAAGCAGTCGAATACAATGGCTTTTGAGAAACAGTAGAATTTCAGAATTAAATTTAAAAAGTAAATTCAAAGATGCAATAAAATGGGATAATAGCTTTGAGGATTTTATACAGAGCCTACCATGAACGAATGAAGAGGACAGAAGTCTTTTGCTTGATACAGAAATGTTGAAGGTTAGGTATTACATACCAAGGAATCAAGATGACACAGCAAAAGCAATTTACCGTTTAACCAGCATAAACATAATAGATACATACACAATAGAATATCAGCAAAAGGTTTACAAGGTTAAACTAAGTAAGAAAACAAATGACCAGTATTTTTCAAACTATCAATCATTGGTTGAAAGATATACTTCAAAGGAAGAAGCACGAAAACTAAAAGAAAATTGTTTAAACGATTTTAATTCAAGCGAAAATGCAACTGTCATAAGTAAGTGTCTGGAGCATCTGACAAATTTCATTTACGAGAAAATTGCTGATAAGCGAAAACGGGCAATTGATGATATGGTTGGTTTGTGCAATGAAACAATTATTATTGCAGACCCAATTGAACAATCAAAGAAAATCAAAGAAAATATCTATTATTATTTCAATGCCAAATATTCAAGAGACGGAAACGTAGCACAAACAGAAACAGGAGAAACCGTTGATGCTGATTTGAACAAAGATTTTGTTTATAATCTACCAATTGAGGAAACTATTTGGAAATACATCGAAAAGATTATTGATTTTGATGATAATGGAGCAATCGTAAACAACATAAAGCATTTGAGAGGAGCAACAATGCGAATGCTAAGAGGTACAAGCGGTGCACCCCAATTTAATATTCTAAAATCATATTCTCTTTATCTTCTTTCACCTAATTCTCCGGAGTTGGTAAAAGAGGCGATTGAAGAATTAAAAATTGGAATAAATAATTGGAGTGAACTCGAACCTGACACTTTTAACTTTGAAAAATTCTTTTTCCGGTTTAAGAAAAATATCAAACGTCATATAGGAGAAATTCCCAATGAATTCTTTGGAGATGTTGATGATGATTACTACACAACAAAGAATTTAAACTGGCTTAAAAAGTTCAAATCGAAATTTCTAAAAAATTATAATAATGCCATCACAACAAGTAATTGATAAATTAGAGAAACTGCAAACGGAACTTGAAACAGTTTCCGAAGCTGTCAAACACATTGATGAAGCTGCAAAAGTTGCCAAATCAGCCGCAGATATATTGAAAAATATTTCTGTGCTGCTTGCTGAATTAAAATCAATTGAAGAAATCCACCGTAAAAATTTACAGAAAGACTTCAAAGAAAAAATTGATTCGATTGAAAAACAATTGCAGTCAATGATAACCGATTTAAAAGATAAAACAAAACTTTTAAGTCAGCTTATTGAGGATACTAAAAAATTAGAAAAGTCAATTACTGACTACTTCGCAGAATTACGAAAAATAAATTTTCCAGAGAGGTTAGATAAAATAGACAATCAAATTTCTTCAATCAATATTGGGATTGGGAATCTTCAAACTTCTATTCAGCGTACCCAGGAAAAAATTGAAAAGGGATTTGATGAAACAAACCATAATTTAAGTAGTGGGTTTTCTTCAACCAAAGACTATATAAAACATTCTCAGGAAAAAGTTACTTCAGATTTTGCTTCGCACACAAATGAAAAGACTGCTGAAATAATTAAACTGTTGTCTGAACAAAACCAGTTGTTAAAAAAAGAAGTCAAGACAAACAGAATAATTCAAATTGTTGGGTTGACAATAGTTTTAGGTATTCTCATCTACATTCTGATAAACTTATAATGACAACGCTTTTGGTGGCACATTTGCATTTTTGCCGACACACAAATCCAAAAAAAAATGCAAAAGAGCCACCAAGCCAACGCACCAAAGACACAGCAAAATGGACAGACAAGAACACGACAGAAAAGAAGGCCAGCTTGTAGCAGCGGTTTGGCGTAATGGCGGGTTCAGTGCTAAATTGAACAATAGTTTTTCGAATCAACATTTGTACTTGGTTGACAGTGAAGTGCTTCGAATACCGCCACTACGCCAAGCTGCAAACCGTTGGCAGCAACCATAAACAACTGCCGATAAATGAGTTATGAATCGATTGATAAATTACATATAAAATGGAAATAAAAACAATTGATAATTTAAGTGATGCATATTCGTTTTGGGTTGATAATTCATTAAGAGTTGATGATTATAATTCACCAAGAGAATTAGGATTTATAAAATATTATGAGTTGTTTCCTAATAGATTTCTTGGAGCATATAACGATAATTTACTGATAGGTACTATTGTTTATTTCTTTGATGGTAGAAAAGCGTCAATTTATCGCTTAGCAATTGATAAAAAATATAGGAATTTAGGTATAGCTACCAAACTAATTAAATCGATTGAGGAGTTATTAAAATCAGAAGGTATTAACAATGTTTTTTGCTTAATTGAAGAAGATAATGAATCATCTAGGAGACTGTTTGAAAAGAATGGATTTAGCTTATATAACAATATAAAGTATTATTCTAAAATTATATAACTATGGATTGTAAACAGATAATTGATTTAGTACAAATAGCAGCTAATTTGGCAACAGCTGGAGCTTTTATATTTGTCGCAATTGGCTAAGGTCTAATAATAACAGCAAATTGTTTATATTTGCTTCATGAAACAAATCACAGAAATCAAGGCAACCTTTAAGAGTTTGCCAGTATCGAC
>JAGUXE010000120.1 GCA_020061995.1 Ignavibacteriales bacterium | reverse complement strand
CATTTGAAGGAGTCGGGCAGAAAGATCATTCATAACTAAATAGCCAGCAATATATTTATCAGCCTCAGATGAAGTAATATTTCTTCCTTCTTTACCAATCACAATTGCAACTTCAAGTTCAAAATCAAGTTGATTGAGGTGATCATCTTCAACAACTACATCACCTGGACCAATTATCGAATTATGGTTTGTAAAATAGAATATAGGATACTGATCAAATTCGTGTATCATCTCAACACCACGATTTCGCCTTGCAGTCATAACATGTTGACGAAAAGCATAACCATCTCGACATGAAGGCGGTTTTGGAACGGGAGCATGTAGTGTTACCTTGCCAAATGCAACTGAAATAAATTCCTTTCCTACCGTCAATTCCTCACAAATTTGCTTTGCAACAAATAATGTGTGCTCCCACTCTTTCAACAAATCTTCCATTTGTTCAGGTAAATCAAATCCAATCAATTTTGCATTTTCTGATATTGGGAAAACACTATTCTCGATTACCATTCCCGCCCGGGATTTAAAACCATTTGAATATGAAATAAACTTCATTTTACCTCTTAATTAATTCTTTTTAACTTATTTATTTGCAATTACTTAAGCCTATTGATAAATCAATGAATTAACTTCCAAACTTCTTCGATAATATTCATGGCAAAGAGAGTTTCTTCATCCGTCCCTGAATTAATCCTCACTCCTTCCGGAATTCCGAAAGTATCAACATGACGCAATATTAATCCCCGAATGAGGCACTCATTTGTAAAATCTTTGGCGATATCTTTTGATTCAAAAACCATCATTAAGAAATTGGCTGCAGATTCTGTATACTGGATTTTAAGTGCATCAAGTTTATTACGGAACATATTTAATGATCTTTTATTCAACTCGATAGTTTTTTCAATAAACTCAGAATCTTTAATTGCCGCAATAGCTGCGACCTGTGAGATCGATGAAGGTTCAAAGGAGAGTTTTACCTTAAATAATTGCTTTATTAATTCAGGTTCACCAAATGCAAATCCCACTCGTAGACCGGCTAATCCGTAACTCTTAGAAAATGTTCGGACAACAATCAGGTTCTCCTTTAAGTATTTTAATCCATCAGGAAAATCTAATTCATGATCAACATACATTGTGTAAGCCTCATCAAGCACTATTAAAACATTATCAGGCACTTTTCTTAGGAAACTTTCAAATTCTGAGTTTGTGAAAATTGTCCCTGTTGGATTATTAGGATTTGCTAGATAAACAATTCTGGTATTCGCCGTAATAGCTGAAGCTAAAGCTTCTAGGTCGTATTTATATTCTCTATTTAAAGGAACTGTAATCGATTTCCTTCCCATCTTATTTGCATTAACATACCAGCCGATAAATGAACCAGCAGAGGTTAAGACTTCATCTCCTTCTTTTGAAAATGCCATTATGATGTATTGAAGAATTGCGTCAGAACCGCTTGCTGAAAATACCATATCGGGAGCAAGCCCATGGAGCTCTGCTAGCGTCTTTATTAAATTATGACAAAGTGGATCTGCATACCTATGAGATTCATTTATAAATTGCTTAATTGCTCCCATTGATTTTGGGGATGGTCCGAGTGGATTTTCATTTGATGCTAATTTAACGATTTGGGTGAGACCCTTCTCTCTCGCTAATTCATCAATTGATTTACCGGCCTTGTAAGGTACAAGATTTTGTACGAACTCAGGTATTGTAATCATATTATTTTACTTATAGTTAGTTGTAGTTATTTATTGTTCTAGCCATGATTGTGAGTACTCATCAACCATGGATTCCTTCACATTTTGGGTAACTTCTAATGGCTCAAAGGTATCAATCATAATTGCATATTCTTCTGTTTCTTTTTTCCCAATGGATGCCTCTGTTCTACCGGGTTGTGGTCCGTGGGGAATTCCCATTGGATGAAGCGTGATTGATCCTTCTTGAACTCCGCTTCTCGACATAAAATCACCATGTACATAATAGAGAACTTCATCACTGTCAACATTCGAATGATAATACGGAGCAGGGATTGCCTGAGGGTGGAAGTCATACAACCTTGGGACAAAATTACAGACAACAAAGTGTGATGTTTCGAATAAAAGATGAATCGGTGGAGGTAAATGAATTTTGGCAACTTTGGGTGAATACTCTTTTATATTAAATGTATATGGATATAAAAAACCGTCCCAACCAACCACATCAAAAGGATGATGAGGAAGTTGATATTCAAAATATCGATTCGCAACTTTTATCAGTAATTGGAAATTTCCCTTCTCATCGAACGGGTCCATGAATTGAGGAACAGCAAAATCTCTTTCATAATATGGGGCATCTTCTTTTAATTGACCGTACTCATTTCTGAAATGTCTTGGAATTTCAAATGGCGAATCAGATTCAACTATCAATATCTTTACATTTGAATAATCTTTGAACTTCAATTGATATGTGGTCCCTTTTGGAACAACTACGTAATCCCACTCTTTTAAAGGAAGTCGTCCGTATTCCGATAACAATTCACCTTCACCATAATGAACAAAAAGAAGTTCATGTGAAAAACTATTACGATAAAAAAGTGAAGTCTCTTCAGTAATGTTAGCTGTAGAAATTGAACAATGATTATTTTTCAGAAAAACATTTCTTGAAGAAAGAAAATTTCCTTCACCTTTTTTACTATCTGTCATAAAATGATAATACTGCAACGGTGCATCATTCCACTTCTTATCTTGAAAAGGAAAAATTTCTTTTATTGCCTCAACTTGAGGAGGCAGGTATAAGTGATATTTATTGGAATATATTCCCGAAAATCCTTTTGTGCTGAACAACTCTTCACGATATAATGATTTTCCATCTTCTTTATAAAAAGTAATATGTCTTTTGTGCGGGACCTTACCAAGCTTAACATAAAACGGCATAAGTCATCTCCATTTTTTTTGTTAGGGTTATCATGGTTTAATACTATTCTTTATCAAAATTTCCACGTAATATTTGATCTCTCTCAATCGATTCAAATAATGCTTGGAAGTTCCCCTGTCCGAATCCCTCTGCCCCTTTTCTTCTTTGGATTATTTCAAAAAAGAAAGTGGGCCTGTCCCCTATTGGTTTGGTAAATAGTTGAAGAAGGTAACCTTCTCCCTCAAGATCGCATAATATTCCGTGTTCTTTTAACTCATCAATATTCTCGGTTATTTCCCAACCTTTTTCTTTCAACATTTCATAATAAGTATCAGGTGGAGTACTTAAAAATTCAACTCCGTTTAACCTCATATTTTTTATTGTTTCGATAATGTTATCGGTTGTAATAGCAATGTGTTGAATGCCTGAACCTGTATATTCATCAATATATTCTTCGATTTGAGATTTTTTTAATCCTTCATATGGTTCGTTAATGGGATTTCTAATTATTTTATCTTTTGATCTTACGACCTTAGATAATAGCGCTGAATATTTAGTCGAAATATCACCAACACCAAACTCAAGAAAAGTTTCCAATCCCAAAGTTTTATTTAAATAATTTACCCATAAGTCCATTTCATTTTCTCTGACATTACCGACTATATGATCAACTTTATTTAGTCCGGTATCAATTGTATCAATATTTATCTTCAATACCGGGTCGCCAAATCCAGGACGGAAGTTTCCTTTATAATTGTCATTATTGAAGAATACTATTTCGGCATCATCATAAAGCTTTATTGCCGCTTCATAAACAAATCCTTTATCATCTTCAATTTTCTTCGGCCGTCGAGAAGGGATTCCTCCGTTTTTAATAGCGAAGTTAAATGCATCTTCAACATTCTCAACCTCAAGTGACCATCGTTTAACTCCATCCCCGTGACGATTAACAAAATTCAAAACATCATAATTTGAAGGCTTTAAAGCTGATGTTATTAAAAATTTCATCTCATTTTTTGTTAAAAGATACGAAACTCTATCCTTTACTCCTTTTTCGGGACCGCTGTAAGCTGTTATTTTCATTGCGAAAGCATTGGCTAACCAATACGCCCACATTTTTGCTGAACCTACATAAAACTCAATAAAATTATACCCTCTGGCACCAAGCGAATTTGACATATTTACTCCTTAAGTTAAATAGCTAATTTTGTTGATTCTTTTACTGTTTCTAAAACAATGGTCGTACTCGTTGAATGAATCATGCTAATCTTACCGAATTTATTTCGAAGCAGATCGTTCAAGGCTGTTGTGTCAGCAACACGCACTTTGACCAGAAAACAATCTTCACCCGCTACAATATGGACTTCTTGAACCTCACTTATCTTTGAAAGTTCTTTGGCTGTTTTTAGATCAACGACCGGTCCATCAGATTTAATCATCACAAAAGCAGCTAAACCAAGTCCTACTTCATTAGGATTGATTATTGCACTATATTTTTGAATTATTTTCTTCGCTTCTAACCTTCGCATTCTTTCAAGAACAGCAGATGGAGCCATGTTAATTTCACGCGCAATATCTGCATTTGTAGTTCGCGCATTGTTTTGCAAGATATTCAATATCTTCTTATCTATTTCGTCAATCATTCGGTATTATTAGGTTATTGTTAGAGATACTTCGGAAATATAATAGTTTAGTAGAATAAAAGGCAAATTATAAATGTTTGAATTGATAGACGGTATTTGAGTTTTCAATTACCGGTTTTTAATGATGCGAAAATCTCCCCCTTGACAAAAAAACAATATTCATATATATTAGCACTCGTTCTTTTTGAGTGCTAATAATTTCATTAAAAACTATATATATAAATGGAGGAATACTATGAGTAAAATCAATCTTAGTCCGCTATCGGATAGAGTGATTATTAAAGCTGCTGCTGCTGAAGAAAAAACAAAAAGTGGAATCATCATTCCAAATACAGCACAGGAAAAACCTATGGAAGGAACCGTTGTTGCAGTCGGTAGCGGTAAAGTAACAGATGCCGGCAAAACAATTGCCATGACTGTAAAAGTCGGTGATAAAGTTCTTTACGGAAAATACAGTGGTACAGAAGTTACTGTTGACGGTGAAGACTATTTAATTATGCGCGAGAGCGACATTTTTGCAATTGTACAATAAATAATTGAAATAAAATTAAAGGAAAAAGAATATGTCATCGAAATTAATTGAATTTGATGTAGAAGCGCGTACTAAGCTAAAAAAAGGTGTTGATAAATTAGCTAACGCAGTAAAAGTAACTCTAGGACCTAAAGGTCGTAATGTAATTCTCGAGAAAAAATTTGGTGCTCCAACAGTAACAAAAGATGGTGTATCTGTTGCTAAAGAAATTGAATTAGAAGATCCGGTTGAAAATATGGGAGCCCAAATGGTTCGCGAAGTAGCTTCGAAGACCAGTGATGTTGCCGGTGACGGAACTACCACAGCTACAGTTTTAGCTCAAGCTATTTATCGTGAAGGTTTAAAGAATGTTACTGCAGGTGCAAATCCGATGGATTTGAAAAGAGGTATTGATATTGCAGTAACTAAAGTTGTAGAATATTTGAAATCAATAAGTAAAGAAGTTGAAGGACGTGAAGAAATTGCTCAAGTCGGTTCAATTTCAGCAAACAATGACAAATCAATTGGAAACTTAATTGCTGACGCTATGGAAAAAGTCGGTAAAGATGGCGTTATTACTGTTGAAGAAGCTAAAGGAACTGAAACAAATCTTGAGGTCGTAGAAGGTATGCAATTTGACCGCGGTTACCTCTCCCCTTACTTTGTTACAGATGCTGAATCAATGGAAGCGAACCTTGATGATCCTTTCATTTTAATTCACGATAAAAAAATCTCTGCTATGAAAGATCTTCTTCCTGTACTTGAAAAAGTTGCTCAAAAAGGTAAATCACTTTTAATTATTGCTGAAGATCTCGAAGGAGAAGCATTAGCAACTCTAGTTGTTAATAAATTAAGAGGAACCTTAAGAGTAGCTGCAATTAAAGCTCCTGGATTCGGTGATAGAAGAAAAGCAATGTTAGAAGATATCGCAGTATTAACAGGCGGAACAGTTATTTCTGAAGAAAGCGGTTACAAGTTAGAAAACGCTACTATCGAATATCTCGGCACTGCTAAAAAAGTAGTTATTGATAAAGATAACACTACTATAGTTGAAGGTAGTGGAACAAGCGAAAATATTAAAAAGAGAATCAACGAAATAAAAGTTCAGATTGATAAAACTACTTCTGACTATGATAAAGAAAAACTTCAAGAAAGACTTGCAAAACTTTCAGGTGGTGTTGCTGTATTAAAAATCGGCGCTTCTACTGAAGTTGAAATGAAAGAAAAGAAAGCACGCGTTGAAGATGCTCTTCATGCTACCCGAGCTGCTGTTCAAGAAGGTATAGTTCCTGGTGGTGGTGTTGCTTTCATTAGAGCAATTGCCGCTATCGCAGATCTTCAGGGTGAAAATGCCGATCAAACAGTCGGTATTCAAATAATTAAAAAATCACTTGAAGAACCTTTACGTCAAATCGTAAATAATACCGGTCTTGAAGGTTCGGTTATTCTTGATAAAGTAAAAGAAGGCAAGGACGATTATGGTTTCAACGCTGCAACTGAAGTTTATGAAAACTTAGTTAAAGCCGGCGTTATCGACCCTACTAAAGTTGCAAGAACAGCTTTGGAGAATGCTGCTTCAGTATCTGCTCTCCTCATTACCACAGAAGCTGTTGTTTATGAGAAAAAAGAAAATGAGAAATCTTCAGCTATGCCGGGTGGAATGCCAGGCGGTATGGACGGAATGTATTAATAGACTTTCACGTCACAAAAAAAAGGGATGCAATTTGCATCCCTTTTTTGTTTTAATAATCTCGATTAAAATATTTAGTAAATCCGACTTCGTTTTTGCAAATACGCAAATAATGCTTTATCAAAACTCATAGAAGTATCAATCAGATTATACTCTATTCCATTATTTAAACATTCATTTTTTAATCCGTTTGTAAACTCAGTCATTGCTTCCTTATATGCTTTCTGAATTTGATATGGTTGAGTCGTAATTTCATCACCGGATTCCAGGTCAATGAAAATTGAATCTCTTCCAAATGAAAAATTTCTTTCATATGGATCAAGAATTTGAAATACAATTACTTCATGTTTCTTAAAGGCAAAATGTTTTATTGCAGAATAAACTTTTTCAGGTTCATCAAAAAAATCTGAAATAATAATTACCATTCCTTTTCGTTTTATATTTTCCGCATAAATATTCAAAGCTTCAGCCGTATTAGTTTTTTCTGATGGTTTTATATTATTAAGTGCCAATAGTAATTCGCGAAGATAAATATTCGATGCTTTAGGAGGAAAGTTCTTTACAACTCTATCTGCATAAAGACAGAGTCCAACAGCATCTTTTTGCTTTAACAAAAGATAACTTAGACTTGCAGTAAGTAACGAAGCATATTCTAGTTTACTGATTTGTTTATCAGATGCATACGTCATCGACTTACTAATATCAAGAAGGATGTGGCATTTTAGGTTAGTTTCTTCTTCATATTGTTTTACAAAAAAACGATCAATCTTTCCATAAACTTTCCAATCAATATCTTTTAGAGCATCTCCCTGCATATATGGACGATGTTGACTAAATTCAATACTAAAGCCATGATAAGGGCTTCTATGAAGCCCTAAAAGAAATCCTTCAACAATCATCCTCGCTTTTAATTCAAAAGAAGAAAGCTTAGAAACTATTGAAGGATTTAAATACTTTGTATAATCATCTTTAGAGGAAGACATTTATTTCAATGTTACTGACGATTTTTTCTGAAGAATCTGTTCGGGAGATAATCCCATAAAGTTTAATTCATCTTGTGCTGAATTTGCAAGTTCATGATTTGGGTATTTTTCTACAAATATTTTGTATGTTTTTGTTGCTTCATCGAGTTGATTTAATTCATTAGCTAGAATAAACCCTTTCATAAATAAAGCAAGCGGTGCTTCAGGACTTGTTGAATACTTTTGATAAACTTCATCAAAATAGTAGACTGCTTTATTTAATGACTCAGTTTCATCAACACTCTTTAATAATTTACTTTGATAAATTTTACCAAGTTCATACATAGCTACAGAAGCTTCTCTACTCTCCGGATGCTCTTTAATAATTTCTTCAAATAGATTTACAGCCTCGGTAATATTATTGTTTTTTATTAATTCCGATGCTTCACCAATTAATTCATTAGCATCTTTTTTACCGCAGCCAACAAACATCAATGCAACCGCGAATAGTAATAGATATTTTTTCATCGAACTCCTTTCAATAATTAGAAATTGTATTGACAAAACTATCAAATTAGTCCGTTCGGAACAATAGTATAAAGCATACCTGATTTTATTTTATTGAAACTTTATTTTTCAAGTTAAGTAATTGTGTTTATTCCTTATGAAATATCAGGCTTTGTGTTACAGTTTTTTAATTGTTGCTAATGTAAAGATTGCTCTTTATGTTGCATCATGCTATGGGAAAATGGTTTTCATTTAACGCAAAAGTTTGCGGGAAATTTCGTAAGAAACCTAAATCTAATTACGTTATTTTGAATAATAGAAAACTGTGTGATTTAGATTAAACTCGTTCTCTTCACGTGTCCTAACTCACAGCGTTTGGTATTTTAATTTTATATCTTTCGTGGGACAAATGAGGTGACTTTAAAAGTTTTGGAAAATATAATAACAAGAGATATTTTTCCATTGTAAACCAAATTATTCTTTCGCTCAAGAGATTTAAGATAAGACCAAAACTATATTATAGTACCTTCTCAATTTTTTTTACAAATGTATTGGAGGATACAATGAAAAAGAGGCTAACATTATGGAGAGTATTAGTATTTTCATTACTCTCATTCACTTTTAGCACTGCTCAGATTAATACATTCAGACTGAATGTGTTTACACCCCTACCACAGCTTGATTTTGCAACTTTTGCTGTGACAAATGATTTGCAAGGTGCCCCAACAGTCTTTTCGGTGGAAATTTTGCCGATCGATTTCGATGTAGTTGTTGAAGGTACTTTCGAATGGAAGGATGTAGGCGAATCTGCTTTCCAACCATTCACCACTTTCCGTACGAGACCATTTAAATCCAAAGTATTTTTTAATAATACTCTTGGTTCTGATATTCGAATTGCATCTTCGACCAATAACAGTGATCGAATAACTCAGGCAATTAGAAAAGGTAAACCAACCGGGAATTACATTTTAACATTAAGATTGTTTAAACCTGATGGAAGTGCATACATAGACCCATCTACCGGTCAACAATTTATCAGTTCTGCTGAACTTGAATTTTTAAACCCGACTCAAACACTCGAAATTCTACTCCCTGTTGCAGGAACTCTACAAGACGTTGGTCAAGTGATTGCTAAATGGACACCCGTTGCCGGTGCATCTAAATATACAATCAAAGCTGCAATTAGAAGAGACCATCGAACATCTCTTGAAAACGCATTAAGTTCAGGACAAGTATTGATTAATAATATTGAAGCTAAAGATCCAACTGGACAACCTGCAACGGAGGTGAATTTAGTAAATTTACTTAGCGGAGCTCAATGGTTTGGCAGGCAAGAAGTTGTTTTTCAAGTTACTGCTTTTGTTGAAGGACCGGGCGGTGGGCAAAGTATATTCAGTAATTTGGCGAATTTCTATTTGAAGGATGCCAATACAATGGCTTATATGACATTAGTTGGAAATATTGTTTCAATAATACAATCACTACCGAGTGGAGTTATCCCACAGAATTTAATTACTGACTTCACATCCGGGACGCTACAAATAACAGGAATTAAACGCGATGATGGTTCTGATATGCCAATTGCTGAAGTAATGGCTTTGTTTAATTATCTTGCGCAAAATCCGGGTGAACGTATTGTTAACGCAACTTTCAATCAATAAAGAATGAAATTGAAGAGAGGAATCAAAATGAATTCGAAATATATTGCACTACTATTATTATTACTTCTTCCTGCTTTAGTCTTTGCAGCAGAAAATCCTGATAAATTAACATCAAAAAGTGAGACTCCAATTGCGGTGGTAATGAAAGTTGTTAAAGATGTAAGTATGAAGAAAGAAGGGACTGATTGGACAACTGCCAAAATAGGTCAGTCACTCAAAACCGGAGATGAAGTCAAAACCGGTGACAAATCACTCGCATTAATAAAATTTACTGATAATTCTTTAATTAGAGTTAGAGAAAATTCATCACTCAAAATATTTGCAGATAAAAACGATAAAAATATTGCGAAAAATACTTATATAGAAAAAGGTAGAGTTGGATTTGAAGTCTCAAAACAAGAAAATGAAGATTTCAAATTTACTACCCCCACTATGGTGGCGTCTATTCGAGGGACGGAAGGATTCTTTGATGTATTCCCTGACGGAGCTTCACTGCTTGTTGTTGCAAGAGGATTAATAGAAGTTCTTGGAACCCTTGGGAACAAAGATGGGGGTAATGTTGGTGCCGGTCAATACGTCATGTACAATAATAACGGCGATATGACACTTGGAGATGCAACCGAAGGGATGTTAAATGATCAACGTGGTACTAAATCAACAACCTTGAAAAAAATTAAAATTCAGACTAGTCAAGGTGAACTGATTATCGAGTATTATGCTGAATAGATTTAAGGTTAAGAAACTCGGCATTCACAATGTCGAGTTTCTTTTTTTTAACGATTGTTACATTGCTTTATCTTTAATAACTTAGGGATGTTATTCTTCAAAAACTTTAATCAATGTTTGTTCAAAAGATTCTTGGAGGGACTTAAATGAATTTAAATTTTACTTCGCTGAAATATTTTCTCTTTGTTACTTTTCTCATCTTAATCAATCAATCGACTTCTTATTCACAAATTAGCAGCTATGTCTCCTCTGTCAAGACTATTGATGTTAAAGAGAATCAGGAAGCAGAAATCACTCTCGATTTTTATCAAACTCAAGGGCTCAATAGAGTTCTTTTAGCATATAGAGTATTTGGGGAGAGTGAATATAAAGAAGCAGAAGTTTTAATTTCAGGTACAAGCGGACGAGTTATAATACCTGCTGAGTATGTTGCCCCTCCTTTCATTGAATACTACTTTATATTATATAAGAATACCGGACAAACAGAGACTTACCCTTTGGGATTCCCGTATGAAAGCTCTCCATTACAAGTTAGAGTTGCTTCGGCTTCACCTAAAGATAATGAAATAATCTTAATGAGTCCGGAACGTAATTCTCAAATGGCTGCTGCTGAATTTTTCGTATCAATTTCTTTACTACGCGCATCTGATGAAGTTGATAAAGCTGCTACTAAAATATTTATTGATAATACAGATATAACAAATCTTGCTCTTTTTGCAGATGATTTAATAATTTTTTCTGCTGACAATTTCCCTCAATCTGTGAGTTTAGGGGGACATATTTTAAGAGTCGAAATTTATGATAAATCAAATCAGCTATACCATTCTATCTCAACAAAATTTACTATTATAACTTCTGACCAGGCAACAGCAATGGCTGATCGCGTGAATTATAGAGTAAATGTCATTGGTGAATCTCGTAATGAAAATGTTCAGAAGAACTCAAGTTGGTATAATAATATTACTTTGGACGCTTCCGCAGATTATAAATCATGGGAATCCAGAGCTAATATTTATGTGACTTCAGAAGAGAAAAAACATTTACAACCTTTTAACCGATACAGTTTAAATATTCGTAACCATTGGTTAAACCTTGACTTTGGAGATAATTTCCCACAGTATCCTTCAAATATTTTAAGTGGTAAGAGGGTTCGAGGTATTAATGGTGCTATTAATCTCGGATTCTTTAATTTACAAATGACTCTTGGTGAAACTAACAGAAGTATCGAAGGAGATTTGCTTGAGGCTTTATCAACAACCGATACCAGATCGGGTTCGAATATTATCCAGATAGATTCGACCAAATATAAAGACGCATTTGGAAATCCGTCAAAAAGAGGAATTGTTAATATTGGGACTTATAAAAGAGATATTTTTGCATTGAGACCCTCATTCGGAAGGGGTGAAAATTTTCAATGGGGATTAACATATTTACATTCAAAAGATGATCCGAGTTCTATTGAATTTGGTGTTAAACCACAAGAGAATTTAGTTTTGGGAACTGACGTGTTAGTTGCATTTGATGATCAAAAAGT
This sequence comes from Ignavibacteriales bacterium, assembly GCA_020061995.1. The sequence goes on along the minus strand of JAGUXE010000120.1, from coordinate 714 downwards.
ATTGTTCACGGCACAAGGCGCTTTTAGTTTACTCAATAAAGATATTGCAACCGGAGAGTTAAAGGATGCACTGATTGATTCCTTAGCAGATGCAATAGGGACAAGTGCAAGCACATTCAGAACAATCAGAGATGTATTAGGGACATTTATAACAGTGAATCAATTCCTTACTCCTCTTAATCCGCAAGAATTACCAACTGTTGCAGCAGAAGCTGCGGTCTCTGTAAACTACTTTGGAAACTATCTCAAAGCTAGTTATCAATATAGAGGTAATGAATATACATCATTTGGTCAAAACTTTTTGAGAACAGATATTGCCGGAATTAGTTTAACTGACCGTCTTCGTTTATTACAAAACAAATTATTCCTTTCCTTAACTTATGAAAATTTGAGTGATAATATTCAAGAGACAAAACCAACTACTACAAACTTTCAAAATTTAAGCACATCAGTATCATATTATCCGAGAGTTGATTTGCCGAGTTTCACACTCTCTTTTGCAAACTATACAACTAATAATGATGCGAGTGAGATGTTGAATAATTTACCCAATATCGCTTTTGTTAATACGATTACAAGTCGAGTTGGTTTACAAGTTTCATATGATTTCTTCTTTAAGTTCCGTCATCAATCTTCAATAAACATTAATTATACAAGTGGTGACGATAAAACCTTCCGTGATTATGATATCACAAATCTCTCAGTCTTCTTGGT
>JAGUXE010000020.1 GCA_020061995.1 Ignavibacteriales bacterium | reverse complement strand
TCGGAATTAAAAAAATATTCAGAATTATATTTATGATTAAAGTAACCATTAGCGATACAATATTAAAAATAGGAAAACCTTCTATGCCACAAGTAAACATAGCGACTATGGAAATAATATTTAACGCGATCAATGCCGGAAGATAATAAATCAGGCAAAGGTAGGAGCTAATAAATCCCTCACCAAACAAAAAAGTAATGATATATTTGCCGAAAATCAATAAAAACAATGCTACCAGAAATGAATATGTTACGCATACCCTGCTGAGTTTTGCAGTATCGTCTCGCCCCTTATTATCCTTAGTTACAGCCTTGTTAAAAATCAACATCCCACCAATCATTGGGCTCATATTAACCATGGCAGCAATCAAGATAACAATCGAATAATAACCTACGCTCGCGCTGTCAAGAAAATGTTTAATAAAGTAAATATCTATCCTTGTGGAAAGTAATGCCAATATACTGATCAGGAAGGTCCTCCATCCTACATCTAGCAATTTTTGGAATACCTCTTTGCTGATTGAAAACTTAAAATGCTTAAAATGTGGAAGAACATACCATACTGATATAACCGCACCTATACAAAGGGTGAATATCCAGCCTCTAATGGCTAAATCCACACTTTTACGCAAAAGGAAAAGGAAAATAAAATTTGACATAAGCAAAAGAGCTGACCTAATAACATTAATCAGGTTATAATGGTCAATATCTTCTAAGCCCCAGAGCATTCCTTTGATTGTCTCTTGAAAGAGTATAAATGGGATGCCCAGCAATACCAGATATACGACTTGATTATTGAGAAAATATTTTAAAGGATAACCCTTAAAAAGTATCCACCAGAAAAATAAAAAAGCACTCACCCCTAAAGTGAAAACAGACGAATTAGAAAATAAATGTATTATTTCGTCTTTGTGTTTTTTTGCCAAATAGCGGTTAGCCTCTGAAATAGCACCACCTCCCATGATAGTCATGATAATGATTAGACTGGTAATGACCAATGTAAATAATCCTTGACCAGCGGCGCCTGCTGTCCTTACAACTAAAATATTGTTTAATATACCTGAGGCTATTATAATAAGATTGGCAATTAAAGTTACGGAAAATTTACGTATAAAGTTCATTTATTTTTACTATCCTATACTACTTATTATCGGTTCACTTTCATAAGAATATAATTCCCTTGTTTATCAATAGTTTTATAATTAATTTTCAAATTTAGATCATCGAAATTTACATATCTATCGTCAATTAAAATGTAATCAATTTTATATTCATCAATAAAATACTCGATTGACTTTTTAATGACCGGCCAAAAAGCATTTAATTTCTCCCATCCCAAACTATGTCCGCCGAATAAAACTTTCTTTTTTGTAAAATAAGCAACTGCATCACACTTTGAAAATGGCAGACACATTATTCTATCTTCGTCAAGTCTTTTTAAACCATCAAATATCTTAAGCAGGGCTTTATCTGTCTGAGCCAGGATATTCTTCGACTGAACTCTAATAATATATGAGGAAACCATCAGATTCATTGTTAAAATAATCCCCATCAGAATAAAATGATAAGGAGTGGCTAATTTCATGAATGAATAGTAGCTTAAGAAAAATGATATCGGGAAAACCCCATAGGTGAGGTATTTATATCCCTCTCCTAAATTCTTCAATCCTGGCAAATAAGAAGTGCTAAAGAGGGTGAAATAATTTATGATTATCCAATAAAAAATAATATCAAGATTAAGGTTTTTTATATTTCTGGGAAGAAAGAATAGCCATATTGTAAGAAAAAATATCCCTCCAATCCTAATCTTCTCCAGCGTATAGCAGAATTTTGAACTACGCAAACCTTTAACACACTTCATTTCTGTTGCTTTTTTAAGACCTTTATATAAAGATGAGTCGTATATTTGATGCGCGCCTAAAAACGGCATATTCTTTGACCAGAATTTGATTATCTGAGCGTGCGCATGCAAAAGACCAAGATAAAACTTTCTGCCCAGTAAAAGACTGCTTAAGAATATTAAGAAGAATATAAGGAAGTAAAAAGATTTAAGAGTAAAAATACTAAGCCCCAGAACTAAAAAAACAAGCTGCTGCATACTCATTTTATGTGAAAAAGATAAAATTATTCCGAATAATATGCATAAGAAAAAGAATAAAATATTACTGGAGTGCAAAAAAGCATAGATGTTTAACAAAATGACTGTTAAGATTAAAGATCCAAACATGCGGGAATTAAGATTTGAACTCTGAGTAATCAAAATTGGTGAAGAAATATATAATAGGGCAGCAAAGATTGATATAATTAAGTTTGAGGATATTATAAGTGTAAATATATATAACAATATGACTTGCAAAGAGTCAATTACAGGATTTATTAACCAATGAAATCTTTGAAGGAAAGCCGGAGGAAAAATTGATAACAAAATTGGAAAACCCGGGGGGTAAAATTGATCTTCCTCGTCTAAAAGGTAAAATGGTATATTGACAGGAAGTCTTTTATTTTTCCTAAAACCATTGGCATATAATAAATAATACCAGGTATCTATCCCAAAATCCTTATGCACGAGTCTTGCAATCGACCTTATAAAAATTGAAAGAATAAACAAATTTAAACCGATTAATGTGAATATTTTATTCATTTATAGAATTAACTCTTTTTGTTAGATTTACTTTTGTAAAGTGGGGGAATTTCAAAGCCAGAACATAGT
>JAGUXE010000363.1 GCA_020061995.1 Ignavibacteriales bacterium | reverse complement strand
GTTTTTATAATATTTCTTTTAGGTTCAGAATTTCTTTTCTCTCAAAGTCTTGATGATATTTTTCACAAAATTGATTTAAAGCTATCGAGAGATAAGAGTTATCTGAATTTAAATTATATAGATTTCCAAGCCTCTGAATTAAAGGATTTTCCGGTTGAAGAGATTCCTAGAACGAACGAGAGAGATCCCTACAAATTTAAGGATGCAGAGAATATTACCTACCGGTTAGTCTTGATGCTCGAAGGTGTTGGATTTGATTCGACAATGCTTATGTTTATTGAAGAAAGACGCAGTTTAGCTGCCGGAGGAGAGTCGTTCATCGGTGAGGCGGTTGATGGTCCAAGGGAAGAGATTACACGTGTTCTCAGTTTCAAAGATATTTTTTATATCAGAAATGAATTCCCTGAAATTTATTCCGCTCTCTACCAGGTCTATAGAAATTATAGAAAGCTAAATGAAGATCCACCACCAACACTGCTTGGTATAAACGTTGATAACGAAATTAAGACAAGTATTGGTATCGTATCAAGAGATAATGCTGACTTTTTAGCATTCCAGCGGATGAATAATTTTCACTGGTATATGAAAGAGGAGAAAAAAGTTTCGGGTAGAAGAGGGACGGATGCTGTTGCTAAATCTGACTATCGGGTTGATGCAAGTTTTTCTCATGTCTCATTTTCCCACGAAATAATGAAATTCGGCGGTGCGATAGGAGGAGTTGAATTTGGTTTTCTTGACCGCTCTCAAAATTTATTGCCATATCAGGCAATGTCATTTACAGCAGGTTTTAGGACTTTAATTTCACTTTCTGAAAGTAAAGCGGATTTAAATAAAGCACTTATGGTTGATGCCAGATTTTTAGGCAGAGTTAGATATGATGCAAGAAAATTGAGTGAGAATCTACCATTTCTACAAGCAGAAAAACCGAGATTAAATGTCGGAACTGCTGCAGGCGTTGATTTAAGTTTTACCCGCCCATTTCAAATGCCCTTCTTAAACCTATATTTTGCAACCGGTGGCGTTTATTTTTCGAAACCGTTTATAAAGTTTGGACCTGCTAATGCACAATACGCTTATTCCACATTTAGTCAAGGCGAGATGTCATTTTCATTCTATTGGAATACTAGTGACAAAAGAACAACAAAGTTTAGAATAGATATTGGAGCTGGGTACCATGATATTTGGAAAAGTTATTACCGAGCAAATGGTACATATAGCGCTGTGAAAGAACTGAAATATGATAAAATTTCCCCGGTGGTCGCACTTCATTTCAATTTTTCTCCAGCAAACAGTGATCTTCTTTATGCAAAAGCTAGAATTTATGATAGTCGAGTTTTCGCACAAGCATGGATTAAGTTAGCTGAATTCGGAAATGGTTTGCATTCGTTTCGGTTTGAAGGAATGTATTTGACCCCTGCTTTTGCAAGAAAGAAAAATGATTGGGAAAATGACGGTGGTGTCATTTTACAAATTCGATATAGAATGGGCATGTAATAAAGTTTAAAGCGAGTATAAACTATGAAATTTAAATTACTATTTCTGATATTTATTTTAGTTGCAAGCAATTCATTTTATGCGCAAAATACAGACACCGGCGCTGAGAATGAAGATGCAATTAAAGAATTGACTAACATTTACAGCAACTTGGAATATAACACAATTGCATTTGATGATCTTAAACGGAAATGGATAATTACCGATCCTATCTTCATCAGAGAGATTTTTAACCGATTTGTTGTTAATAATGCACTTAGACGAAATTATCGCAAAGTAACGGTTGAAGAGATTAAACAACTTGCGGAAGATATTTATGAAGGCAGGTTGTTAATTGATCTCAGACAACGATATTATGATGACGAAGTTGAGTTCTTTGCATTCATGCCCGAAGCTGAAATTGATAAAAAAGAACCCAAATTACTTTTTGATCCAATTGTTGACCCATATTATTTAAATGAGATACTGGGGAATAAACTATACGAGCGAATTAAAGAACAAACTTACGCCTTAAACGTTCTTACCAAAGAAGATTATGATGTAAAAACAGGGTATTTCTTTGATGTCAATTTGAATATTATGGAGCCGGAAATTATGTTCTGGTCAACCACTTCAAATTATAGAAATAAATATCTATTGAGTGCTTTTGGGAAATGGGGGAATGATAACATTTTTGTTCCGGGCTGGAATCTTCCTAATTATGTTTTTGGATTCGGATTAACATTCTTCCAATCGTTAAGTAATAACCCAAGAAATTTTACTTACAAAGTAAAATTAGGACTTGGCTCTCCATCAGGACAAGTTTACAAACCTGTTACCGCTACTCAAAAATTGTTTAACTCCGGACAGAATATCTATTTCAGTATAACGGGTGATCCATTAAAATATGTTTGGCCTGAATTAGAAGATCTTGAAATAAATCTTCAAGGACAATTCTCAATGCAGGAGATGGACGCAGCAACTTACGGTTTGAAAGTTGCAACTGATTTCTATACGCTCAGAAATTATTGGAACATCGAAGCACGATGGCGAAATCTCTTCAATCTATTTGACTTTGGTAATTTTGAGGCTGCTGCGGGTATTGCCAGCCATGATATAAATAGATTCAGATATACTCCGGGGCAGAAAAAAACTGTTGATCTAGATCCTAAAAAAGACTCATTTGATCGTTTTACACATTTTGGTTATGTTGACGTAGGAGTTGTGCGTACCGGTGGATTGATTCAACACAGCATAAACTTTATTTTCGGGCATAGTGCTGAAGGTTTTGGGTATTACGGCTTAAAAACTAAAGTGATGCTGAGCGATACTTTCGGCTTTGATGTTCGATTTTATTCGGCTTATAATTCTGATCTAAGTAAGTTCCCGGTTTGGCGTGAGGAAAGTTATATCGTATTCTCACCTGTTCTTCGAATAAATTATTAATCTTAAATTATTTAAAAGCTATTCTTTCGATATCGGAAACTAAAATATACAAATATTTAGAGAATAGCTTTTTTTTATATTTCATTCATAAAATGAAGTAAGTGAAAATCCATGAAGAGATTTTGTATTCTCATTTTGGTCTATTTATCGTCTTCTCTATTCGGGCAAAACCTTGATAACATCTATTACAAAATTGAAAGTAAGTTAAAGAAAGATAATACTTACCTCAATATTCATGCAGTCAATTTCAAGCCTGAGCAAAAAGATTTAACCGCACTCAGCAACATCCCTTTAACAGACGGTAAAAAACCATATACATTTAAAGTTTCTGAATTTATTGATTATAACTTTGTTGTATTGGTTGAAGGTGTCGAGATTGATTCCATGATTCTTTTATATATTCAGGAAGTTGAGAATAAAGCTGCATCATCAACTGAATTTATTACAAGCAGTACAAGTGAAGATAATCAAATAATAGAAACAATGGCTGTTGGTTTTAAGGACTTGCAGGAACTATATTTTTCAAACCCCGAGATTTACACCGGACTTCTTACTTTTGTTGATGGTGTTCTTAAAAATGATCCTCAGGCAAAGAAACCACTCCTTAAAATTAATGTTGACGAACAAATAAAAAAGAGTAAGGGAATATCTGGAAAGAATAATCAAGACTTTCTCAATTTCCAAAGAGCAAACAGTATACACACTTACCCAAGAGATTTAAAGACTACAGCAACAACTTCACGAAGACGAACTCAAGAGTCCTCAACTGCTGAATATAAAATTGATGCAAGTTTCTCCCATGCAACTTTTAATCACAAATCAATGGCATTCCCTTTTGGTGATATAAGTGCTGAATTGAATTTTGGAAATAAAGCAACCAACACCCTTCCGTTTGAATCGATGACCGGTGCACTTGGAGTAAGAGCTAGAATTGGTATTTCGGGTAAAACGATTGATCATCAAAACGATTTTCAAATAGATGGTAAATTGATGGGAAGAATGCGTTTGAATACAAATGGTTTAGCAAAAGCACTTCCATTTTTATCAGCAGAACCCAGACTTCATTTAGGGTCAGGTTTTATTTTTGACATAAATCTTACAAGAGCTTTTGGACTACCTTTTATAAATTTATATGTTGCATCCGGAAGTAAAGATGTAACAAATCCTTATGTCAAAATTGGACCGGCTGATTCATCCAGATCATATTTCAGTTTTACTCAACTTGAATCCAGTATGTCATTCTATTGGAATACAAGTGAAGATATGACAATTAGATTCAGACTAGATTTGGGAATATCAAAATACGATGTAGTGAAAGCTGTTTATCATAAAGGGACTCAAACTTCGATGGTTTATAATCAACTTCTTCCATTTGCTACTTTGTATTTTAATTTTGTTCCGAATGATGAGTTCTTTGCAGCGTCACTTAAATTATTTGATGGTAAAATGAATTTAGGTGCATGGTTTAAATTTTTGCAATTGTCCGGCGGTCATATTTTTAGGTTTGATTTTAATTATGTCTCCTCACCATTATTCAGACAACCACATGAATGGGAAAGTGAAGGGGCTGCAACATTACTTCAGGTTAGATACCGTTATGGTTTTTAAAGTGCAATCGGAGATAAATTGATGAAAATTTTATTACTACTTTTTTCTCTAGTCTCAATTTTAACTTTTAGTCAAAGCGAAGATTCGTTGTATAGAGTAAATCGCCTTGATATGATTTACCGAAATCTTGAGTATAACACAACGGCATTTAATGATCTCAAGAAAATTTGGGTTGTGACTGATCCGGTTTTTATTCGTGAGATTTTTAACAGATTTGTTGTAAGAAATGCACTGACTATTAATGGTAAAAAACCAGGGCTTAAACTCCTTGAGCAAAAAGCTAAAGATATTTATAGTGGAGATGTTTTTGTTGAATTAAGAAAACGTTATTACGATGAAGAGATTGAAGAGCTAAGATTTTTTACTGAATCGAATTTTGGTACTGGTAAAACCATAGATAGTGTCGATTATTTCTTTGATCCTATAAAAGATTATATATTCATTAAGGAAGTACTTGGTGATGTAGTTTATGAAGATATAAAAGAACAGTTTTATGCTTTTAATAATCTTACGAAATCCTATTACGACAATAAAACAGCTTACAATTTTGATATTAAAATGAATATCGTTGAACCGGAAGTTATGTTTTGGTCAACGACAACTAATGAGAAGAATAAGTATCTGGTATCCTTCTTTGGGAAGTGGGGGAATGATTATATTGTCCCGGGTTGGTATATGCCTTATTATATAGCGGGTGTAAAAGCTAATTTTATTGATTACTTAGTAAATAATTCTCCGCATAGTTCATATACATTAAATGTCGGATTTGGTTTGCCTACCAAAAAACAACCTTTCATTGAAAATGATATTGATGAAGTTGGAAGAAGGTTATACCATTCTGGCTCAAATATCTATTTTAGAGTTAGCGGTAATCCGTTGAATATGCTTTATTCCCAATTAACAGATATTGATATAAATATTGAAGGATCATTAACCCTATCTCAGCTTAAAGCAAGTGATTATTCAGTAAGGTATAAATCACAATTTTATTCTACCAGAAACTATTTTATAATATCTGCTAAATATAAAAACCTAATGAAGATTATGGACTTAGGTCTATTAGGTGCCGGATTAGGTTTTTCAACTTATGATGTCAATCATTTCTTATTGGATCCTGATATAAATAAACTGGTAGATTTAGAATCGTCTACTGCCGGAAGATATAAAAATCAAATTATGGCAGAAGCAACTCTGCAACATAACGGTGGTCTACTAAATCACGACATTTCTTTTTTAATGACATACAACTTGACTGAAAACAATGGATATATCGGCACACGTGCCAATTTTATGATTAGTAGCACAATCGGAATAGATTTTAGATTTTTTTCGGCATATAGGTTTACTTCAAAGTCCTTGCCTTTTTACCGGACTCCAATATATATAGTATTTTCACCGATTATCAGAATAAACTATTGATGGTCAGCACAAATTTATACACTAAATTCAGATGTTTTCACGTACAAGAGATGAAAATTTTTCGTGAAAAGGAGTTTATTTAAGTGATGAAAAGATTTTACTTCTTATTATGTGTAATATTATTATTCTTAATACAATCTGCCTCGGCAGAGAAAAAATCTATTACACCTCCAAATATTGTTTCGAATAATTCACTCGCTTCTTTTGCAAAAATTTTGGCTGTCACCTCTCCAAATGGAGGTGAGGTTTGGCAAGCCGGTACTCAAAAATTAATTTCTTGGAATAGTAATGAAGTTGAATTTATTAGGGTTGAATATACTGTAAATAATGGAGCCTCATGGAATGTTGTTAGAAATAGTATTGCGGCAAATGAAGGTAATCTTTTATGGACAATTCCATCAACTCTCTCTTCATCATTAGCGAAAATTAGAATATATGATATTTCAGAACCGACTGTTGGAGATTCGAGTAATAATGTTTTTACAATTAAAAGATTGGAAGTAACATCCCCTGCTTTAAGTCAAAAATTTCAGATAGGCACTTTTCGTTCGATCAATTGGGTAGCAAGTAATACTATTGATACAGTTAAGATTGAATATTCAACAAACAATGGTTTAACATGGCAAGTGATTTCAAGCAGTACGCCTGCTTCATCTGGAACCTATAACTGGTTTGTTCCGAATACTACAACAACATCCCAAGCACGAATTCGTCTGACAGATATTACTGATCCAACATTAATAGGTACGAGTTCACAATTTTCAATTGTTTCATTGCAACTCACTTCCCCGGTCGGCGGGGAAAATTGGTTTGGTGGAAGTAATCGTTCAATTACGTGGCAAAGCAGTAACATCAATAAAGTTAAACTTGAATACAGCACAAATAATGGCGCTAATTGGTTAACTATAACAGACTCAACAAATGCGGCAAGTGGTTCGTATGCATGGACAGTTGCTTCAGCACCTACTGCACAAGCGCTGGTAAGAGTCTCTGATGCAACTTCTGCATCTGTGTTAAGTGTGAGTGATAATTTATTTACTATTTCTGCTCTATCGGTTTCATCTCCCAATGGTGGAGAAGGATTACAAATTGATTCAGTTCGACAAATTTCATGGACAACTAATCTTTCATCAAATATAAGAATAGAATTATCAACTGATAATGGACTTACCTGGCCAATAGTGTTAAAGGATAGTATCCCTGCAAATCAACTTTCTTTTAATTTTACTGTGCCGAATAATCCTACATCAACTGCACGCGTAAGACTTATTAGTTTAACTGATGCAACTGTCTCAGATATAAGCGATGCTCCTTTTACAATTGGGAATGTAGTGATTACATCACCAATTGGGGGCAATTATCAAGCAGGGAGTTCGTTGGCAATTGATTGGACTTCAACCGAAGGAATAACTACGGCAAGATTAGATTATTCATTGAATAATGGTGTAACATGGAATTCTATTATTGCTTCGACTCCATCCTCACAGGTTGGAACAAATACATTCAATTGGAATATTCCCTCAAACATCTCAGGTGATTTTGTTCGAGTTAGAGTTAGTGATGCAGCAACAGGTACAACCATTAGTAGAATTAGTCAGTCTTTTTCAATTTCCCGATTAGAAATAACAACAAATTTTGCAAATCAAGTATATCTTGCAGGGTCTAATATTACAATCAATTGGGTTGCAAGTTCAAATATTACAAATGTTGCGATCGAATACTCAGGCGATAATGGAAACACTTGGGATCCTATCCCCGGCGGTATTGTTCCTGCTACTGATCTTACTTATACATGGACTACCCCTTCTAACCTCTCATTAACTCAAGGAAGGGTTAGATTAATTGCACAAAATAATAATTCTATAATTGCTGTAAGTCAAAATGTTTTCAGAGTAGGTGTAATATCTCTTGATTATCCGAGTGCAACAGGAATCAGATTATTAGGCGGTCAACAAGTAAATATCACATGGACTAGTTCAAGCTCGGTTTCATTGGTAAGATTAGAATACTCACTCGATAACGGTACTAGTTGGAATCTTATTACAGCGGCTACAAATGCGTCTCAAAACTCATTTACGTGGACAGTTCCGGTTTCGGCAGCTAACAATACTGCCCGTGTCAGAATAAGAGACGCATTTAGTGCGGTATTGATAGATGAGAGCGATCATAATTTTACTATTGTAACTTTAACATTAACCTCACCGGCAAACAGAATAGGTATAATAAGCGGATCAACACAAGCGGTTACTTGGAATAGTTCAGGAATTACTGCAATCAATATTCAGATTTCTGCAAATAGTGGATTGAGTTGGTCAGATCTAGATACAAATATTAATGCCGCTTTGGGGACTAAAAATGTTGTAATTCCTTCTAATGTTATTACAGATCAGGGAAAAATTAGAATAGTTGAAAAAGGGAATCCCAATTTCACTTCCACTCATCTTGATGACTTACGTGTTGACAAAATATCTATTCAGGATATTATCCCCACAGTATTACAAGTGGATTCAAGCTACACGATTAGATGGGATCCTACAACTGTGATACAGAATGTTAGAATAGAACTCTCTACTGATAACGGTGGAACATGGCCAATAACCGTTTCACCATCAACCTCAGCAGCGGCACAAGCTTTTACATGGAATGCTTCTAATAATCCGGGTTCGAATTCGAAGTTCAGAATTTCTGATGCTGATTTTCCCACAATAAGTAATGTAAGTACATCTTCATTTAGTATTAAACGATTAACGCTTTTATCTCCGGACGGTGGTGAGTTTTTACAGGTTGGTGCAACTCATTCGATTACATGGGATAGAAGTAGTAATATCGCTAATGTTAAACTAGAATACTCAACTAATAACGGGATTGACTG
>JAGUXE010000156.1 GCA_020061995.1 Ignavibacteriales bacterium | reverse complement strand
TTTTGGCAAGCAGTTTGTCTGGTGGATAAAAGACAGACTCAATATTGAAAAAATGAAAACAGCAGCTAAACTATTCGAAGGGAAACAAGATTATATCTCTTTTGCCGATAAAGATATGGAAGATAAATCAACGCTTGTTGTAATTGATGAAGTCTCCGTAACCGAAAAAGATGATTTGATATTAATAAGAATTAAAGGCTCGCACTTCTTGTGGAAAATGGTTAGAAGAATGGTTGGTGTATTAGTTGAAATTGGAAGAGAAAAGTTAAGCGATAAAGATTTATTGTTATTCTTAGCTAATCACACAAATGAACCGGCTGTTTTTACCGCTCCGCCTTCGGGGTTATACTTAGAGCAGGTTTTGTATAAAGAAACAGATTATTTAAAAGATATTCAATTACCAATTAATATTGCGAATCGGTTTAAGAGAAAATAAGAGGATTATTTCTTCTCCAACTTTTCCTCTAACTCTTTAATTCGCTTTTCAAAATCTTTTATTTGTTTAGCGTAATTATCGAGATTGCGGATATGCCCTTCAATTCTAAGTGCTTCGCGATGTTCTTTTGCGGGATAACCGAAATACATTCCCGGTTTAGTTATCGTTTTTGATATTCCGCTTTGAGCTGCAACTATTGTTTTATCTGCAATTTCTATATGACCCGAAATACCGACTTGCCCTGCAAGGATACAATTTTTTCCGATATGTGTGCTTCCTGCAATTCCGACCTGTCCTGATAATACAGTATTTTCACCGATAACAACATTATGGGCAATTTGCACAAGGTTGTCTATCTTCACTCCTTTTTTAATAACTGTTGAGCCTATAGCAGCGCGGTCAATAGAAACATTTGAACCAAGTTCAACGTCATCTTCAATAACTACATTTCCTATTTGAGGGATTTTAGTGTATTCACCTTTTTCATTGGGTGAAAAACCGAATCCATCGGAACCAATCACCGATCCTGAGTGAATGATTACACGATTACCAATTTTACAGTTTTCTCTTACGCTTACATTGGGATAAATTAAAGAATCCTCACCAATTTCAACATTCTCCATTAAAACAGTATTGTGAAATATTTTTGTGTTGTCACCAATAACACAACCGGCAGAAACAACCACATTTTTACCAATTGCGCAATTGGTTCCCATCTTTACAGATAGATCGATGGAAGCACTATTATCAATGCCGGAAAGAGGGTGTTCATATGTAAAATATTTGAGGATTACAGATAAAAAAGCTTTATTGGGGTCTTTAACTTCTAGATAAACAATATCATCGCGAGTTTTATTAAAGCCCGGCTTTACAAATATTGCAGAAGCTTTAGTAGTCGAAAAAAATTTTTCATAATTAGAAAGGTAGAGGAATGTTATATCCCCCAATTTTGCTTCGTCAATTTTCGCAACTTGATTTATTCCAACAGAGGTATCTCCGGAAATTACCGCGCCGGTTAAATCGGCAATTTCTTGAATTGTTATTCTCATTGCACTTTTTTAAGTTTTTCTAAAACTAAGCCTGTTATATCATACTTCTCTTTTGCATAAAGAAGAAGAACTCCGCCGCTTCTATCAAGCACAAAATCAAGCTCTTCACTTATTGCAACTTCTTTAATAACTGTAAATACTTTATTCTGAACAGGTTTCATAAGTTCATCCTGTTTCAGAAAAAGTTCACCGTTTGTCCCGAATTTCTTTTCGCGGAAATCACCGATTCCCTGTTCAAGTTTTATCAATTCACTTTCAAGCTCAGAGCGGTTTTGATCGGACATAATCAATTTTCTTTTTTCATAATCATCATATTTTGATTTCCATTCATTCTCCAGCCTTTTAAGTTCAGATTGCCATTCTTGAATGAAAGCATCGAGTTGTTGTCTAGCATCTTGTGCCTCGGTTAGCTGTTCCATTATTGCATCTGAATCAACATAACCAATTTTGGATTGAGCTATAGAAAAAGATGAAAAGAGTAGAAGAGTAAAGAGTAATAAATATTTTACCGGTTTCATATAAACCTCAAGTATATACTATTTTTGTAATAAATATTGCAAATGAAAAATCACCTTACCGAAATTTAACGGCAAGGCGATTAATCAGAAAGTCAAAAAAAATTATTTTCCTCTTTTAAGTTTATCAAGAACTTTAAAGGTTATGTCGTATGAAGCATCAGCATAAAGTAGAAGAATATCACCGCTCTTATCAAATATAAAGGACATTCCTTCATCTTTAGCTACTGATTCAATTGCCGCAAAGATTTTTTCTTTAACCGGTTTTAAGAGTTGTTCCTGTTTGCCATAAATTTCTCCTGTTCCTTGTGCAAATTTCGAACGACGAAATTCTTCAATAGTTTGCTGCTGAAGAACAAGTTTTTGTTCGGTTTCTTTTCTTTTAGCTTCAGGCATATTAGCTGCCTGCTTTTGATAATCGCCATATTCTTGTTGTAAAGATTGACTCATGCTATCTACTTGGGCGTTCCATCTTCCGATTAATGCATCTAATTCGCCTTGAGCTTTAATTGCTTCAGGAACTTGTTTAAGAATAACTTCTGAATCTACATAACCTGTTTTTTGAGTTGACTGAGCAAATACCAAAGAGCCGCCCAACAGCATAAAAGCGAGTATAACTGAAAGTTTTTTCACTATTATTTCCTTATTATTTTTTAATTGAACTAATTATTTAAAAACCTTTACCAAACTGAAAGTGGAAAACCCAAGAGGGATCTTTTCCATCAACAGCTTTTCTATCAAAACCATAACCAAGATCAAAGCCGATTAAGCCGATTGGATTAATCATAATTCTTGCACCAACTCCGGCAGATCTTCTTAAATTAAATGCAGAGGCACTATTTAAATTTTCAAAAACGTTTCCGGCTTCAGCAAAAGCAAGAAGATATAAAGGCATTGGGTCAAGGGTTACTGCAAAACGTAATTCGGCGGTATAACGTGCCGAGACTCTTCCACCGATAACATCACCGTTCACATTTAAAGGACCAACGCTTCTATCATCATAACCACGTAATGGTGTAGTCGCTATTATTAGTCCATTACCTCCCATGTAGAAATATTCAAATGGCTGAATTGGGGTTCCATACTTAATTTCTTCTAAATAACCGATATCAGCAACGGTATATAGTGCAAGTTTGCTGCTGTTGAATATTCGTTTATACCACTCGGCTTTGAATGAAATTTTATAGTAATCAACATCGCCGGGTAAAAATGGACCGCCCGAGATTTCACCATCTAAAATTAATGATGATCCGGCAGAGGGGAAAATGGGATTATCAACATTTCGTCTTGAGATCGTTGCCCCTAAAGTAAACTGTTGAGTTTTGCCTTCCCGATAAAAGCTCGCACCGTTAATAACATTATTATTCTGATAACGGAACATCCCCTGAACGTAAAAATAATCATCAGGCCATTTTAATCTTCTGCCTAACTTAACTGAACCGCCTGATTGTCTTAAATCGTAAATATATTGTTGGCGTGTATCGAAGAAATCAAAACCGATTAATGTTGGTGTGTCATACAACCAGGGTTCGGTAAATCCAAGAGAAAATGTTCTATAAATATTACCGACTCCGAACTGCCAGTTGAAGCTTAAAATTTGTCCACCGCCAAGAGAAAATGGTTCGGCAATTGAAAAGTTAGTTAACGTAACTCCAACTGCGCCACTAAAACCGAAACTTCCGCTATAACCAACTGAAGCATTCAAATAATCGCTTGAGCGTTCTTCTACTTTAAAAGCAACACTAACTGTGCTATCGTTTTCGAGTTGATAATCAACCCCTTCTACATATAGTTTTTCTACGTTAAAGTATTGAAGATTTGCCAACTGCTGTAAACTTCTAATCATGTATGCTCGGTTGAAATAATCTCCAGGAACGGTATAAAGTTCACGACGAATAACTTTGTCTTTCGTTTTGTCATTACCGCCAATATCAACTTTACCGACTCTAAATTGATTTTTCTCAACCAACTGAATTAGTATATCAAGTGAATCTTCGCCAACTTTTGTTTCGATTGGGTTAAGGCGAAAGGTTAAATAGCCATTATCAAGATATAATGAAGAAATATCATTCTGTCTCTCGTTTTGTCTCAGGTTTTGATTGAATTTATCATAATCGAAAATTTCACCTTTAACAAAACCGAGACGTTCAGTCAGATATTCACTTGTATAAATTGTATTCCCTTCCCAGGTAATGTTTCGAACTTTATACTGCGGACCCTCATGAATATAAAGGTAGACATGCATATCTTTTTTATCATTAAGATATACGATTGAGTCTTTAATTACCTCTGCATCGCGGTAACCGCTTTTTTGATAAA
Organism: Ignavibacteriales bacterium; assembly: GCA_020061995.1. The sequence goes on along the minus strand of JAGUXE010000156.1, from coordinate 2,094 downwards.
ATTTTTGGATTAGTTTTTTATCTTCATCAAATTTAACTCTGTCAAATTTTGCACTGTTCCAGAATTTCCACCAAACCGCTTCACTTGTTTCTTTAAATTCCCCCTTCAAGTCATCATCATCAAAGGCTTTGTTCCCAACAAATTTTATTTCTCTAACTTTTACCTGATCATTTTCTTTAATATCAAAAACGAGCAGGATTCTATCTTTTATTTTTTCTATAAGATTAGTATTTGCTTTTTCTGTAAGAGAATATTCATCCGAATATTCTTCGGCGAAATCACTTTTATTACGCCAAGTAACGGTTACATCGTTTTTGGAAGTATCGGCTTTATAAAAGATAAAATATTTCGGAGAGATTTCCGCATTCAATAATCCTTCTTCATCGTACAGCTTTTGAATTGTAACCTTCATCCGTTGAACTTCTTGAGGCTTCAATATTTGTCCACGAATTAAGTTTACTTTCTTTTCGAGATCAGAAGTACTCACGTCATCATTTCCACGGAAAATTGTTTTCTCGACTCTGTTATATTCTTCAACTTTAATAAGAAGAAATACACCATCGCCGATTTGTTTATCAATAACAATCTGGACATCAGAAAAAATATTAAGTGACCAGAGTTGACGTATAGCGTTTATAGTTTGATCCCCGGGTACTTGAATTTCATCATCAATCTTCAATCCGCTATTGACAATCACGGTACGTGCATCTGCGGAACGATTTCCTTCGACTGAAATTCCTAAAATTTTATAAGAATTTTTTACTCCTTGTGCAGAAGTAAAATCGGTAAGGAAGAAAAGTAAAAAAACAATTAAGCAAAAATTAATTAATTTATTTTGAGCGGGATAAGACATTCTTGGAGCCTTTTTCATTCTTATGAAGTTGTTCACTAACTTTACCAAATCTTCTTTCTCGTTTTTGAAAATCCTTTATTGCTTCGTAAAGATTTTTTCGTCTAAACTCAGGCCAATAAACGCTTGATATATATAATTCGGTATAAGCAATCTGCCATAAAAGAAAATTGCTTACACGGAATTCGTTTCCGGTTCTTATTAATAAATCGGGGTCGGGAAGTTCACCAGTTGTTAAATGTTTATCGAATAATTCAGAAGTGATTTCGTCTAACTGAAGTTTATTCTCTTTAACTTTCATGGCAATATTTTTTACAGCTTGCAGAATTTCCCATCTTCCGCTATAGCTTAAAGCAAGAACTAATATTAAACCGGTGTTATTTTTAGTTTTTTCAACTGCATCATTGAACTCGGCCTGAACTTCTGCCGGGAGAGAGGCTGTATCGCCAATTGTAGTTAGACGCACGTTGTTCTTGTTGAGTTCATTTAACTCTTTTTTGAGAGTTTTTAAAAGAAGTCTCATAAGAGTTGAAACTTCCTCTTTAGGTCTTTTCCAATTTTCAGTTGAAAAAGTATAAAGAGTCAAATACTTCACACCAAGTTGCGCACTCGCCTCAACAATATCACGAACGGAATCAACGCCAACTTTGTGCCCTGCATAACGCGGTAAACCTTTACCATGCGCCCACCTTCCGTTGCCATCCATTATTATTGCTATATGTCGAGGAATTTCCCCTGACTCTTTCAATAAGTTTTGGGATTGGTGATCATCTGCTATTTTTGCTTTTGTCAAAGCTCTTTCATATCCTTCAAATAATAACCGAATTACCTTTGTAAGTGAATAAGCCGTAATGTAGAGATAATATGCTACATTACAAAATTCAGAAAAGAAAGTTAATCATTCTAACTAAATTAATGAAAGGAAAAAATATATACTACAAAGAGTTAGGGCATTTCTTTAAGGCTCTTTTTTAATCAAGTATTTCTCTTTTCGAACATTAAAAGAAGATGACCAAAGATAAAATCACGCTTGAGAAATGATGAGGAGACAAAACTCAAACCACTTTTTTCAAAAACGGAGATATAATCTTTTTCATCTAATTGATGCGGGTGAAGAATATCACCCGGAATTTTCTGAAATATTTTTTTTAAGAAATTTTTATTATGTGCATCAACAGTGACAATCATTTTACCCCCCGGTTTTAAGGAATTTGTCAGATTTTGAGCTGCCAATTCAATCTGCG
>JAGUXE010000365.1 GCA_020061995.1 Ignavibacteriales bacterium | reverse complement strand
ATCTGTCAATTACAATTTCGATATTATGAAGCTTATAACGATCAACTTGGTAGCTTTTAGTAAGTTCAACAATCTGCCCATCTACTCTAACCCTAAGAAAACCATCGGACATAATCTCCTCAAATAATTCACGATAATGCCCTTTTCTTCCACGAACAACGGGAGCTAGAATAATAATTCTTTTGCTATTATGATCTACTCTTATTGTATCTATAATTTGTGATGTCGATTGTTTGTGAACAGGTTTACCACAATTATAACAGTGCGGAATCCCGATGCGAGCATAAAGCAACCGAAGATAATCATAAATTTCAGTCACTGTTCCGACTGTTGAGCGAGGATTTCCTGAAGTAACTTTTTGTTCAATAGATATTGCCGGACTTAATCCTTCAATTAAATCAACATCAGGTTTTTCAAGCATATCGAGAAATTGCCTTGCATAAGCTGACAAGCATTCGATATATCGACGTTGACCCTCTGCATAGATCGTATCAAATGCTAATGATGATTTGCCGGAACCGGATAGACCCGTAATCACGGTAAATGAATTGCGGGGAATTTCAACATCAATATTTTTAAGATTATGTTGACGTGCCCCTTTTATTACGATTTTATCTTGTTCCAAACTTTTCTTATTTCTGAAATTTTAAACTGTTATTTTAGTCATGCTTTATTTGAAAATCAAATTTTTTAATGCTAAATGTTTTAGGACCTTTGCTTGAAAGAACATATTAAAACTATTTTTGGTTTCACAGAGACTAAATTCAAAGAAAAAGGATCTTTGTTTATTGGTCATGCATATCCGATAACAAACGATTCCGATTTTCATCTTTTATTGGAAAAACTACGAAAAGAATTTTATGATGCCACGCATATTTGCTATGCATATCGTCTTAACGATGATAGAGAAAAATATTCAGACGATGGTGAACCTAATGGAACTGCGGGGATTAGAATTCTAAACGCAATCGACCACTTCGGCATAACTGACACTCTTCTGGTCAGTATTCGTTATTATGGTGGTACTAAACTTGGCGTTGGTCCACTCGGAAAAGCCTATTATAAATCAGCATTTGAGACAATTGAAAATGCAAAGGTACTGACCAAATTCCCCTATTATAAAATAAGAATATATATAGAAGTATCTTTCGTAAAAACAATCTTTAGACTATTATCTAACTGCAAAATCATACAAAGCGATTATGATAATAACTTTTTTATAGATGCATATATTCCATGTAATGAGTATGAGAAGATTAATAGTGAGATTCAAACGGTCACCAAAGGCAAAAATGAAATCTTATTTGATAAAACTGTAATCTATCTTGAAAAAGAATAGTTAAACTTTTCTTTTTATACTATTGAAATACATTTTCGTCCATTCAAGATCAATCATCAAATTATTTAACCTGACAAAAGACTCCCCCGACATTTCAAGAAAATTTCTCTCGTATTTTTGAATCAGTTCACTATCCAATGAAGAGATTAATTCCCTCATTAAACTATAAACTTTTTCAATGTTTTTGGATAAATCTTCCTTGATCTGTTCAAGATTTTTTATCTCGGGATTATCTACCGCATTCTTAATTACACGCATTAAACCTTGAACATATTTTGCATTAAAGATAAGTTCTTCAAAAACCGGATATTTATCATTAGTTGCTGTAATTTCCAAAAGTTCTTGAATCTCAATTCGATTCTTTAATCTTTCGCCACTAAAAGAATCAATCTCTTTAAGCAGCTTCCCGATATTATCTATTTTAAAAATATCTTGATTGCTCATTCAAATTTTCCTTAAACTCTTACACCCAATCCTATACCGTCGCCAACAGAGAGTATAGTTGATTTTAGTTTCGGATGCTGCATGAATTTCTTATTGAATTTCCTTATTTGTTCGGTTGATTTCTTATGAGACGGCGGTACACGTTGTGCTGCTGTGTGCCCATGCCATAAAAGATTATCGACAAACAATATTCCCCTTTTATTTAAAAGCATTATAGAATAATCAAGAAGATTTTCATAATCTTCTTTATCCGCATCAAGAAAAATAAAATCGTATTTTTTATTTAATTGAGGCATTACAGAGAGTGCATCCCCTTCATAAAGACGTATCTTTTCAATTAAACCTGATTTTTGGAAATTCTCATTAGCTAATAAGATGTTATCTCGACTTTTTTCAATTGTATGAATTGTTCCGCGTTTAGAAAGGTTTTGTGCAATTTTAATTGTTGAATAACCTATTGCCGTTCCGATTTCAAGAACACGTTTTGGTTTTTGCGACACAATCAGAGTCACTAACAACTCAGCAGAAAGCCAATCAAGAATCGGAATTCTTGCTTCCTTTGCAAAGGCTTCCATCTCTAAAATCAAGCTATCGTTTTCATTTCTTAAACTTGAAAGATATGATAACTGGTTTTCATAAATAATTTCTCCCATTGTTACCTCACAATCACCATTTTTTTTGCATAAAAATCATTATTTACACGAAGCACGTAATAATAAACCCCGCTTGCAGTTTCAACACCCTTATCATTTTTACCATTCCAAACTAATTCATTTTTCCCGATTATACATTGTCCGTTGAAAACTGTTTTTATTTTTTCACCAATAACATTTAAAACTGTTATCTCAACATTTTCAACTGAAGGAGAATAAAAGACAATCGACGTGTATTTGTTAAACGGATTTGGATAATTCTGTTCCAAAGTAAGATTTTCAGGAATAAAAGAAACACTTGCAGATATTTTTTTTGAACCGTAAATAAAGTTATAATCTTTATTTGTTGAAGGCTCTCTATAATCAACTCCATTACTGTCTTTGTAAGTAAAATAAAAAGAGACAACTTCTCCGGCTTGATATCCATATAATTCTGATGAAAACAATTCTGAATTAATCTGAGTATTTAATTTTGTGTACAAATCTTGTCCGGATTTCTTTGCAAAGACTTCTACTGAGGAATGAATAATATTTGTCTTTTGAAATCTCTTCATTAAAACTCCGGAAATATTGGAATATGTTATGACCGGAAAGGTTAATGCCCTCAATGCTGATGAAAGTCCGTAACCTTTGTTGTTGTCTGGTGAATTTGATTGATCGGCTGTTTCTAACAAAATATTTCTAACTTGCTCATTCTCAAGTTTAATAGGATAACTAGAAAGAAGCAGTGCACTAATGCCCGCTGCAATTGGTGCAGCAGAAGACGTTCCATTAGCATAACCATAATTATTAATTGAGGAAGCTCTTGAACCATATACCGAAACCCCTTGAGTAACAATTTCCGGTTTTATTCGATTATCAAATGTTGGTCCTCTTGAACTGAAAGCTGCCAATTGATTTTGTGAATTTACAGCTCCAACAGCAATTGTGTTAAACCCATCAGCCGGAGCTGTAATATATCTCCAAGCATCATTTCCTTCATTTCCTGCTGAAGTAATAACTATGATTCCTCTATCAAATGCAAGTTCCGCAGCTTTAGTAACAATTGTCGTTTTACCGTTCATATTAGAATATGTATATGAAGTTTCACCGGAATCAAATTCATTATACCCAAGTGAACTGCTCGTAATGTCAACACCAATACTATCCATCCATTCAAGTGCTCTTGCATAATTATCTTCTTCAGCGTGAGTTTCTGTTGGGACATATTCTGTTTTTGCAAGAACATAACTAGCATCATAAGCAGCACCAATTAATTTACCAGGTGAATATCCTCCGACAATCGAAAAAACATAAGTTCCATGATCGTGTTGTGAACTTGCATCATTAGCTTCATTTCGTGTAATGTTATCGTTAAAAACAAAATCATATTCTGCTATAACTCTGGAATTTGAAAGAGCCTCATGCTGCTGCCAATCGAATCCGGTATCAAGTAAACCGATAAGGACATTGCGTCCGTTAATCCCCCGAGCATGAATTGCAGGAATATCCGATAAATCAAGTTGAGTAAAGGAGAGACCGTAGTCAATCGTATTAGTAAAAGATGATTTATTTAGGTTCGGATTATTTACGTCAGTCAAATTAAATCCGACTTTTCTGACATATTTTTTAACTCGTTCAACCTTATCCACAAAAGGAAAATTTTTCACTGAATTAATTTCATCTTCATTAATAAAAACGCTTACCGCATTAAACCATTTTAATTTATGATGAATTCGTCCTCCTGCATTTTCAATTAACTCGACGTATTCTTTAGAAACTGGTATATCTTCATAAGTAACCAAATCTTCAGAAAGAGAAGAACGTTCTCTTCTTTCAATACTTTTTTGTGAAAGACTATTCAAAGCTTGAGTGTAATAAAAAGGTGATTTTGAAAGGAGAGTATTCTTACTAATCCCTTTATCTTTAAAATAGATTAAATATTTATCCTGTGGATAAACGAAGGCACTAACACCTAGAAAAAGAATAATAAGAAATTTCATAATAATTTCGTTTCTAAATATTTATTATTTTAGTTGAGAAGAGTTAATAATCTGCTCCAACGAATTGAGGGGAAAAATTTATCAGAATCATAATCAACAGACCAATAGATGAATTCGGCTCTTCCAATTATCAATTCTTGAGGAACAAATCCCCAATATCGGCTGTCAAGACTGTCATCTCTATTATCTCCAAGCATAAAATAATAGTTTTTCTTAAACGTGTAATGTGTGATTATTTTTTCTCTTAAATGAATTTTTCCGTTTTTAACAGTTATTACATTCTCGCTATGTTCACGGTCAATAATGTTTTTCCATTCATTAATGTTATATAGATCAAGTTCAATCGAAAGACCATTTTTTGGCACTACAATGGGTCCGTAATTATCTTCATTCCAATTTTTCCCTAAAGGGAATATTTTATCGGAATCAAAGATTAGAGATCCTTCACGATTGTTTTTAATAATTACTTTACCGGATTCAACTATCGGTTCATTGTTTATATAAACATTTTTTCTGATAATTTTTATAGTATCTCCGGGAAGTCCGATTAATCGTTTTATATAATTCACATCATCTGAAGGGAAGAGTTCGTCTTTGTTACCGGGATATTTGAAAACAACAATTTCATTTCTTAACGGTTTTCTGATCCCCGGGATTTCAATAATAGGGACTGTGAAATCTAACAACGGAAATTTCCCTGTTGTTTTAGTTCCATATAAAAGTTTGTTTACAACAATAAAATCACCAATCAATAAAGTTTCACTCATAGAAGCAGTAGGAATTTTAAAAGCTTCCACAAAAAAAGTTTTTAGAAATATTGCGGCTGCAACAGCAATAAAGATTACAAACGTATATTCTTTTAACTTATATCTGACTTTCGGTGTAAAAAAACTATTCTGTTTTTTAGTTTCATTCTCAGAACTATCCAATTGATTAACTCCGATTAGTCTTCAATCTGCAATACTGCGAGGAAAGCTTCTTGAGGGATTTCAACATTACCGACTTGCTTCATTCGCTTCTTCCCTTCTTTCTGTTTTTCAAGAAGTTTACGTTTACGGGAGATATCACCACCGTAACATTTTGCAAGAACATTTTTGCGCATTGCTTTAACAGTTGATTTTGAAATTACCTTTGTACCAATTGCTGCTTGAATCGAGATTTCAAAAAGCTGACGAGGAATTAATTCTTTTAGTTTTTCACAAACTTTTCTTCCCCAATCATAAGATTTAGTTCTATGAACAATCATTGAAAGTGCGTCAACAGGTTCGCTGTTCAATAAAATATCAAGTTTAACCAGTTCAGATTCTTTGTATCCGATAAATTCATAATCAAAAGAAGCATAACCTCGTGTGGTTGATTTTAATTTATCGTAGAAATCAAAAATTATTTCGGCTAATGGAAATTCAAATTCAATGTCCGCACGTGTTGGATCAATATAGGTTGTGTTTTTATAAGTCCCGCGCTTATCCATAGCGAGTTTCATTATGTTTCCAACATACTCGCTTGGTGTAACAATTTGCGATTTGACATACGGCTCTTCAACATATTCAATATCACCAACATGTGGCATTTGTGCAGGGTTGTCTACTACAATTTTAACACCGTTTTTTTTATAGACGTAATACTCAACGTTTGGTAAAGTTGTTATAATTGATTGATTAAACTCTCGGTATAATCTTTCCTGAACTATTTCCATATGAAGCAGTCCAAGGAAACCGCATCTAAATCCAAAACCTAATGCAACCGAAGTTTCAGGTTCATAAACTAACGCTGAATCATTCAATCTAAATTTCTCAAGTGCATCGCGCAAGTCTTCAAACTCTTCAGTATTAGTAGGATATAATCCACTATAAACCATCGGTTTAATATCCTTATACCCCGGAAGAGCCTCTGTTGCGCCACCTTTAGCAAGTGTAATGGTATCACCAACTTTTGTATCGTGAACATCTTTAATACCGGCAATTACATAACCAACATTACCTGCAGAAATTTCCCCGGTACGAACTTTCTTAAGTCCGAGTATTCCGACTTCTTCAGCTTCGTACTGAATGTCGTGAGCGAAGAATCTCAACTTCGATTTTTCTTTTAAGACGCCGTTTTTAATCCTCACATAAGCTACTGCCCCTCGATAAGGATCAAATACTGAATCGAAAATCAATGCTTGCAATGGACTTTGTTCATCCCCTACGGGTGGGGGGACTCGTTTCACAATATTTTCAAGTATTTCTTCTATACCAATTTTAGATTTTGCACTTGCTAATAAGATAGCAGAATCTTCACAACCCAGAAGATCAATAACTTGCCCTTTGATGCGATCAACTTCTGCACTTGGTAAATCTATTTTATTTAGTACCGGAATTATTTCAAGTCCGGCTTCTATTGCTAAATAAAGATTACTTATTGTCTGAGCTTCAACACCTTGTGCTGCATCAACAATTAGAATAGCTCCCTCACATGCTGCCAAAGAACGCGATACTTCATATGAAAAATCGACATGTCCGGGAGTATCGATCAAGTTCAGTATATAATCATTTCCGTCATTTGCTTTATATTTCATTTGAATTGCATGGGATTTAATCGTAATTCCACGTTCACGCTCCAAATCCATATCATCCAAAACTTGCGCCTTCGCTTCCCGTTTTGAAACAGTTCCGGTATATTCTAACAAACAATCTGCAATAGTTGATTTACCATGATCAATATGAGCAATAATGCAAAAATTCCTTAGGTTTTTCATTCGTTCCTTTTAAATTGAATAGTAAATTTAACACGTGCAGCGATGTAATACAATTCAGTTCCTACAAACATGGACTCGTAAATTCAAAAAATTTAACGTTTATACCTCCTGATATTGTTTTTAGTACTGATTCACCCATTTATTTTTCGTAATTTTCTATCAAAAAAATGACTTATGAAAAGATTTACAAGAATAATATTACTTTTTCTTCTACTAACGACTCTTTCTACTGCTCAACAGCAATTTAGCTTTGGCTGGTTAACTGATCTCCACATCGGGGCACCAACGGGCGAAGCAGATCTGACTGCAGTTGTGAATGATATAAATAATCGAGAGGTAATTAAGTTTGTTATCGCTTCAGGTGATATTACTGAAAAAGGAAGAAACAATGAGCTAATCAGAGCAAAAGAAATTCTAGATAACTTAAAAATACCTTATCACATAATACCCGGGAACCATGATACAAAGTGGACCGAAAGTGGAGGAACACATTTTCCAAAATTATGGGGGAGCGAATCCTTCGCTTTCGAATTCAATTCAATTAAATTCATTGGAATTAATAGTGGAATTATTTTAAGGGGCGGAGGCGGACATGTATCTCCAGAACAACTAAAATGGCTCGATTCTGTATTAGCTGCAACACATTCATCCCAGGAAATCTATTTCTTTATCCATCATCCACTTTCTTATGATATTGATAATTGTTTCGAAGTTACGAACAGACTTAGGAAGAAAAATATAAAAGCAATATTTCATGGACACGATCACGGAAATAAACTATTCAATTATAGCGGTATTCCTGCTGTGATGAGTCGTTCAACTTTAACCGATAAGAAATCTTGGGGTTACACTATAGTTGAAAGCAGAAGTGATTCTATAATCTTTTATGAAATGAATAAAGAGTATAGGCAGAAAAAGTGGGGAGCAATCTTTAAAGAGATTGAATTAAGAATTCCATTTATTGATTCAACTCAAACTGCCAACTATGGTGTTAAAGTCCTTTGGAAAAAAGAGCTAACTTCAACGATGGTTCATGCTCCAATTGTTTATAAGAATAAGATTTATAGTGCAACTCAAAATGGTGACATAGTTTGTTATGATGTTAAAGGAAATCAAATCTGGAAGTATCATGTAAACGGGACCATCGTAAGCAGACTCGCGGCTGAGGATGATCTCATTATTGCGGGGACTATTGAAGGTGATCTGCTCACAATTAATGCTAGTGATGGGAAAGTTGTCCAAATAATTGGAATTACCGAACCAATTACTTCCCAAATTACAACCGGATTAATTCCAATAGGGGGTGAAAAATATTATGGAATTCTCTTTGGGACATCCGAAGGTAAACTATACTGTTACGAATTAAGTACACTTGATTTGATCTGGGAGAACTCAAACGCAAGCGGAATGATTGAAACCCGACCGTTAATTATTTCGGATAGAGTGGTCTTCGGTAGCTGGGATGGGTATATGTATTGCATCGATCTGAAAACAGGAATGTTAAATTGGCGTTGGAGTGAAAACACGAATTTTTATTATTCACCGGCAGCATCTGTTCCTGTGACAGATGGAAAATATCTTTATATCCCAACACCTGACAAATTTGTTTCTGCTGTTGATCTTTTGCTCGGTAAAACTGTCTGGCGTAAAAATGATTTCGCCGCATGGGAATCGATTGGCATTAACAGTAGTTATAATCAGCTTTACGTAAAAAGTATGAGTGATAAATTTTATGTGGTTAATCCAAAAGATGGAAGAAGAATTAAAGAAATCAATTTAAAATATGGTCTTGACACAACTCCAAATGAAATACTCGAATCAAAAGGAAATGTCATCTTTAATGGGAAAAATGGAATAATTTATTTGTTGAATAATAAATTTGAAAGTAAGCGACTGTTATTCATGGGGACAGCACGAACTTTAAGTACAATGAAAATTAATGAAAATACATTCCTTGCTTCAAATATGGATGGCAGATTAATTCTATTCTCTTTACAATAAATCATAATATTAACACTAACAGATTCTACTATAAATAATGAAAAAATTTAAGGGGATTATTTTCGACATCGATGGGACTCTGACTTCAACAAACGAATTAATATTTGCCTCCTTCAATCATATTACCCAAAAGTATATGAACAAAACAATGACTCCAAAAGAAATTATTGGACTGTTCGGTCCAACTGAAGATCAAATTATTGAGGGCTGGTTTAACGAGAATCATCAAGAAGTTAAGGATGATTATTATTCATATTATTCAGATAATCTTCTTGATTCAGCTGATTTGTATCCCGGGATTAGAGAATTATTAATTCTGCTAAAATCTAAAAATGTAAAACTTTCTATCTATACCGGAAAAGGACGAAGTGCAGCTTTAATTACTTTAGAAAAACTAAAAATAGTTCATCTTTTTGATATGATTGTAACCGGAAGCGATATAAAAGATCACAAACCCTCCCCGGAAGGAATTAATGTCTTTCTTGAAAAATTTAATTTTTCACCGGATGAAGTGCTAATGATTGGCGATGCACCTGCAGATATTATAGCATCAAGGGGAGCAGGAGTGAAAGTTGCTTCTGTAGTCTGGGATAGTTATGCAAAAGATGAGGTGCTTGGTTTGGGGAGTGATTATCTTTTTGAATCGGTAGCGGAGTTACACAATTTTCTTGATCAAATGGTAAACTAATTTACATGCTATTCTGTCTTGATAAATCCGTTATATGGGTTTAACCTTTAAATTATATCCTCCAAAATTTAGAACTATATCTTCTTACCCAAAATTTCCTTTACAAGGAGAACAGCCACAGATGCAAAAAGCTGTGCAAACACATAACCACTATTTCTTTTGAAATAGAGTAAACCTTGCATTTTTTTTTCAACTACATATTCGATTTTGTGTTTAAGTCTAATGACTAATTTCTCTTGTGTAGTTGTAATACTAACTGAAATCATAACTTCTCCGATAAAAATGTTACATCCCAATTCATTATCGATTTAATTTACAAAGAGTTTAGTCTTATTCTCTTTGTTCCACACTGAATTTTTGATGTGTTCTATTTTATTGGTAGTCAAACCATATTTCACTAATTTTCAAAACTTAATTTTTATTCACTTAACTAAAGGAAAAATATGGGAGATACGGGGAGCGAAAAACAATCAGTATTTAAATCTTTTTCAAAGAATTACTGGATTGTAATTCTGATGGAGTTTTTTGAAAGAGGCTCATATTATGGAATGATGAGCATTCTTTCGGTTTATATGACTGATCAATTAAGTTATTCAAAAGAGAGTGTCGGTTTAATAAAAAGCACAATCCAACCTCTTCTTTACATCCTTCCAATTCTATCAGGAGCAATCGGAGATAGATTCGGTTATAGAAAAACTTTAACATTTGCTTTTATCTTTTTGGGATTAGGTTATTTCCTTGTAAGCCAGACTACGGAATACGCAATGGTATTCGCAAGTTTAATTATTATGGCAGTTGGTGCAGGTGCATTCAAACCGATGATTTCAGGAACAATTGCACGCGAAACGAATGAGAAAAATAGTACACTTGGTTTTGGGATTTTCTATTGGTCAATAAATTTGGGAGCATTTTTATTCCCACTTATTCTTGTTCCATATATTAAAAATGCATTCGGTTGGGAATATGTAATGGTTGCTTCCGCTATCGGAACAGCTTCTATGTTAATACCTACACTCTTTATATACAAGGAACCCAAAAAACCAGAAAGCACAAAAAATATTTTTGAAGTTCTAAAAGGGATGGTTCTTGTTCTAACAGATATAAGATTTATCTCCTTAATTGTCATTTATTCTGGTTTCTGGATTTTATATTTCCAGATGTTTGATTCGGTTTTATGGTATGTTCAAGAATATGTCGATGCAACTTCTTTGAATAATTTTGTAAACGGAACTCTTGCTCTTGTCGGAATAAACATGAATTGGAAATTTGATGTTGAACATGTTACCGTAATTAATGCAGGAACGATTATCCTTCTGCAAATTGTGGTTTCCAATATTGTGAAGAATAAAAAAGCTCTGCCCACAATGATTACCGGTATTACAATGGGAACTGTGGGAATGGCAATACTTGCTATCTCTGCAGATATTTGGGTATTTATGATCGGAATAATGATTTTCTCAATTGGTGAAATGACTGCCCATCCAAAATTCATAAGTTATGTTGGACTTATAGCTCCGGAAGATAAAAAAGCCCTTTATCTCGGTTACTCGTTTTTATACGGGGTTCTCGGAAGTGGAATTGGTGGAATACTAGGCGCCAATCTTTATGTCCATTTTGTCGATAATCTAAAACAACCAAGTACACTTTGGTTGATATTTAGTTTAATCGGAGTTCTCACAATAATTGGTTTATTATTTTACAATAAATATCTTGCTCCTAAAAATACAAACGCATAATATTTTACTGATTGATTATAAAACCTTGAGGGATTCTACCTCAAGGTTTTTTTTTGCTTTATTCGTCGTCAGAAATAAATTGACTTAATTAACGATTTCTTTTTTTTCTTCTCCCTTCATTGATTATTTTTAACTTTATTTTTAAAAGTTAGAAAGGAGTTTATGTGAGTTCTCCAAATCTTGCATCACGAATCTTTAATAAATCTCTTGATTATATTGAAATAGTAGGAAATAAACTTCCGCACCCCGCTACCCTTTTCGGAATATTGGCTCTGATTGTAGTTTTCTTTTCATGGCTTGGTGACTTCATGAGTTGGACTGCAATACATCCGGCTGATAATTCAGTTATCTCTGTTAAAAGTTTATTAAGCGGTGACGGAATCAGATGGATATATACTAACATCACCCACAACTTTGTTAATTTCCCACCTCTCGGATACGTTCTTGCAGTCATGATTGGTATCGGAGTTGCTGAAGGGACTGGATTGTTCACAGCAATGATTAGATCTCTTGTATTAAATGCACCTCCAAAACTTATTACCGGAACTATCGTTCTCGCAGGTATAATTTCTCACTTAGCTTCTGAAGCAGGGTATGTAATTCTGATTCCGCTTGGTGCAATTATTTTTCACTCACTAGGTCGTCACCCGATGGCAGGACTTGCAGCTGCATTCTGCGGTGTTAGCGGAGGGTTCGGAGCTAATTTCTTAATCGGTTCTGTAGATCCGATTCTTGCTGGGTTATCACAATCAGCAGCACAAATTATTGAGCCAACAATAACAATAAATGCAGCTGTCAATTTATACTTTATGGTTGCTTCAGCTTTCTTAATAGTGATATTAGGAACTTGGGTAACTGAAAAAATTGTTGAACCGAGATTAAAATCATACACAGGAACTGCCGAAAAAATTCCGGTTGAAAAACTTTCAGCGGAAGAAGGTAAAGGACTTAAATGGGCCGGCTTAACATTATTGGCAATTATTGCATTATTAGCATTTACAGTAATTCCGGAAAATGGAATTTTTAGGAATCCTGAAAACGGTGATGTTTTGCGCTCTCCATTTTTTGATGGAATTATAACAGGTATTTTACTTTTCTTTTTAGTCCCCGGATTGGTTTACGGATTAATCGTAAAAACGATTAAGAATGACAAAGATATGATGAAGCATATCATCAAATCGATGGGAACTATGTCGACTTATATTGTACTCGTATTCTTTGCAGCACAATTTGTTTACTTTTTCAGATATAGTAATTTAGGTTTAATTTTGGCGATTCAAGGAGCAGAATTTTTAAGAAATGTTGGTTTAACCGGAATTCCACTTTTAGTAATGTTTGTTCTATTAGCAGCATTTATAAATATGTTCATGGGAAGTGCTTCGGCAAAATGGGCAATTATGGCACCTGTTTTTATTCCGATGTTTATGTTACTTGGTTATCATCCGGCATTAACTCAAGCAGCTTTTAGAATTGGTGATTCAGTTACAAATCTCATAACACCCATGATGAGTTACTTTGCATTAATTGTAGCATTTGCACAAAAGTATGACGAGAAATATGGAATCGGAACAATCATTTCCACAATGATTCCTTATACTGTATTCTTCACAATCTTTTGGACTTTGTTATTGGTGCTTTGGATGTGGCTCGGTATCCCAACCGGACCTGATGGACCGTTATTTTATCCATAGGGACTAAACTTATATCTTAAAATTTAGAGAGGTTGTCGGTAAAATTGACAACCTCTCTATAATGAAAACTATATCAATCAAGAATAAAGAAAAATCAAATCACTTCCTTTTCTTCAACTCTACAAACTTGTCCAATATTTTCGCTTCCCCATATCTTGAACTATCATTCACCTCTTCAAAGATATTGAACAACTGAATTACATCTCCTGTTTTCTTGATATTGAAGACTTTCAATTTTTTCATGTTATCATCATAAAATATTATTACAGGAAAATCTTTTGGTATATCAATTTTTTGCAGTGGGATGCGGTATCTCGCGAGATTCTTCAAACCTGTTACTTTTCCATCAGCAGTAAAAGTAACTTGTACAGTCGAATCGGTTGATGAGATATATTCACCTTGAATTAATTCTTCATTAATAAAATGTGATACTGTAAAGTTATTGGTATATTTTTTATCAAGTCCAATAAAAACAAATTTTTTATTCCCGTCATCAACTAATAATTTTGACTCATCGTTTTCTTTGAATAGTGAAATAACAAATTCAATCTTACTTTTATTGAATTGTTGATAAATGATTACAGTATCTGATGATTTTATCTCAAAATCTCTTTCCATCCCATCACATATTGAAAAACAAAAGATTGAATCCTTTCCTTCAAAAAAATGGAATTGTAAAATTGGTCTATCAAAATTTATTTCAGTTGGCATTTTACCATTTTTAATTTCATCATAATATTCAGAAATAAGCCATGAATGATAAAATTCATCCGAAAGATTTTTGCTTAGTTGTGGATATAAAAATAAAGTGTGAACAACTATAAATAAGAAAATCATTTTTAATTTAAACATTACACGGCTTTCAGTATTACTTCATCAATAAAAATTTCATAGTTGTCCTTATGTGGTTTGAAGATATTTCATAAAAATAAACTCCACTCGCAAGTTTTCCTGCGTTAAAATCAACTGTGTAACTTCCCAATCTTTTTATTTCATTTACTAAAGTTGTAACCTCTTCTCCCAAAATATTATAATCATCTAATGAGACTAGTCCGGCTTCCGGTACTTTATATTTGTTACCAGATTAAATTCTATTTTAGTTTTCACTCCAGTGAGAATATCCATAATTCATCTGTATTATCATTAACTATGAAGAATCTATTTCCTTCAGCATTTACGGCTATCCCCTCAAATTTTTCCATCGGTAATTCGAATCTTTGAATCACTCCATTTTCCTTACTCCATTTATACAGAATTTCGCTTTGATCGCTTAGTATATATAAGTTATTATTATTGGAAAATACCATATCTGAAAAATCTTTTGCGAATGTAATTTCAAATCTCTCTTTTATCTTCAAGTTGGAATCCAATTCAATAAATTCACCCGGGTTTTTCTCTCTTAGCAGAAATAATCTTCCTTCTTTATTTTGAGCTACACCTTCCAACCCACTATTTTTTTTACCTGACAAATTGTAAGATTCTTTGCGTAATACATTTCCTTCCAAATCAATTTGCAGAAGTTCTCTTCTTTTTTCTTCTATAATCCAGAGTGTTTTTTTAGAGACATCCAGAACGATTCCCTCCAAGTCGTCCCCGATGTATATTAATTTTTTTAAGATTGTACCAATCGTATCAATCATGTACACTTTTTGTTCTCTACCACTGACAATCCAAAAAACATTATTGGCTTCATCGTAAGTAATTCCTGATGGTTCACCGAAAGGTAGTTTTATTTTTTTTAATAAGCGTAATTCACTGTTTTTGTCTGTGGAATCTCCACCGCATCCGGATGCTGTAAGTGAAATTATCCATAAAAAACTAAAAAATAGTGAAAAATTAGATTTCATGATTTCTTTAGATTTTTTCTTCATCGAAGAAGAGATTAATGTTTTTTACACCATTGACATTTCTTAATTCTTCTATAAATCTGTTTGCATTACTTTTTCTTTTAAATGAAACATAATATGCATAATCAGCCAAGTTCGAATTCTCGGTTGACTTGATATTAATTATATCATATCTACTACAGAAATTATCAAGCACAGAATTAAACTCTTTTGACTTTGACTCATCTAAAAAGAAGGAAAACTGTAGTAAGTATTGTTCTCTACGAAGAGTAAATAAATTTGTTTTTGAAAAAATGAATAAAATTGATCCGATAAAGAGTGCCCCTACAATTGCTAAACGGTGATATCCGACTCCTGCAGCCATTCCAATAGCTAAACCGAAAAAGATATAAACAATATCGAGTGTTTCTTTAATTGCCGTTCTAAAACGAATAATTGACATTGCCCCTACTAAACCGAATGCACGTGCCAAATTATTTCCAATAACCATAATAACCAATGTTGTGATTAATGAAAGAAAAATTATTGAATTCACAAAACTATCGGAGTAACCTGGGCCTTTATAACTAACTCTATAAATAAACGTAATAAAAAAACTGCACATCAAGCTGACCATTATATTTATAACAATTTCAGAAATTGTGGGAGCAAAAACATTTATTGATTGGAGATTTTCTAACATAATTAATTCCTTAAAAGATCCAATTGTTTAGTTCTTGGCAATTGTCCTTTGTTTGTATCTATAATATTTGTGTATTTCGAAATGGAAATTCTCTGCAATCTGTGTTTATTAATTAACTGCGGAATCCATGCAGGAAGAGTTTGATGAAACTTAATTTCGAGAATAAAACTTCTGGGAAAAGCATGACGATTTTTACTCTCTTCATAAAAATCTTTGTAATTTGGATAAATAGAGCCCCTTAAATTTTTATCAAATGTTACTCGTAACTCCAATCCAAATTTTCCAATGAAGGCTTCTCGTTCATAAACCACTAAACTTGACGGAACTAACTGTTTCGAATAATAGTGAAAGAGAAATTTGCTTGTGTTAAGATAGTTGTCATTCCCATTATTTTGAGTAAGTAGATATTCTCCGATATTTTTAGAAGAAAGTACATTTTCTAAATTATTAAATAATAATTTTGCTCGGTCTTTAGAAATAAAGTTTTCATTTTTCCTTTTAATTTCTAAAAAAGCAATGCTCTCATCCTGTTTTTCATTATAGACTCTAATTCTGTACTTATTCCGTTTTTTGTAGCCTTCATATTTTTCATGATAGCACATTAAATCAGATGTATCAAGATAGACACTACGCACCGTGTAATCTTTGGTCTGACGTATTTCTGCGTAGGGATCATAGCACATATAGTTCGAAACCTCTGTACGAATATTTGATAGCAAATTTAACGGTACTAAATACTTAAATTCTAATCTACTTAGTATCATTTAATAAAGTACGTATTTAATTAAATAGTCCCAAATTGGAATTGTCCCAAATTTGATGGTCCCTTGTGCTATCATACCGGGAAGCAATTGTCTCTTGACGTTATTTATCAATATTGTCGCAATAATTACTTGTTCACTATTCACTATCTTAACTTCTTTTGAGATAGAAAGGATTTTGGCTTTAAATGTTGAGTCATAGTTTTCTAGTTGAATAGAAATCGAATCACCCTCATTAATCGCATTTCTATAGTTGGTTTTTAATGGGATATTAAAAACAACTTTCTCGATATGAACGATTGACAAAATCGTATCCGGTGAAAATGAAGGATTTAATATTCCGCTTATTGGGGAAATAACAATAAAACTTTTAGATCTTTTGTTTAGTAATTCGAGTTCTGACGTTAAGGCTGATATTTTAGATTCGAGGAGTTTCAAAGTTTCCGGTTTCAATCCACTTGTTATCGCATCAAGCTGAGATTGGTAAATAGAAATTTCGATTTCAAGTTGCTTGATCTCCCAAAGATCAGTCTCGTAACTTTCTTCGGTAAGAAAACCTTTTTTGTACAATTGTTCATTACGCTGAAAAGTGTTTTTCTTTTGCCCAAGCTTAGCAACAGCAAATTCTAACCTGTTTTTTGCTTCTGTTATTAGTGGAAGTTTTTCCCCGGTTTTATTTGCTTCAAGTTCTGCTATTGCAACATTGAGCTCCCCTTTGAGTCTAACAATATTTTCCTCAACATCGCTCGAGCGGATTGTCCCAATTGAATCCCCAATATATATATTTTTTTTTT
>JAGUXE010000338.1 GCA_020061995.1 Ignavibacteriales bacterium | reverse complement strand
GCATGCCAGGCACCATTGCCACAATAATCTTAAAGAAGGTCTCAGAAGATTATGGCAATATTCCCAATCTCACCATAGCCTATGATGGTCTATCCCAGGCAAACACTACCATACGATTAGAAACATTCGCTCATCAGGCAAAGGAGTTCAAGGAGAGGCAAAAATAGACTCTATACATTTTCTGTCTGAATTGAGTGATGCTTTTTACGCACATCACTTGTTTGCTCAAGTAGATTATAAAAAATTAAATTCTTTTTACAACAGATGGACACGGATTTTCTTTTGATAACTATTTTAAGTATCCTCGGTCCATCAGTGGCTAATAAATTCACGAAAGTTCAGTTTCAGTATTTTTCAATTTTAATATTAAAATCTGTCTTGACAAAATATTTTGTTTGTGTAATAATTAGACATTGCAATTTATGTTACAGCAGTATAAAACTGCCAATAGGCAGTATAATACTAGGTTAGGCGACATTTTGCTTGGCGTTAGTAATTAAAGACTGGAGGTTAAAAATGGACTTAAAAGACCAATTAAAACAGATTGCTGATAAAATCAGTAAGTTTAAAGATTCAACACAAACCGAAGAAGCTACAAAAAATGCTTTTATTATGCCTTTTATCAATGCACTCGGATATGATATTTTCAATCCGCAAGAAGTTGTACCTGAATTTGTAGCTGATATTGGTTCTAAAAAAGGTGAAAAGGTAGATTATGCAATTTTAAGGAATGGCATCCCTATCATTTTAATTGAATGTAAACACTGGAAGGAGAATTTAGATATTCAGAGCACTCAACTTCTAAGATACTTTAATGCAACAAAAACAAAATTTGCCATTCTTACAAATGGTATAATTTACAGATTTTATACCGATTTGGAAGAATTAAACAAAATGGATGAAAAACCATTTCTCGATATAAATATTCTTGAAATTAAAGACATCCAGATAGAAGAACTTAAAAAGTTTCACAAATCTTATTTTGACCTTGACAATATAATTAATACGGCAAGTACTCTAAAATATTCTAATGAGATAAAAGTTATTCTCGGCAATGAGTTTAAACAGCCGTCAAAAAATTTTATAAAATTTTTCATATATAGTGTTTACAGCGGCAAGGCAACAGAAAAAGTAATAACTCAATTTTCCGAAATTGTAAAGATTTCATGCCAACAGTTTTTAAGCGATTTAATTACAGAACGACTAAAAACCGCATTAGATAAGGAAGAAGAAACAGGACCTAAAATAACTGAAGATCAATCAAAGGATAGCGCGGTCGAAACGACCACAGAAGAAATAGAAAGCTATTACATTATAAAATCGATTCTTCGACAAAAAATTGAAAGCAGTCGTGTTTATTATCGTGATTTTCAAAAGTTCTTTAGCATCTTGATTGACGATTCGGTTAGAAATACTGTTTGCAGATTATATTTGTCAGGTTCAATAAAGCAAATTGCATTTCTCGATGAAAATAAAAATGAAACCAAGTATCAAATAAATTCAGTTGATGACATATTTCAATATGCTGAACAACTAATAAAAATTGCCAAATCATTTATAAAGCAATGAAATAGGAAATGAAATGAAATGGGACAGTTACCTATTAAAACCCTAACCAGGCGCTTGAGTTGAGGGCGAGTACGCCGCAACTGAGCTTTATTGTTAGGTTCAAAATCATCAATATAAGCAGGACAGGAGAAGATTAAAATGTTAAACACATTATGGGCAGTTGCTCGAAAAGAAAAAATTGAGCTTTTGGAAAAGGTGAATATTCCTGAAGGGACAAAGGTTTTAGTAACTTTGTTGACTGACAATAATGAACACCTGTTCTGGCAAGGGACAAGTCAGGTTTCTTTGGATACAATTTGGAATAATGCAGAGGATGATGTATATGCACAATTACTCAAAAAATGATGTAATCATAGTCCGTTATCCCTTTTCAGATGTATCAAGCTCGAAGGTTAGACCTGCGATTGTCATCAGCACTTCTCATGTTTCCGAAGATGTTTTTGTTGTACCCCTGACCAGCAGAATAATATCCCTTTTGCCTGGTGAATTTGTCCTGGTAGATTGGGATAAAGCAGGGCTTAATGTGGAAACAGCAGTTAAGCGTGGAATTTATACTGTAAACAAGAGCTTAATCATCAAAAAGGTGGGGGGAATATCCACTTCTGATTCCAAAAGATTAGAAAGCTCTTTGCGTGAATGGTTGGGGTTTTGAAGAATGCAAACCTAACCAGTCGCTGTAATAATAGGGACAGTTACCATTTAATGGAGGATAGAGAGAAGGAAGAAGGCATAGAGGCACAAAGGAACAAAGGAACAAAGGATAGGAGTCAGGAGTCAGGAATCAGGAGTCAGGAGGGAGAAGGTACAGAGGTACAGAGTCACAGAGGCACAGAGGAAGTCGTAAGTCGGAAGTTAGAAGGAGGTGTTGACTATCTATTCCTGCCCTCCATTATCAACCTAAAACAGGAGAACCCTTACTTTTCAGACTGCTATCTCTGCCCTTATGTTCAATCCCTTCCCTATTTAGTCAAGGCAACCTTTAACCTTGGCTCAACTAAG
>JAGUXE010000225.1 GCA_020061995.1 Ignavibacteriales bacterium | reverse complement strand
ATTTTCAGTTATGATAAGTTGAAGATCAATAACTTTTCCTACCATTATGGCTATACGGTTTGATAAGCCCGAGGAATGAAAATATGAACGAACTCTATTTTTTAAGTTCTTGGCTTTACCGATATAAAGCACTTTGTTATTCTCATTTAAAAATTGGTAAACCCCCGGTTTATCAGGTAAGTTTTCCAACTTTGATTTTAATACTTCATTCATAAAAACCTCTATCTAAAAAAGAAGCCCCGATAAAAAGGGGCTTCCTAATAGATAAAAAATAATATCAAGATTATTTTAAAATACAATTTTTAGGTATTACTACTATACCGGATTCAGTGACTGTGAATTTCTTTTTATCCTCAGTTGGATCAAAACCAATTTCATAACCTTCAGGCACATTCACATTCTTATCAATTATTGCTCGGCGAATTCTTGCTTTTCTTCCAATATTACAATTGTTCGAAACAATTGAATCAGTTATATAAGAGTAACTGTTCACTCTTACATTGGCACCAATTATTGACCGTTCAACCAATCCACCTGAAACGATTGTCCCATCACATATCAGAGAATTAAGAGTTCGTCCAATTCTTTCACCTTCATGAGAGACTGTTTTTGCAGGGGGGAACTGGTGTTGATAAGTTCTGATAGGCCAGCTTAAATCGTACATATTGAATTCCGGATTTATACTTATTAGATCCATGCTTGCTTCATAATAACTGTCAATTGTTCCAATGTCTTTCCAGTATGGTTTGTTTTTCTTGTTTTCATCATAAAACTGATAAGCCCTTACATTCATGTCTTGCTTAACCATATAAGGAATAACATCATTACCAAAATCGTGATTTGGAATTTTTTTACTCTGCATCTCAAGTAAAACATCTCTCAATACATTTGCATTGAAAACATAAATTGCCATATTTACAAAAGAAAACCCGGGACTTCCCGGTATTTCAGGTGGATTATCAGGTTTTTCAATAAAATCCTTTACTCTAAGATTATCATCACAACTTACAATTCCGAAACGGTTCGCTTCATCAACCGGGACATCAATGCAAGCCATTGTTAAATCTGCTTTCACATCATTGTGATATTGCAGCATTTTCAAGTAATCCATCTTATAAATATGGTCACCACTTAACAATAATACCCATTGACATTTTCTTTCAGTCGAGATTAGATTAAGGTTTTGATAAATTGCATTTGCAGTTCCTAAATACCAATCATTATTCATTTTGCGTTGTGGTGGAACGGAAAAGATGAACTCTGCTAATTCGGGGTTAAATATACTCCAAGCCTCAAAAATATGTTGATTTAGTGAATCCGATTTGTACTGAACTAAGACATAAATACGTCTTAAACCTGAATTTAAACAATTAGATAATGTGTAGTCGATAATGCGATATTTTCCGCCGAAGGGGACAGCCGGTTTACTTCTTTGTGCAGTTAAAGGAAAAAGCCTCTCGCCTTGTCCTCCGGCTAAAATCATTGTTACTGTATCTCGTAAGATTGAAGAACCGGGAAACACCATAACGCTCCTCCTAAAATTTATTATACTGTACTGAAATATAATAAAATTATTAATTCAATTCTTTCAATTCATATAAAGTAATTATTAAATCGATATGATTAGGGGTGGCACCAAGTTGATTGGTCGGAAGTAAATTCGAAAGTAGGGACAAAAAAAAATGACACCTTTTAAGGGGTGTCATTTTTGAAAATTCTGATAACTTCAGATTACCAACGTCTTCCGCCGCCGCTACTTGAACCACCGGTGTTACCGCGTCCTTGGCCTCTTCCGCCGCCACTACCGCCACCTGGTCTTTTATCAGTTTTTGGACGAGCTTCGTTAACGGTAATTTTTTTACCCTTAACATCAACTGTATTGAGTGCATTAATAGCTTTTTGAGCTTCGCTTAAACCCGGCATTTCAATAAAGCCGAATCCTTTTGATTCACCTGAGAATAAATCTCTGATAACTTTCACGCTTTTAACGCTTCCGTATTCGTTGAATAAATTTTGAAGATCGTCATCAGTTACATCTTTGGCAAGATTTCCTACAAAAATGTTCATGTTGTTCCTTGTATATTATGATATATTAAATTATTGATCCAGAATACTAATGTAGGGGTTCCGATGAGATAAAGATGATTACGTCAATGAAACTGATGTATAAATTAATATGAAGTTCTGGATATATAAAAACTCTCCATTTTGAAGAGTTTGCGGGGCCGACGAGACTCGAACTCGCGACCTCCTGCGTGACAGGCAGGCGTTCTAACCAAACTGAACTACGACCCCAAAAGGTTAAATATTTCAAAAATCAAATTTGAGTATCAAATATAGTAGTATTTCCTCTATTTTGCAACAAATATTTTTTTCAATGAAAATATTTTCATATTTCTTTGGTAATCTTGAAATGAAGTTTTACAAGATTTTCAAGATATTCTTTCCCATGCTTAGTTGCCAATTCTTTTGCCGTTTTATTAACAATTGAAGAAGCTCCCTTTGGAAGAGTGATATTTAATTTCTTTTTAACATTTATGAACCAATGTAAAAACTTTTCACGCGCTATTATTGACGCAATTGCAACACCCAGAAATCGTTCTGCTTTGGTAGTTTGAATTAACTCAACTAGTTTACCTTTTTCTTTTAAAGCATTGAGGATAAGACGATCATCTGCGAATTTATCACTAATCACAGTTTTTGTATTCCGCTTATTAAGAACATTCTCAATTACTGTTGAATGTCCCCAGGCTAAAAGTTTATTAAGATTATTAAAACTTTGATATAGTTGATTATATTTTTGCGGAGTAATCATAACCACATCGAATTTATCATCAAGAATTTTACGTAGACGGGGAGCAAGTTTCAAAATCATCTCATCGGTTAACAGTTTACTATCTTTAATCTCCTTTAATGGAAGTTTAGCTTTTATTGATGTATTTATAAAAGCTCCCGCAATAACCAAAGGGCCGAAATAATCCCCCTTACCTGATTCATCTGTTCCTATATATTCATCGGGTTCTATTACTTTTTCTGCATGGTTTTCAAATAGAGTTTTCCCGAATATAATCTCAGATATTTTGTTATATGTATCAGATTTAGCATCTCCCTGGAGAACTGTTTTTAAACCTTTCTTTCCGAAATAAACAAGAATTTTATATGTATCACCATTAATTCTAATATCAGAAAAAAAACAATAGTTTCCTTTTTTTGGAGGGGTGCCTTTAAAACCAGTTTCTCCAATTTGATTTATAATTGTATTAATTCTTAGAAGTGCATTTTGTTCCATATTTATTTATCTAGATTCCTACTTCATCAAAACAAATTTTTTAACAGCTAAGAAATTACCGGATTGCAATTTATAGAAGTAAACTCCGCTCGATAATCCATACTGATTTGCATCGAAAGTTATTTCATAGTTACCGATTGTTTTAGGTTCATTAAGTAAAGTCACGATTTCATTACCAAGAATATCGTATATCCTCAAAGTCACATTTGAAATAGGTGAAGAGAGTTCCGGAATCGAGAAACTGAATTTAGTAATAGGATTAAACGGATTTGGATAATTCTGAGCTAAATCGAAATAATCGACTTTTTGCTCATCGTTCTTAACGGAAGCAATCACCTCGGGAATTATTACAGTTTTTGAACCGGGAATAGAAAAAGAACCAAGTTGTAAATATGTTAAATCTAAAACTGTTGATGGGATAATTGATTGAACAATCCACTTATGTGGAGCAATCCAGATGGAATCTCTAAAAGTAATCAATGGAATTGTCAATGCAGGTAGAGGCGGAGGCAACGCAACTAAATAGGAGACTCTGAAAGTTTGTAAAAATGTTTTGCAATCAAAAAGACCTATTTGAGTTTGAAGAGTTTTGTCTGTCAGTCTTTTACCCCGTAACTCGAAACGGAGTGGAAGAACAAGAGTATCGATTGTAATTGTGGTATCATATTTAAATATTTGATATTCCAAATTTACAGTTGATTGAAATTTATAGATAGAGTACCATCCTTCAAATGATTTTAACAGATTATAAAATGAAGAGATGTCCCCAAAAAGAGAATCAAAACCGGATGTTAATGAATCAAGATTCGGAATATTGAAAAAAACGTTTCCTGTTGAGCCATCAAGATTTATATATGAGGAATCAAGATAAGGTTGAAACTGCAAACTATTTTCAGTTCCGGTTTTAGAGAGAATTATATTCGCTGTTTTATCCTGATATGAAGCTACAGTTGCAAATGAATCAACTTGAAAAAATGAAAGTGAATCAACTTCATTATTTAAAGTATCCAATGCGATAGTTTTGAAATACCATACATATCCCGTATCAGAAGGGAAGTAATCATTTGCCTGTTGTGCATTTACGTGAAAAGATATTAAAATCATAATTGTAATGAGATATTTCATTGTTAACTCCGTAAAAATCTAAATTTATTTCAAAATATTTTGCGATTTTATTCATTGACTTCCGTCAGTGATTGTATACTTCTTTTAAGTTGTTCTTTTACGAATGAACGTCTTTCCTTTTCGTAAATATTTTTTAGTAAAGGAAGAGCTTCCACTCCATTGATCTTTATTAATAATGATGCCGCCTGGTTTCTTACTCTAAAAAAGGGATTATTCAAGCCGGCGGAAACAATTTCGATTACTTCTTTTCTATTTGACTGTGCCATGACGGTTGCGAAATTCAATATCTCACTTTCATGAAAATACATTCCGCCTAAATTGTGTTTGTAATTAATGTATTCTTTAGCTAAAGGTAATGCACGTGCATCAGCGAGAATTGTGAATCCTTCAAATGAGGCTTTTCTAATTATGTGTTGGTGAGAAATTACATTTAATGCACGTTGCAAATAGAAATATGCCCCCGCATCCTTAATTTTTGCCAATGAGACTAATGCAGCGGCTCTCACGTAATCATTTTTATCTTTTTCATAAATTGATTTTAATAATTTATTTACCCTTTCGGCTGGAAAAATTGCAAGAGCTTTAACGGCAGCTTCTCTAACTCTGCCGTCTCTATCTGATGAAGCATAATAAATCGGGTCAAAAACATACTCACCCCCTATATTTTGCAATGCTTCAAGAGCTGCAATTCTAACGCCATAAAAGCGGTCTGTTTTGATTGCTTCAAAAAGGGGGAGAACTGCTTTTTTACTGAATGAAGAAATTAATTGAGCAGTCTCAATTCTTCCATAAATATCGTCATCATTTAATAACTGATAACTTATCTCCTCAAAACTTCGATTGAATTCTATCTTGCAGGGAATGTTAATGTTCTTATTGAATCTGAAATAATTTGGATAAGCTGGAGCATCGAATTCAAATGTCTCTATTTTTTTTGTGATAAAAATCGTTTTACTAAATTTTTCTCTCGCAGAAATGTACTCTATTAATATTGGTGTTTCGAATAGAGGGACAACATTATTTATCGTTTGAGTTTGTTCAACTGTTATATAATACTTTCTTTTTGAAGGTTCATAAAGGGATGAAATTTTGAAGATTGGATATCCACCGCTATAAACCCATTGATCAAAAAACTTTCCTAATTTCTTCATACTTACATTTTCAGCTACCAATCTGAAATTTTCTGTATCTGCATTTTTATATTGATAACGTTTAACATATTCTCGAATTACATTTTGAAAAACATCATCTCCCAATTGAAAACGTAATGCATTTAGTAT
>JAGUXE010000003.1 GCA_020061995.1 Ignavibacteriales bacterium | reverse complement strand
TCCGGCATGATGGACTTAGGCTTTAGAGTACTGATAGCGTTGTTATGAATATCAAAACTCCTGAACTCTTTAACTCGGTGAACACCCAAACTCATATTGTCTGGAGTGAAGGGGAAGAGGGGGATTTTTATGAAGAAACCTCCATCACATTCCATCGAATACCAGCAGTTTAATTTCAATATAACTGCCAAAGAGCCTGTTATTCTTCCTGCCTATAAAGGCTCGACATTCAGAGGCGGCTTCGGCTATGTCTTTAAACGTGTCGTCTGCGCAATAAAGGATAAAAGAATGTCCCCTACTAATTTTAGTAGGTTATTTTGTATATGCTATCAGGATAACCTTTGCCAGTTGCAAAATCTTCAGACACATGCGAAATAATGAATATTAAGACATAAATTGGAGAGGTAATGGAAACCACAGTCCCCGTGGAAGTAATCGAAAGGAAAATCCTTTTTATTCGTGGTCAGAAGGTTATGCTGGATAAGGATTTGGCTTTGCTTTATGATGTTGAGACCAAAATGCTTAACCGTGCAGTTAAAAGAAATATTGAGCGCTTCCCTGATGATTTCATGTTCCAACTTACAAAAGAAGAGTTTGATAACTTGAAGTTCCATTTTGGCACCTCAAGTTGGGGTGGTCAGCGCTATTTACCGTATGCGTTCTCAGAGAATGGTGTGGCTATGCTTTCCAGCGTTCTTAATAGTAAAAGAGCCATACAGGTCAATATTCAGATAATGAGAACATTTACAAAAATCAGGGAGATGCTTGCTACCCACAAAGAATTAAGACTCAAAATTGAGGAGATGGAAAAGAAATACGACGCTCAGTTTAAAGTTGTTTTTGATGCAATAAAACAACTAATGGAGCCACCCAGGAAGACGAGGAAAAGAATAGGGTTTTTAAGGGACAAAGAGGAGTAATTTGATTGAGATTCTACCGAAACTGTCAGATTTTGATAATCAGTGTTCTGTTTTATGTGCTCTGGTTCCGAATGTCTGTCATCTGATGTCTGACTTCTGTGTTCTGAATTTGAGAGGTATAGGGGGATGAATAGTATCTATATGAAAATAGGCCCTCGGTTTGTTAGGCAGATAAGGGTAGGATTATACTTGGACTATTCCTGTAAAAAAGATTTACAAAAGTACAGAATTGTATATATATAGATTTGTAAAGGATGGTTTATAAAATCAGTGCGAAATTATTAACAATCTTGATGGAGTTTTTGTGAAAAAATTGCATTTTCCTCAATATTATGACTGGTGGTTTGATAGTGCGATTGAGTTTTTGGGGCATCTTTTAGAATCTGTTGCTGGTGTGAAGGTTGAATGGAGTGATGGAATAAGATTTGAAGAATTAAACGATAACAAAATCAAAGTCTTAGTTGAGGAGATAGAGCGATTAATTTCACATAAGCTTAAATATCAAACAACTAATAAAAGTGGGCAGACAGAGATTAAGAATAGGGCATATTTACCGACGATGCACAGAGGAAAGTATGTTAATTTTTTAGGAAGATCTAAAAAAGACAAAGCTGAAATTTTAAAAGTACTCTTGAAGACTTCTGAAGACTCAAGTTCAGAGATACGCGATGTTTGCTCAAAAAAATATGAAGACAATCTCGGTATTTCACAGGTTTCCCAGATTATTTATCCTGTATCTCCGGGTAGTTTGTCTTCACAATGTGGGGTGAGAAAGATACAGGCAAACTATAATTGTTGCCCAATGTGTGCAATTCTTGGCTGTATTGAATGGCTTGACGATATTCCCTTTCTATCTAACCATAAAAATTTTGCACATTATTATTTGTTTCCAAAAATTGAGCAATTGGGACACCTTCATGATGTTAAAAATCTTATCCGAAGCAACTTGAATTTAAAACCATATTCTAATGTCCTTACATTAACGAATGATTATCCTCTCGATGAATACCCATTGCTTCTGCTTTTATTCGAGAATATGGTTAGGAATATTAGACAGATCAAAAGACTTGAAAATATTCTATGTAGGGATTGGATAGTTCTAAAAATAAAGGGAACTGAAGCAACATATCAGACAAGCTATACATACCTTAATGAGATAACGATTCCTAACATTGAGTCACTTGAGCATATTTTTAGTGAGATAAAGGAGCCTTATTCAGGTTTTGTTGATAAGACTTTTGCTTCGCCAATTAAAGAGGGCGTCTCATGGGATATCCGTAATTCGCTTACTGGGGAGAATAAATTCTTCATATCACAAGGGCTTCTTTTAGATGATTTCCATACGTTTTCAAAAGCCTTTCAAATGAGGCAAAACTGTGGAATTGCTTTTCCAAAAGAGTCAAAAGATATTTTTGATAGGCTAATAAATTTATGGAGGTGTGAAAAATGAAATTTGAGGAACAAGAGTTAGAAATCATGAAAAAAAGTGGGCAGGTTATAGGACATGTTGGGAATAGTTATATCTCAGAGATTTATCAATTAGATAGAACCAGAACTGTAGAAGATTTTGAAAAACAGATAAAGAATATAGCACTACGGGCAATAAGTATCGGGAAAAAGGAAGAAGAATCAGTTTATACAAAACCTCTTGCTGAGCTGATGGATGTAATCAACAAATATAAAGATAATCATGATGAGATAAAAGATATTGTTTTGGTCTATACAACTTATTATTTAGGAGCTATCAAATATTCTAAGAATCAATAAGGAGGGATAAACGATGAAGGCAATTAATGCCGTATGGATGGCAAGGACAGATTTAACAAACCTCAACTCTGGCATTGGCGGAAGCAATCTGGTGGATGTAAAAAAATATAAGCTTCATGGCATTGACTATCCTTATGTCAGCGGTCAGGCAATGAGGTACTACTGGAAAGAGGCAATTAGAAGATTGATTACACCTAATGATTATTGTGTTGCAAATGATAAAGGCGAAACATGCGGTGATATTGCAGGTTGCATTTTGGATGACCTGTTTGGATTTATGACAACCATTAAGAAAGGTGGAGATACAGCAGGTGGAGCAAGAACCCGTGTATCGACGTCTCAGAGAGAGTTCCATTAAAACAAGGATTGAAACTCTGTAATGTAAGGATGAAGGAT
Source organism: Ignavibacteriales bacterium (assembly GCA_020061995.1). Next base: position 93 of record JAGUXE010000003.1, on the reverse strand, counting down.
GAATTATGAAGGATGAAGTCTCAGAGCGACTTGCGTAATGCTGACAAAAAATAGACAAAAATAATAATTGTGTTTTTGAATAAAAAAAATTTA
>JAGUXE010000061.1 GCA_020061995.1 Ignavibacteriales bacterium | reverse complement strand
TTTTTTATGTCTTTTCCAAAAAAATAAATGGTAAAAAGGATATTGTTAATAAAGAAATTATTGCCGAAATCAAAAACGAAGTTGAAAGACTAAAAAAACCTTAAAGTGCATATAACAAACCAATAAAGAGGACGCCGTTTTCGCATTAGGCATTAGTGTAATTATTGGCTTTATAATTCCGTCTAAAGTTACTTGTTAGAGAAATTCATTTTAAAAACTTTTAATAATATTTAGCAGCTGTTATTAAACAGCATTCTTGTGTTGGGGCGCTGCATATCGACAACGCCGTAAAACTTAAATAAGCTCGTTTGGATAAATCTAAAATAGTTACTATTGCTTTGATAAAATATTTAACTAATATTTTTTGTAACCTCAATTCCAAGTTGTTCCATTCTATAACGTAATTTAGATCTGGAAAGTCCTAATACCTTTGCAGCTTTAACTTGATTTCCGTTGGTAATCTTAAGTGTTTTCAGAATAAGAGCTTTTAAAACAACATCAATTTTAATTCCTTTTGGAGGTAATTGCAGAATGAATTTATCCTCATTGGTTTCTATTGTGTCTTTGCTATCCATCAGAAACGCGAAATGTGCATCGGTTAATTCTTCTTCATCGGCAAGCAGCATAACACGCTCCATCACATTTCTCAGTTCGCGTATGTTACCTTTCCAATTGTATGCTTTCAAAATCTCTAAACCAGTTGCATCAATACCTTGAATATTCTTACTAAACTTTTGGGAAAATTCATTTAAAAAAGAATAAGCAATAAATACAATATCTTCTTTTCTTTCTCTAAGCGGCGGAATAATTATTCTTGCTACATTTAATCTGTAATACAAATCTTCGCGGAATGCGCCTCGTTCAACTTCTTCTTGTAGATTTCTATTTGTAGCCGCGAGAACACGTACATTTACCGATACTTCTTTCTCTCCACCAAGCCGATAAAATTTTCTCTCTTGTAAAACACGAAGCAATTTTACTTGTAAATCCAGGCTTAGCTCTCCAATTTCATCCAGTAATATTGTTCCGCCATCAGCTAATTCGAACCTGCCAAGTTTTGTTTTTGTAGAGGCACCGGTAAATGCTCCTTTTTCATGTCCAAACAATTCGCTTTCGGCTAAATCTTTTGGAATGGTAGCACAGTTGATTGTTATAAAAGGTGCGTTTGCTCTTGGACTTTGCTGGTGTATAAATTTTGCGAATACTTCCTTTCCAGTGCCACTTTCTCCTTCAAGCAACATCGTAGTATCACCGCTATTGGCAAGTTTTTCTACAGAATTAACTATTCTCTGTATTTTTGAACTCTTTCCGAAGAACTCTTTAGTTAACTCATTTTCTTCCATTAAAGAATGAAGCTTGGTTATTTCCGATTTCAATTTCAAATTTTCTACAGCTTTATCAAGAACAAATTTTAATTGTTCTAAATCAATAGGTTTTAACAAAAAGTCAAATGCGCCAGATTTAATTGCAGTAACAGCAATTTTAACATCGGCATAACCGGTTATCATAATTACAGGAATAGAAGCATACTTTTTCTTCAAGCTTTTTAATACTTCAATTCCGTTGTGAGTTGTTAAGTAAATATCGAGAAGTATAATATCAGGCTGAAATTCCGAAACTTTTTTTTCAGCTTCACCTGCTTGAAGACAAGTTTCAACATTGTAGTTAAGTTTTGTTAATACTTTTTTAAGAGACGCCGCAACTAAATCGTCATCATCAATAATTAATAACTTTGGAATCATAATTGCCCTGTAAATGGTACTGGTTAAATTGTAAACTTAAGTGTAAATGTTGTTCCTTTACCTAAGATGGAATCAAAACTAAGTTCCGAATTCATTTCGTCTGTAAGCATTTTACAAACCCCAAGACCAATTCCGTTTCCTTTAGTTTTTGTAGTAAAATATTCACCAATTATTCTTCTTTTGTCTTCTTCTTTAATCCCGCATCCAAAATCTTGAACTTGCCAAATCACTTTTTCTTTATGATGTTCAATATCCGCATAAGCCCTAACAATAACTTTTCCTTTTTCATCAGATGCTTCAATTGCGTTGTTAATCAAATTTAAGAACACTTGCATTACTTTGTTCTTATTAACATTGAGCTTTGGTAATTCAGAAGGAATGTTTTTTTCTATAATTACGCCTTTGGTTCTTGCGCTTACAGAAATTATTTTAAGACATCTGTCTGTTGCAGATTCAATATCAACTTCATGTGTTTTTGTTGAAGGTTTACGAGTGAAATCCAGAACATCTTCAATTAAAAAACTTACTTGATCAAATGCATCAAGTGATTCACCAACGATTTCTTGAATATCATTTGGAAGATCATCTTTTGCCATATTCATATAATCTAAGTTAAGCTTTATTGCCGAAAGTGGATTTCGGATTTCGTGTACCAAACTTGCGGTAAGTTTACCTAAAAGTATTAATTTATTTGCCTGTACAAAATCTTCCATTAAGTGTCTACTATTAGCCAATTTTTCTTTTGAATAAAGCTAATGATTTGTTTTTGAATTGGCAATTTTTTTTGAAGACGAGTATAAAAAACAAAGCCGGCAATAGTAGCCGGCTTAAAGAAAATTATAAATTAGTTTTTGTTGTTTTAATAATTTTTAGACTCTACCAATTTTCCATTTGCTTTAACTGCATATCCTGAGCTTGTTGAAAGCCTAAATCTGTTAATCATTGCGTGTAGGTTAACTGTTAGATTATTTAGATTTTCTGACGCACGCGCAATTTGCGAAATACCTAAACTTGTTTCTCTGGTAACATTATTTATCCCTTCAATATTTCTACTTATCATTTCCGAAGAAGCAGATTGTTCTTCGCTTGCGGCAGCAACTTGTACTGCTGTATCGCGTACTTTTTCAGCTCCTTCAATAATTTCTCTTAACACATTACCAGCTTCATTTGCAAAACTTTTTCCCTTTTCAACTTCTTGTGTGCCTTCTTTTATAGAACTAACCGCTTCATGAGTATCTTTTTGAATCTTCTTGATCATTCCGGCAATTTCTTTTGTTG
>JAGUXE010000176.1 GCA_020061995.1 Ignavibacteriales bacterium | reverse complement strand
TATTACTGAAGAAGAAAATCCACCTCTCAAATATCCACCATTATAAAAACTAAGAGAAGTAATCTGTGATGTAATCGGAATCTTATTGAGGAGAGTTCGTGATGGTATATCCCATAAGTTTAGGCTCGCCCCACTTGGGATTGGACTAAGGTAGCTTGAGCTTACTAATTTGGAACCATCAGGCGAAAACCTGATAGCAGAAATCTGACCCGAATGACCTTCGAATCTATTAATTACCTCTCCTGTATGATAATTCCAAAGTATGACGGTCGAGTCTCTATTACCACTGGCAAGATGAATATTATCATTCGAGAAATCGATACAATTAGTTTTAATGGATTCATTATTAAAATTTCTAATTAATTCACCAGTATCAAAACGCCAAATACTAATTTTGAGTGTATCTGCTATTGCAAATATTGAACTTTCATGATTGAATGCTATCATCTTAACTCCATGAATCCAATTGCGAACAAGTGTATCTATTTGTGGGCTGTTCTTATTCCAATCTGTTTTGATAATATTTGAGTAATTACTTAAATGTGTATTAGATATAGCTCTAATTCGATAAAAATATCTCAATGTGGAATTAAGATTTGTTATAGTATATGAATTTACATTTTTTGATAAGTCTTTCAGTTTATTGAACTGTAATGAATCATTACTCATCTCTAATTCAAAACCTGTCTCCCACCGGCTATTATCATTCCATTCGATTTGAATGGAAGATTCCGAAATACTTTTAAATCGCATATTCGTTGGTGAAAATAATGATTTAACCGTAAAGTAAAGAATTTCTGTAGTAGTCGAGTTATTATCGGCATCATACGCTTTTACATAAACTGAATGCTGCGAACTATCCTCATAACTTCGTACATCCCAATAAAATTTAAATGGAGGAATAACAAACTCTTTCTCTACTTTATTGTCTACATAGAATTCTATTTTTGTAATACCCTTATCGTCGTTGGCTTGGATTTCGACTAAGACAGAATCGAGTATTTCTGAAGATGGTAATGGAGAAATCAATCTTACGATAGGTTTTTCCGGATTGGCATTAGTCAAAGAATCTTCTGAATTCTTACAACCGATTTGTATGAATATTAATACAATTACCCACCCAAATTTATTGATCAAATCAAATATTGTACAGAAAATGGCTTTCATACAATTCTCCTATCTGTTTGATATTTTAAACGACTAAAAATTAATATTGTATATGCAAATTAGAAAAATTAAAACTAAAAATTTCCAAAATACTTTTCTTGCTCCATCCAAATACCCTTAAGGGGGTTTAAGTCCCCTATCTCTGCCAACCAATGCCACTTATTCCAGTGGCTTTTATATGGCTCTTTTATGCTCTCAATAACTGATTCTAAATGAGTACCACAAAATAGGTGGTCATAGTGTTCTAACCAATATTCTCTAAAAGCTAAAAATTTATCCGGAATAGCGTGATAAAGCATTGCCATCGTGTCATATCTTAGCCACCTTCCATTATATCTGAGCATACTCGGACTATAAGGGTTAAACTCAAATTTTTGTTGTTTAATCAGTTCGACTTCGTTGCGCAGTTTCCCAACATCATTTATCCAAAGAAATGAAGAGTGCACTCTTGCAAATGTTAAACATTGCGTGTAAGAATCAAAAAAAGTAGGAATGAAACTACCTGCAACTAATTTTTCTACTTTGAAACGTTCAAAATCTTTCCAGAATATTATGTCCGGGTCGAGGAAAATAATAGTCCCCTCATTACTTAATATTTGAGACTCTATAAAGTCATGGTGATTTATTGGCTCTTTGAGATAATTAAAAGTGCATCCATTTTCCTCTGCAAGTTTTTGGATTTCAGAAACGCAACTCATATCTGAATGATTATCATATATGTGGACTTCTGCATTTGGGAATCCAACTCTTAAAGTTTTAAAGATTAGTGTATTACCGTAAAGCCGTTCCATGCTTGGGGCATAGGTTAATATGAAAACTTTCATTGAACTACCTGATGTTTATTTAGAAATTCTTGAGCTTGAGCAAAAATTATTTCCGTCAAATGATAAATTTTTAAGTAACTGAAAAAGTTTTCATAGACCACATCATAAACAAAACTTGCCTCATCTGATAGAGTGGTTTTCTCAAATAGATTGTTCTTCTCAAATTCGGTAAAGAGTACCTTAACCAAACGATGTAGATTTAAATAAATTTCGCATCGAGTCTGCTCTAATGAAAATTCAAGTTCAAAGCAATCTTTAACCCTCTCGGAAAAGTTGGACTGTTGCAAATGCTTATAGAATAACCGATTTATGTCTGGTAAATTTTCATCGAATTCAACATCATCTAATTTAAATTCTTCGATTTGTTCTTCTGTGATTATATAGTTTGTCATGTTCATATTCCTTTTTAATTCGTTTGTTAAAATTCTTTCATATATCGTTTTTAAGACACTTTTATTTTGGGAGTATAAAAACTACCTTGAAGCCTTTTCCTTTAAGCGTGGCTTATCTCTGCTATTATGTGTTTTGATTATTCTCATTGCTCATCCTTCCAGAAATTTTACTGCTTCAAATAATGATTCATTTTTAATTCCAAGATACCTTTGTGTTGTAGCAAGGTTTGAATGACCTGCAAGAGCCATGACTGTGCGAATAGAAACATTTCCATTTTTAATTAAGTTGGAGCAAAATGAATGTCTTAAACTGTGAAGATGTATATTAGGAAATCCGGCAAGACGACAAGCTTTCATAAATGATTTACTGACATAATTTCCATTTAACCGAACACAATTTTTAGTAAAAACATAACTATTAATTTTTATAACCTTCGGAATGTGCCTTTGAAATATTTGAAATGCAGTTTCATTAAGAGGAATGATTCTCTCTTGCTTGGTTTTAGTAGAGAAGGTTTCAGTATTACGAATCGTTATAAATCTGCCTTGTAAATCTACAGCGTTCCATTCGAGATGAATTAACTCATTTAATCGTGTCCCTGTGTGATAATAAAGCAAGTACATATCTTTTAGGTTTTGATTATCTATAAAGCTGATGATATGCCTTAATTGAGTTTCATCAATAAACTCCGGTATGTTTCTTGGCATCTGTGGAAACTTAAATTTTCTAAGAGGATTTTCAGAAATGTAATTTCTCTCAACTGCATAGTTAAGAATAGCTCTCAAGTTTCTAAAATGTAAGTGTGCAGAATATTTAGATTGCTGATACTTTTTTAATACGAAATTTTCTAAATGATGAAGTCTTAATTCATTTATCGGAATATTTCCTGTAGCTTCAAGAAACACTCTCAAAGATAATTCACTTAAGATAAAGTGATTTTTAGAGAATTTAATTTTTAATAGTGCAAGGTATTCATCTCTAAGATTTTCAAGAGTTATAAATTTTAGCTTTGGCGTTTCTGATAGTTTAACTTTGAAATCAGATAAAAACTTTAGAGCATCATTCTTAATTGTTTTACGAGTAGATTTTCGGCGAACTCGATTTTCAAGTTCATCAAAATACTCAATGTAATAAACACCGGCTCTTTTGAAAAGGTACATAAACACCTCAGTTTACGTTCCTCAATAAAAAAAGTGAGAATATCTTTGAACAAAAACCTGTACAGTTGATAAAAAAACTGTGAATTTGTTCTATAAAGAGGATAGAGCATTTGACTTCGGATCAAAGGGTTTGGGGTTCGAGTCCCTACGGGCGTACACTAATTTGCGAAAATAATTGTTTTCGCATTTTTTCTTTTAAAAATATCTTAACAATAATTATCAACAATTTTCAGAGGATTGTTAATAAAAGATTTTAAATTGATAATTATTGGATTATAAAAACCGGCTTACTACATAATTAATAAACCGGAAAACAATATTTACATTTCTGTTACAACTTTTTTCTTTTCAAACCAACTGTAAACAGATGGAATGATTAACAATGTCAACAGTGATGAAGTGATCAATCCGCCAACCACAACGGTTGCAAGTGGTTTCTGAATTTCTGAACCCGCTCCACTTGCAAACAACATCGGCATTAAGCTAAATATTGCTATTGATGCAGTCATTAATACAGGGCGTAATCTGTTGAGACTTCCTTTTCGAATCGCTTCTTGCAGTTCCATTCCTTCTTCACGCAATTGAGAGATTTGAG
>JAGUXE010000058.1 GCA_020061995.1 Ignavibacteriales bacterium | reverse complement strand
TTGTTCCATAACATCGATAGTATACCAAATTGAGTCGGGGAACGTGAGTACTTTTTTACTGTTTTTTTACACTTTTCATAGGGGGGTCTGAACTGTTACAATAATTATTCCATTTATTATCAGTATCAGCTACAAAATTAGGCCAGATTTCAAGTAATGGTGTTTTATGTCCTAATTTTTCAATAATATCATTCCCTCCGTAAGATTTTTTAATTGAAATCCTTTTACCAAATGATATTGGCAGGTCAAGGGTTATGATCTTGCTACCATCTTTTTCGCTAGAAGGAAAAATGGAAATTCCTATACCCCTGTTAGCATGAAAATGATGAATATCTTCGGGTTTAAAATAGTCAAGTATTTCACTGGTTAGGGGTAAGATATAGGTATCCTTATTCTCTTTTAGAAAGCATCTGTTTGATTCCTCAGATATTTCTACCTTTAAAAGTTTCTCTGTGAAAAATACCTTTTCGGGATTAATCCAGGGATATTTTATAGCCCCATCACAAAGAGAGTCTCCTTTATTTTCAGTTGGTAAAGAAACTGCATTCGTATGTCTTCCACCAAAAACAATATAGTCGTTTTTCCATAACTCACTATGAACAAGTATGGGTTTTTCCCCTTTAGTTGCCTCTAACAATATGTCACTTGTTATTTCCTCTGTAGATTCAATAGCCTTACTAACAATAGAATAAGGTGTTTCAGCTATAAGGGGCTGTTGTGATAGCGAAATTGCTTTTTCCTTTGAAGGTATATTTAATAGTCCAATAAGATTGTGTAAATCACTTTTCTCCATATAAATTTCGCTCTGATTTAAGCGGAGTTCTTTTCTAACTTCATTTATCCATGATGCAAACAAATCAGAATACCCTTTATTATTTCTTTGTTTGTAATATTCAAGGGGGCTTATAAGCTGACGATTGTTGTTCTGCCAAGGAATTATCTGGGGACATTGATATTTACGGCTTGTAAAGAATAGGGTTATAGGGGATGTTCCACCTATGACCTTACCGTCAACAGATATTAGATAAATCCTTGCCCACCTATTATTAGGCATCAGTGAACGAAGAGCTTCTATAAAAATCCCGTTGTCATAGTCTTTACTGCTGATATCAACATCTTTAATTTCTACATTAAGATTAAGTATGTTATTAAAGCAGAATAATCCAAGCAAGCCAAGCCATTCATCTTTTATGATGCTATGAAGTGGATGGTTTCCATCAAAAAGGGCGATTCCAAAATTAATAGGCTCTCCCCAGATTGAGGGAATAGCAGCAACTATTTCATCTTTATCAGCTGTAATAGCCTGTTTACTTGTCTCTATATCTATATCTATATCTTTAGCTAAGTCCCTAAGTGGAAATTTTAACTCTCCCCATCCCTTCTGGTTTGCATTTCCTGTGGACACACCCTTTCTTGGCGGAAGAAACCATTTATAATTTATTTCATTATTCATTTTTACCTCCTTAAACCATAATTTTTTTCACAAAAATCTTTACAGCATTTATATAGAAGATTTAATAACCTCCCTGTGGAAGAATCTATTCTGTCTAATTCTTCATTCTTATACCCCTTTTCGCACATCGCATCCCATAGGTAGTTATAAGGAAAGTCAATCTGGGTTTTTACTGCACATTCTGTATCATCTTTATCATAGAAAAGAATCTTTTCTATTTCGTTAGGAATATAATACTCTTTTTTCTTGTTATCTTTTGTTTCTTCTATGATAGTAAGTAGTTTTGCCTTAAGACCTTCGCTACCAAAAAAGGTCTTTGTAAGCCATAGGAGGTATTGGTTTTTAAGGTAACTTTCAAAATCCCCCTGTTTATTTCGTTCCTCTACATCGGAAAGGCTCTTCATCTTGCCATCAATAATCCATGGGGCAAGTTTAAGGTTTTCCTTAAATGTTTTGTCTTCTTTTATGAATGGCAAGTAAAAATTAAGAAATGCCTTTGCAAATGTTATGAATGATAAAATCTTTTTTTTGATATCCTCTTGATTAGATAGATCAGACCAATAAACATTCTCTTTTCTCGCCCTTGCAAGTCCTTCTATGGCGGAAATATCTTCTTTAAAAAATCTTATTGAGGAGAGCCCTGCAATAAGTTCTACAAAATCTGGCGGGTTTTTTTGAGCACTACCACCTGTATGAAATGGTCTTCCTTCATAATCTATGCTATCATGGCCTATCAACCACATAGCATTATAAGGTGGGTTTGTGGTTTTCCATATATAATCATTATAATATTCAAGGGCAATCTTTGATTTAATGAGAAATTTATCAGGATCAGCATAAAGCTTTTCTCTCCCCTCTTCTTTCTCTATCTTATATCCAAAATAAGGGAATAAAAGACATCCCCCCAGTTTAAGCTTTGAAGTATCCCTCCATTGATGTTCCTTGAGTATCTTTCCAATAGTAGGGAATCCTGAGGCACCTGTACCTCCAAAGATTGAAGAAAAGACGAAAACATTGGTTGTCTGTCCGCTTGAAATAGTCTTTTCAATTTCACTTATAAACCCCTTCCAGATCTTTGATCCAGTAGCAGCTTGAGCTATCACAGAGGATCCCATAGAAGGTCTGCCCAAAAACCCATGGTCTAATTTTTCGTTTAATTCCTCTTCAGAGTAAAACAGAGAACAAAGTTTTTGCATTTCAGGGGATGATAAATTATATGAAAAAATCTCCTTGAGATTCTTACCTTCAACTTCAAGCGTCCATAATAACTCTTTTTTTCCATCAACTTCTGGACAGGAGAGTTCTGTTTCAAATATATTAGCCTTACCAATAAAAGATTGAAGCCTATTATAGTTATTAAAAACAGCCTGTGCATTTGTAACATTTCCATTACCATTATCAGGGTCAATAAAGATAATGCCTAATTTATCAGGCCCAAGTCCCATAGCACATAGATGGATTAGTGCCTCAACACACCTTGCACCTGTTCCTCCGATTCCTACAACATAATTCATCTCATACCTCCTTTAATTTGTTTGGTGGGATATATTTGACACGGTCAGGAAGGTCTACTAAATAAGTTGTAAATGCCCAATAAATCAATATTCCAATACAGGAAAGGAAAAAACCTACCAATCCAGATAATATTCCCTTTTTCACTAGACTATCTTCCTGAAGGAATAAAAATCCAACACAAAAAAAACAAACAAGCTGAATAATCAAGGTAAACTTTAATCCCCTTTTCCATGTACCTTTCAATCTCTCAACATCAGTGTATTTTTCAATCTTTATCCCTTTTGAATACCCTATAAAAAACCAATAACATCCTATGATGCCTCCAATGCCCCATATAAAAAATGCAGCTATTGAATACAAGATTAATAGTTGTATATCCATTATTTATCCCTCCTTATATCTAAAAATCTAAAACCATCCATTTTTTATAATCACATAATCAAAGGTATATTTTTTTATAGAGCCATTTAAGATTGCAGCTATTATATCTTTCAAAAATGGTGTTTTCCCCTCAAAACATCCTTTGTCCCAATCGCAATCCGATGACCAATCATTAACCCAGTCAGGTGGGCTAAGTGGTGGCCAGTGGTAAAAGGTAATGTCGCAGGCAACCACTTTATGCTTCCTATCCCAGTTCTTAAAGAATAATTCATATTCAGCCTCAAAACTGCTTTTAGTCCCTTTAGTCAATTGTTCAACCTTTCTACGAATTATTTCTACATCAGGCTTGCTTCTTATAGTGTTACTACCAATTACTAAACATTCACCACAAAATTCAGGTGTTCCTCCCCTCAGCAATACGAAGTCTAAATTGGAACTTGTAGCATTAAGAGAGACAGTCATTAATAATGTGCCGGCCTTCTCATTAGATAGGCTGATTAGACATAGAGGATCGCTTTTATATTTAAAAGAAAAGGCATTTTTAGAACCATCTCTATTCCTAGAAGGAATGTTAAATTTTCTTGACTGGGCATCTATGTTCATGCTCCCAAATTCTAAAAATTTAGTTAAGAAGCCCGATTCTTCTATCATTCTAAATAAATTTCTGCCATAATCAGGCTGATAAGTAAAGACCAGGCAAAAAAATGGGGAATCCCCTTCAAAATCAATCCCCCCACCCCTTTCAGGATACTTCGTTCCATCAAATG
>JAGUXE010000114.1 GCA_020061995.1 Ignavibacteriales bacterium | reverse complement strand
TTTGTTTTTAATACTCAATTTTCTAATCTTCAAATTTTCCAAACTTCAGCAATTGGTTAATTTCAACAATAATGATATCAACAAATTAATTGTGCATGATTTATAAAATAATCTCATGTTCACCCTGTGAAATAGTATATATTGATGAAGTGAAATACAACTCACTAATGGAAAAAGTTCTAAATGATTTATAAAATAATTTCACGATTACCCCGCTCAGTCGTGCAGAATGCGTACACCCTGTCAACTCAACTTTACAATTATGGAATTGAATTCCAATATTGTAAAAATTATATATGAAAAAAGTGATTTGGAGAAAGAATTAATATCAACATTTTTTATCAAAGTATGTCGATGTTCAAGATGAAATCTTGACCTACAAATTATATGTAGGACAACTTTGTAAGTTGTCAATCCCACTTTCAACTATACCATAGTTTTCATATTTTTGCCTCATGGAAATAAAAAGAGAAGAATCGGGTAAGTACAAAGAATTAGTCGACACCGAACAAGATGTGAAGTTGTTGAGTCGTGTTATATTATTTAATGACGACTGGCATACATTTGATGAAGTGATTGAACAATTGATAAAAGCAACGCGCTGTAGTTTTGAAAAAGCACAAGGGCATGCTTTTGAAGTTCATACTAAAGGACAGGCAATGGTGTTCGAAGGGAATATGAAAGATTGCTTAAAGGTTTCATCAATTTTGGAAGAAATTGCTCTTAGAACAAAAATAGTAACATAGAATTAGAAAAAACTGACGAATGTCATTAAAACTCTTTCGATAATATTCTTCTACATCTATTTAACCACTCCGTCGTTCTAAAGAAAATCATTATTTACCTTCACTGTCATGCTGATGATTCGCCGCGGCGAATCAGTAACTGCTTTTTGTTTGGCATTCTGCGCTAGATTCGGAAACTCTTTTACTTTCTTCCTTTTCCCCACGGTCACTGCCATTCTAGATGTGATTCAGTATCTTTACCGGATGCTGCCTGCGGATGTTTATTCCCAACTTTCCCTTCAGTTTTCCTAATAACAGCAGACTACCCAAATTTGACTATATTAATCCGAATACGTAACTTTGTAGTGGATAAGACTACAAATCACATCAAGTAAGTCTTAAGAATTATGGTTACATAATTGGAATAAAAATAATGCTGTTAAAATTTGATTGGGATCAATGGAATATTCAAAAAAATGAAAGAAAACATGGGGTCTCAAAACTGGAAGCCGAAAGTTTATTCTTTGATAATAAATTTTTAATATTTGAAGATTTGGTGCATTCAAAAAAAAATGAGAAGAGGTGGATCAGTTACGCTTCAAGTCTGAATAGAAGGATATTAATGTGTGCATTTACAATAAGAAATAATAAGATAAGAATAATCAGTTGCAGACCTGCTTCAAAAAAGGAGAGAGAAATATATGAAAAGTAAAATAGTAACAGAAATTTTAGAATATGACACAAAAGATACTTCACAATTCATTGATAAAAATAAACCTTTGAAATTGAGTGACCTGGGGATAGAACTCCCTACTGAATCACCCACTAAAGTTATTAGTCTGCGCTTACCAACTGAATTGCTGAATAGATTGAAAGCAACTGCATCGCAGAACGATATAAGTTATACCTCCATGATCAAAATTCTACTCGCAAAAGGTGTTGATAATTTCATTTAATCATAAGTATCTATTAAAAAAGCGAATCTTCTGTAAGTCATTTCAACAATATCAATTTACTCGTTTGTGTGTCCCTCTATTTTCTAATAGTATTGAACTAGAAAATCGAATATATAACTTTTTTATCAACAACATATTTTAAGAATCAGAAGTTTTAATAAATACTCTTTTGAAGTTTTGGATAAAAGATTATTTTCAAACCAATGAAAATTACTAACTGCATATTAATTGCCAGTCTGAACTCGATTTAGAATCTCTAAGTCACCATTTATTCTGTTACTGCTCAACACCATCGTATAGTTGTCATGCTGATGATTCGCCGCGGCGAATCAGCATCTCCATTTTGTTTACCATTCTGAACTAGATTAGGTATCCTCACCTTTGGTATTTAAAACCCCAACCCCGATAGGGGGACAAACTTTAATCCCAGAGCATCACAAAATCAGACTTGAAAAAATATTTTCGGATTAATTAAACCACTCTTGCATAGAAAAATAGATTTACTTACTTTTACAGTTCAATTTTGAAAATGATGGGCAGGTAGCTCAGTCGGTAGAGCAAAGGACTGAAAATCCTTGTGTCGGGGGTTCAATTCCCTCCCTGCCCACATCATCATTAACCCGCTAACCGAAGCGGGTTTTTTATTTTAAATAGGACTAGCATGAGGAGGTAATTCAAAACTCCCTTTTGTTTTACCTTTGCGCAACTTAGCGTCCATAGCGGTTCTCTTTTTCTGAACCGCAAAGAACGCGAAGAAACTTCAAAAATTATGCGACACTAATTTTCCGAGGTGGACAGCAATTCTCAATCAATCATTTCAATTCTTAAAAACTATCCCTCTCCAACTTTTGCATTTAAAACGGCATGACACTATATTTGTGACTTAATTTTAAACATGAAAAACGAATGCACAAATTATATATATCAAATCTATCTGAACATGTTGGGGAAGTAGTATCTGTCAAGGGTTGGCTTTACAACAAACGATCAAGCGGAAAAATTAAATTTATTATTTTACGTGACGGCACCGGCTATCTCCAATGTGTCTATTTTAAGGGAAATGTAACTCCGGAAATTTTTGAACTTGCCGATTCAATCGGACAAGAATCTGCAATTGAAGTAACCGGAACTGTTAAAGCGGAACCCCGTTCCCCGGGCGGTTATGAGCTTGATGCGACGGGATTAACAATCCTTCATGAAACACACGATTATCCTATTACTCCCAAAGAACATGGAGTTGAGTTTTTAATGGATAAGCGTCATTTGTGGCTTCGTTCCAGCAGACAAGTTGCAATAATGAAGATCAGGCACAGAATTATCAAGGCTGTCCGTGACTTTTTTGATGATAGAGGATTTACACTTCTCGATTCCCCAATTTTAACTCCGTCAGCATGTGAAGGAACATCAACATTATTTTCTACCGATTATTTTGATCTTGGTAAAGCATATTTGACTCAATCCGGACAACTATATGCTGAAGCGGGTGCGCTGGCACTTGGTAAAGTATATACATTTGGTCCTACTTTCCGTGCTGAAAAATCTAAGACGAGAAGACATCTTACAGAATTTTGGATGGTAGAGCCTGAAGTAGCTTTTGCTGATTTAGATGATGATATGGATTTAGCGGAAGAATTTTTAGAATATATTGTTCAAAGTGTAATGAAGGACCGTTCGGAAGAACTTAAAGTTTTAGAAAGAGATTTAACTCCTCTGCAAAAAGTTGTGCGACCCTTCCCGCGAATCTCGTATGATGAAGCAGTAAATATACTTCATGCTGAAGGTGTTGAGTTTGAATGGGGAAATGATTTCGGTGCTGCTGATGAAACTATCATTTCGGGGAAGTATGACAGACCTGTAATGGTTCATCGTTATCCTTCCGAAGTTAAAGCTTTTTACATGAAACGTGATCCGGAAAATCCTAAAGTTGCGCTTGCAGTTGATGTATTAGCCCCTGAAGGTTACGGTGAAATTATCGGTGGAAGCCAAAGAGAAGATGATCTTGATGTCTTAATCGGAAGAATTAAAGCACATGAACTTCCAATGGAAGATTTTGAATGGTATTTAGATTTAAGACGATATGGTTCGGTTCCTCATGCAGGTTTCGGGCTTGGAATTGAAAGAACAGTTGCATGGATTTGTGGACTTGAACATGTTCGGGAAACAATTCCGTTTGCAAGAATGATTTATAGAAAAACTCCTTAACAGTTAAATTATAAAGTTGACAGAATGAATTTAGAAATAATTCTATTTGTGATTTTCTCGGCAATAGCTGCAATCTCAGCCATACTGATGATTACACGCCGTAATGCAATAATGTCGGCACTCTTCTTAATATTGAATTTTGGTGCCCTCTCAGGTCTCTACCTCACTCTACACGCTCAGTTTATTGCAGTTGTTCAAGTTATTGTTTATGCCGGGGCAATAATGGTATTATTCCTTTTTGTAATAATGTTATTAAGACCCGCAGATGATAAAGGGTTATTAGAAGAAAATCCTAAAATGAAATGGTTCGCTATAGGAATAGGAGCTTTCATTTTTCTGCAATTAGTCTTTGTGATTGTATTCAGTTCAACTGTAGGTTCTATTCAACAGGCACAAAGCGGAACTGAGATTGGTACAATTCAGTCAATCGGAAAAGAATTATATACAAAATATTTAATCCCGTTTGAAGCGGCTGCATTTTTATTGTTGGCTGCAGCAATCGGTTCTATTGTATTAGCAAAGAAGAAATTCAACTGAGAAAAGCATGATTCCAATAGAATATTATTTAGTTTTAAGTGCGTTTATGTTTATTACAGGCGTTATAGGTGTATTGACAAGAAAAAACGCAATTATAGTTTTTATGTCGATAGAGTTGATGTTAAATTCAGCTAACTTGACGTTTGTTACGTTTTCAGCATACTTAGGAAATGTTACAGGACAATTGTTTGTCTTTTTTGTTATGACTGTAGCCGCCGCTGAAGCAGCAGTAGGCTTAGCAATTATTATTGCATTATTCAGAAATAAGCAGACCGTTAGTATCGATGAAATAAATATTTTAAAATGGTAATCTTGAATTAAATCCATAATTACATGACACAACTAATTTATTTAACAGTACTCCTTCCGCTAATCGGTTTTCTGATTAACGGTCTTCTTGGGAGCAAAATTAAAAATGAAAAGGTAATTGGGGGAATAGGTTCCGGGGTTGTCGGGCTTTCATTTCTTATTTCACTCTTTTCACTCTTCGAATTACTTGCTCTACCTGATGACCAACGACAGGTAATTGTACATCTTTTCACCTGGTTAAAAACAGGGGGACTTGATGTTTCAATTGCTTATCAAGTTGATCAGTTATCGATTACAATGGCATTGATTGTAACGGGTGTAGGGTTTTTAATCCATATCTATTCAATCGGATATATGCATGGGGATAAAGGATTCTGGCGGTTTTTTGCTTATATGAATTTATTCATCTTCGCGATGATGAATTTAGTTCTTGCAGATAATTTTGTTCTGTTATTCCTGGGATGGGAAGGGGTTGGTTTATGTTCTTATCTTCTTATCGGTTTTTGGTATGACAGAAAATTTGAAAAGAGTACTACAAGCGACGCCGCCAAAAAAGCATTTGTTGTAAATAGAATCGGTGACTTTGGATTTTTACTTGGAATGTTTTTAATCTTTATGACATTCGGAAGTCTTAACTTTACCGAAGTATTTGCACGAGCATCAGGATTAAATGTTCCAACTTATGTCTTTAATTTTATAGCTCTCTTTTTATTTATCGGAGCAACCGGAAAATCTGCACAGATTCCGTTATTTGTTTGGCTACCGGATGCAATGGCAGGTCCCACACCGGTTTCAGCATTGATACATGCCGCTACAATGGTTACAGCCGGAGTTTATATGGTTGCAAGATGTTCTATCATTTTTGCATCAGCCCCTGCGATAATGACATTAATTGCAGTTGTCGGTTTGCTTACGGCATTCTTTGCTGCAACAATCGGTTTAGTTCAAAATGATATTAAAAAAGTTTTGGCTTATTCGACTGTAAGTCAACTTGGTTATATGTTTTTAGCTTTGGGAGTCGGTGCATTTGGTGCCGGAATTTTCCACGTTATGACACATGCATTTTTTAAAGCATTATTATTCCTTGGCGCCGGTTCTGTAATTCATGGAATGCATGAAGAACAAAATATCCAAAAGTATGGCGGCTTGAAAAAATATATGCCAACTACTTATAAAACATTTTTAGTCGCTTCGATAGCAATTGCCGGTATTCCGCCATTTGCAGGATTCTTTAGTAAGGATGAAATACTCTGGTATTCATATGCAAACGGGGGATTAATATTCTGGTTAATTGGTGTTGCGACTGCATTAATGACGGCATTTTATATGTTTAGATTATTAACACTAACTTTTGACGGTACACCCAGATTCGATACTCATCATAAACATCCTCATGAATCGCCTTATGTAATGACAATCCCGTTAATGGCATTGGCATTACTTTCAATAATTGGTGGGTTTATCGGGATACCGGAAGTTTTTTCAGGAAGTCATGGAAATTTATTTCATGGCTGGTTAGCACCGATATTTAAAAAAGCAGAAATTAAACTTGCTCATTACGGTAGTCATTCGCATACCACCGAACTTATTTTAATGGCTATTTCTGTTATAGGGGCAGCATCGGCGATTTGGTTTGCAAGAAAAATTTATCTTAAAAATCCACAGCTTGCGGTTAACACAGCAAATAGATTTAAAGGGCTTTACAAAATTTTATTTAATAAATATTATGTAGATGAAGTTTATGATTCTACTGTTGTTAAACCGATTCTTAAAGGTTCTGAATCGTTATTGTGGAAATTCACCGATGTAAAAATAATTGACGGTGCAGTAAACGGTTTAGCTACTATAGTTGAAAATTCTTCATCATACATTAGAAAAATACAAACAGGTGTTACTCAGTTTTATGCTGTTATTATGACACTTGGAATAGCAATAGCTTTATTCTGGATAATCTTGAGTTTATAAAATATGGACAATACCTTATTAACCTCATATTTATTAATTGTTCCGTTGTTTGGAGCACTCTTATTAATATTCTTTCCGAAGAAAAGTGATACAGCGGTTAAGTATTTTGGATTGTTAATTTCACTTGTAACATTTTTGGTCTCATTAAACTTATACTTAGAATTTGATCAAACCTCATCCGAATTTCAATTGGTTGATAAGTTCATATGGATTGAGAATCTTAACATCTCTTACTTTGTAGGTGTTGACGGAATCTCGATGTTACTTGTACTTTTAACAACTTTCCTCACACCTTTAACTCTTTTTTCTACATGGGGATCAATAAAGCATAAAGTAAAAGAATTTACATTCTTCATGTTGCTTTTGGAAGTCGGAATGCTTGGTGTATTCGTTTCTCTTGATCTTTTCCTTTTTTATATTTTCTGGGAAGCAATGCTTATCCCGATGTATTTTATCATCGGTATCTGGGGGGGTAAAAGAAGAATTTATGCATCCGTTAAATTCTTCATTTATACGATGGCAGGAAGCTTGTTAATGCTTGTTGCAATAATTTGGCTTGCTGTTTATGCTTCCGAGCCTCTCGGAATATTTACCACCAATCTTTTAGAACTTTATAAAATCGGACCAACAGTCCCTCAGACCATTCAAAATTATATGTTCCTCGCTTTCGCATTAAGTTTTGCTATTAAAGTACCATTATTTCCATTTCATACATGGCTGCCGGATGCACATGTTGAAGCACCAACAGCGGGCTCAGTTATTCTTGCAGGTGTATTATTGAAGATGGGAACTTATGGATTACTTAGGTTCTGTTTACCGTTATTCCCGCAAGCCTCAATTAATTTTGCTCCTTTATTCTCTATACTTGCTGTGGTTGGAATTATATACGGTGCACTTGTTGCGATGGTTCAAACTGATATGAAGAAATTAGTTGCTTATTCATCGGTATCTCACTTAGGATTTGTTGTGCTCGGAATTTTCGCTCTGACAACAGAATCGATGCAAGGGGCGGTAATACAAATGGTAAATCACGGTTTATCTACCGGTGCATTATTCCTATTGGTTGGTTTTATTTATGAAAGAACACACACGCGTGAAATAGCTGATTACGGCGGAATAGCAAAAATAGTTCCGGTTTATTCGGCGGCATTATTAATTGCTTCATTGTCAAGTATAGGATTACCGGGGCTGAATGGCTTTGTAGGTGAGTTTTTAATTTTACTCGGTTCTTTCAAATCACAGGTTTTGAACAGTTGGGTTTATACAATTTTTGCCGCAAGCGGGGTTATCTTCGCAGCGGTTTATATGTTATGGATGTATCAAAGAGTTGTTTTCGGAGAGGTTAAACATGACCGATTACATTCTCTAAAAGATATGACGGCTTCAGAAATCGCGATTTTAATTCCGATATTTATTTTTATTGTATGGATTGGTGTTTATCCTTCGACATTTTTAGGATTGACGGAAAGTGCGTCAGACTCAATCGTGAAGCATGTATTATCATTTTCAACAAATGTAATAAAGTAGATGGTTTTGAAACGGATCATAATAGCTTCTCTATTCGTTCTTTTTTTATTGTCGATTGGTCATGAATCGTTTGGGGCTAATTCATTAAGTGAACCGGGTAAATCGGGGACTGAATTAGTTACTCAAGATTCTGAACACCATGTTCTTCCTTCAGCATACATGGTAATTCCGTTTGTCCTATTGTTATTAATGATTGCTTCCGGACCAATTATGTATCATCATTTTTGGGAAAAACACTACCCGAAGATAGCTATTGCTCTTGGCTTGATAACAACTGTTTATTATTTGGCTTTCTTAAATGATTATCATAGCATTCTTCATACACTTGCAGAATATATTTCGTTCATAGCTCTACTAGCTTCCTTATTTGTTGCAAGCGGAGGAATTCTAATAAAGGTCGATAAAAAATCGACTCCAATGATAAATGTTCTTTTTTTATTGTTCGGTGCGGTTATCAGTAATATAATCGGAACAACAGGGGCTTCCATGTTGTTGATTCGTCCTTTTATAAAAATTAATAAAGATCGAATTAAACCATTTCATATTATATTTTTCATTTTTGTTGTAAGTAATATTGGTGGTGCTTTAACTCCGATCGGAGATCCTCCTTTGTTTTTAGGGTTTTTGAGGGGAGTTCCGTTTTTCTGGGTAATTGAAAATGTTTGGTTTATTTGGGTCCCTACAGTAGCCTTTATGTTGATTCTCTTTTATATCTTAGACACAATGAGTGTTAATAAAGATAAATCAGAAGCTACTAAAACTAATTATTCCGGGAAGATTGAATTTAAGGGGACAAAGAATCTAATTTATTTAGCGATAATTATTATTTCGGTTTTTATTGATCCGAGTGTTTTAAGTTTTGTACCGAGTTTAGCTCCGCTTCCGTTTGGGATTAGAGAAATAATAATGTTTAGCGTTGTCTATCTCTCTTTCAAAACTGCAGATAGGGAAGTGCTTAAAGCTAACGAGTTCGATTTTGAACCGATAAAAGAAGTTGCATTTTTATTTATCGGAATATTTTTAACCATGATTCCTGCGCTTCAGTTGATCGCTTATGAAGCTAAAGTATACAGCAGTATGCTTGAAACTGAAACTTTCTATTGGGCAACGGGTGGATTGTCAGCGATTCTTGATAATGCGCCAACATACTTGAACTTTTTAAGTGCAGCTATGGGAAAATTCGGTTTAGATGTTAATATCAAAGCGGATGTTATTCATTTTGTCATACAAGATGATATTTATTTAAGAGCAATTTCAGTTGCTGCAGTATTTTTTGGAGCAATGACTTATATCGGGAACGGTCCCAATTTTATGGTTAAATCGATTAGCGAACGAGCCGGAATTAAAATGCCGAGTTTCTTTGTTTACATAGTTAAATATTCGGTACCTATACTACTTCCGATTTTCTTTTTGGTCTGGTTAATATTTTTTCACTAGTTAATAATTTTAATGAAAACATTAAGAGAAGTTTTAGAAAATAAAGTAAACGGTTTGTACTATGGAAATAGGATAATACTCCCTTTCAAAGTCTATTTTTTAAAAGTGATTATCGAAAAAGATGTAATCACTGATTTTTCGAAAAGTTCAAAAGGAATCAATATTATTGAACATGATGACTTTATGGAACTATATTTTTTAGATTATAAAAATTTAGACGATGTTATATCTGAATATGAATCAATTAAAATGGTGGTGGTTGAAAAAGGAAAAGATGTATTCGACTTTAAGAATCATGTTAAGCTGAATATTTATATTCAAGAGCACCACAAAATAACTGTTGAAGAAACTGACTCAGACATTTTATTTATAGAGTAAATATGGACATTACAATTCAAGATTATTTAAATATTTTACCCTTAATTATTGTTGCAGCAGGCATTTTAATCTCTGTTGTGATTGAGATGTACTCTAATGAGAGTGAGAAAATTTTACCATGGTTTTCAATTATAATTTTCTTCTCTGCCGGATATTATGCTCTCTTTACCGTAAACTCACAATCGGTTTTATTCAGTAATATGATAGTGACTGGTGGAACGGCAAATATTTTCTTCTTCTTATTCTGTTTTGGTGCCGCGATAGTTTCACTTCTGTCAGTCGATTATCTAAAGAAAGCCGGAATCTATTTTGGTGAGTATTATATTCTGCTTCAATCCGCAGTTCTTGGAATGATGTTGATGGCTAACGCTCGAGATTTAGTTATGATATTTATAGGACTTGAGCAAATGTCAATTTCATTTTATGTATTAGCCGGGTTTAATCGCAAAAAACATTTTTCTAATGAAGCAGCACTTAAATATTTCTTATTAGGTGCATTTGCTACCGGTTTTATAGTTTATGGAATGGGCTTGATTTATGGCAGCGTCGGTTCAATGTCAATTGAAGCGATCATAACAAAGTTTAGTGAAGTTTCGACTAATGCAGTTTTTATTATAGGTGTATTGTTATTCATTCTGGGATTTTCATTTAAAATTGCGGCGTTCCCTTTTCATATGTGGGTTCCGGATGTTTATCAAGGTTCACCTACTACAGTCGGAGCAATTATGTCTACCGGCGGAAAAGCGGCAGCATTCAGTGCATTGATAATAGCGCTTACTCCTTTTGTTGGAGATCAGGGATTCACAATCTTTAAACCGTTCCTTTCGGCACTGGCAGTGTTATCTATGTTATTTGGAAGTATAGTGGCAATTGCTCAAAAAGATATAAAACGTATGCTTGCATATTCTTCTATTTCACACGCAGGATATATGTTAATCGGTATAACATCGGGTTTAGCATCGGGAACATCAGGTGTAATATTTTATCTGGCTGCTTATACTTTCATGAATCTTGGGGCGTTTGGCATAGTTTCTATGTTAGAGGGGGAAAATGATACAAACCTAAAGATTGATGATTATATCAATTTAGGGAAGAAAAATCCTTTAATAGCAGGACTCCTCTCGATATTTATGTTTGCGCTTTCGGGTCTTCCCCCTTTTGCAGGTTTCTTCGGAAAATATTATGTTTTTATTTCTGCAATAGAGTCAGGAATGACATGGCTTGCAATAGTTGGTGTTATATCAAGTGTGATTAGCGTTTATTTTTATTTGAGATTAATCGTTCTTATGTACTTTAAAGAGGGAAGTGAAGGAATCAACCCGACTGTATCAAATTCTGCATTATTGGGGATTGTAATTTCGGCTTTAATCGTAATTCTCATGGGAATTTTCCCTGGATCAATAATTGAGTTAATCTCAACTTTCGTCATTTAATAATTTATTTGCACTTTTTAGGATTAGAGATTTTTGTAGTTTTGCAATAATCTTTAATCCTTTTTTATTATGAAAAAATTATTTACTACAACACAAATCCGTTCACTCGATAAATTTGCTATTGAGAAATTGAAATTCCCTTCAATCATGTTGATGGAGAATGCAGTTAATTCTATCTATGAAATTTTAGATAAATACTATAATCTATCGGATGAAAAAAAATCATTTGCGATTTTTGCAGGGAAAGGGAATAATGGCGGAGATGGAATTGCATTAGCAAGGAAACTAGCTGTTTATGGACACAAAGTAACCCTTTACCATCTCTATAAACCGGAATTATTTTCTTCAGATGCTAAAACAAATTTTGATATTTTAAAAAAAATTAAATCATCAGTTTCAGATCTTACAATTCGAAAAATCTCCGGTAAAGAAAACACCGAAGGCTTTAATGGATATGATTTTTATATCGATGCAATTTTAGGAAGTGGAACTGACGGAAATCTAAAGGATGGGATTGCTTCATTAGTTCTAACACTGAATGGATTAAAGGGAATGAAAATAGCTGTTGATATTCCGACCGGGCTCAATTCTGAAACAGCTTATGGTGAAACAGTTTTTAACGCAGATTTGACTATTTCGCTTGGTGGTTTAAAACAATGTTTATTTTATTCTGAAGGCTATTTGAATTCAGGAGTGGTTGAAGAGGGAAATATCGGAGTAAAACCGGAGATTTATCTTAAAAAGAGTGATATTCACTTAGTTGAAAAAAGTGATATCAAGGAAATCTTTCCGCCAAAATCTAAAAGGATTAATAAATATACTTCAGGCAGAACTTGTATAATTGCAGGATCGGGTGATTATGCAGGGGCACCAATTTTAGTTTCAAAGGGAGCAATGAAAACCGGTTCAGGTGCTGTAATTCTAGCAATTCCGGAATCAATTAAATTGAATATCGCAACAGCTTTTCCTGAAGTTGTAATAAAATCTTATTCCGATTAT
Source organism: Ignavibacteriales bacterium (assembly GCA_020061995.1). The sequence continues at coordinate 3,670 of JAGUXE010000114.1, read as the reverse complement.
AATAATGAATATCTTACCGCAGTGAATGTCGGTGAAATTGAAAAAGAAATTACGAATTCAGATGCTTTGATCATTGGTCCGGGTCTTGGTAGGAAGGTAGCAACAATTGAAGCAGTAAGATTGATTCTTAACAAACATCAAGATAAAAAAATAATTTTTGATGCGGATGCAATTTTTGCATTATCTATTATTGGCATAAAAAAAGTAAATCTTAAAAATTCAATTATTACTCCACATATTGGGGAATTTTCAAAATTGATGAATGTTCCTGTCTCGGAGTTACACAAAAATCTTTTGAAATATGGAAAAGAATTTGTCTCACAAACAAAAGCGATATTGGTTTTGAAAGGTCCCAGAACTTTAATTTTCAATAATAACGGAGATCTATTTATTCCTCCGACAGGGAATGAAGGATTAGCGAAGTTCGGCTCAGGCGACGTGTTATCGGGTATTATTGGGAGTTTAGTTGCGCAAGGGGCAACCTTATTAAATTCGGCTATATCGGGTGTTTATTTGCATGGACTCTGTGGCGATTTGCTTAAAGAAAAGTTTACTTCATATTCATATACTTCCGGGCAAATTATTGATGAAATTCCAAATGCAATTAAATCGATAGGGAAATTTTAGTTTGTTCGAAATTCTAAGAATACACAAAAAATGGTTGGTTTATTCTCCTCTCGGTTTATATTGGCTTCTAATTTTTACATTAACTACGATTCCAACAACCCATATACCTGATGTCGGTATCGGTGATAAAATAAGTCATTTCCTGGCATATTTCGGATTAGCGATTTTAGTCGATTTGACATTACAATTCCAGTTAAGATTTCCTAAAATGAATTCAAGTCCACATATTTATACCTTAATATTTGTGACGGTATATGGACTTCTAGATGAGTTACACCAGTTACTGGTACCAGGAAGAATGTGCGCTCTTGATGATTGGATTGCCGATATTATAGGTGGTATTATCGGGATATTACTTTTAGTAATCTTAAAAAGAATTGATTTGAAATATTTTAATAATTGAACCACGGTATGGGAACATTTCCAAAAACAAAAAGTATAAAGAGTTGAAATATAGATTGACAAAGGATTCGGCATTTAGTAATTTTCAATCGAGAATTTTCTCAGAAATGGAGTTTATATGCCAATAATTAAAACGGCAAAAGCAGATTTAAGATCAAAGTATAAAAGAGTCTATGAGATAAGTTTAATTATTTCTTTAGCACTTTTGATTGTTGCATTTAAGTTTTTCCCGGATATAGAAAAAGAAGCAGCTCAAAATGAAGGGACTCAGGAACTATTTACGGTTGAAGATATACAACATACAAAACAGGAAAATACTCCTCCTCCTCCTCCTAAACCGCCGATTCCTATTGAAGCTCCATCTGATAATCTTTTAGATGATGTTGAAATTGGTAGTACAGAGATTGACATAACTGCAAATGTTGAGGCTCCTCCTCCTCCTCCTAAGGAAGAGAAGAAAATTATTGAGGAAGAACCGACATATTTCGTAGCGGTTGAAGAAATGCCGGAACCGATTGGTGGCATTGGTGCAATTCAAAGTAAAATAGTTTATCCTGAAATTGCTAAAAGAGCCGGTGTTGAAGGAAAAGTTTTTATCCTTGCATTCGTTGATGAACAAGGGTTGGTTACCAAAGCACAGGTTGCAAAAGGTATTGGTGCCGGTTGCGATGAAGCTGCTTTGGAAGCGGTAAAACTGACCAAGTTTAAACCCGGTAAACAAAGAGGTAAACCGGTAAAAGTTCAAGTGCACATTCCGGTAGTCTTTAAATTAAATTAGCTTTTAGGGCGTCTTTCGAGACGCCTTTTTTATTCTCTCTCCTCATCTTTTTGCAACTTATCCTGCCAATTCACCGTTCAAATATAATTTTAATTTAATATTCATTTGTGGCTTGGAACTTTTTTGCCGAATGCATAGTTTTGAATATGAATAATGAGTCACTATTTAAACTAAAGGGTCAAATGAACGAAAGTATTCCGAGAAAAGAGAGAGAAAGGGTATTCAGACGAAACGAGATTCAGTTTGCAGCTTCTAAATTATTTGCATCAAAGGGATTTAATTCCACGACTTTGGAAGAGATTGCTGAATCTGCAGAATTCGGTAAAGGAACTATTTACAACTATTTTCAGAATAAAGAAGAAATTTATTTCAGCATTATTGAAGATGTTTTGGATAACACCGGCAGAATCCTGGAAGAGTCTGATAAACTCTCATCAACAATAGAAGAGTTTGTAAAACTGTATATAAATAAAATATTCAATTATTGTATTGAAAATAAATTCTCATATCTCATTTTCGTTAGAGAGATAGCTCATTTTGATCCAATATTTTCGCAAGTTAAAAATGATCGATTATTAAAATATCATTCATTAAGTCAGGAAATTTTATTAAGGAAATTTAATAGTGCAAAAAGAAAGGGAATTATTAAATCTTATGAAACCGGTAAGATTGTAAATTTCTTTATTCATGTAGTTTTTCCTTATGTCCATTATCTCTTGCTTTGTAATCCAATGAATGAGATAAATATTGAATGGGAAACCGATTTTATTTCAGAAATATTTCTCAATGGTTTATTGAGTCACAAATCATAATTAGTATTAAATAAAAAATGAATAATTAAAGGAGCTGAATGTTAAAGTATTTATTAATTATTTCGATAATTTTTTCTTTCGAACAATCTTTTGCTAATAAGAATAATCAGGAAGAAGAGAGTATAGTAAAGCTTGATCTTAAAAAAGCGATTGAATTCGCAATTAAAAATAATGAAGATCTGAAAATCGCAAAATATAATAAACAGATTGCCGATGAACAGTTAAATGAAGCCTGGGGAAGCGCTGTATTTCCTGAGATCAAAGGGAGCGTAAATTATCGCAGAGCAATGAAAAAAGGAGTTATGACGTTTGATACTCCCTTTTTTAGCGGACAATTTCCAATTGGAACTGACAACACAATGACTGCAAGTCTTTCTGTTGATCAACCATTATTTACCGGAGCACTTTTTATAGCAATTAGAGTAGCAAGAACCTACACAGAAATTGCAGGAAAAATTTATGATGCTTCAAGAGCGGAGTTATTTGTTAATGTCCAAAAAGCCTACTACGGATATCTTCTCAGCAGAGAAGTACTTAAACTTTCAGAACAAAACTTACAGCTTGCAGAAAATAATTTAAAAGATACCGAAACCATGTGGAACGCAGGAATGGTTTCTGAATATGATTTCGTCAGAGCTAAAGTTCAGGTTCAGAATTTAATTCCTGAAGTTGAGCAAGCCGAAAACACTCTTCAACTTTCCGAAAATCTTTTAAAGTTGATTACTGGGATTGATTATTCTCAGACTTTAGAGATTGTTGATACATTAAATTATCATGAATATCAAACCGGTGATATGAATGAGTATTTGGGGGAATTATTTTCACGTAATCACATCCTTAAACAATTGGAACTTGAAGAAAAATTACGTGATGATGTGGTATCAGCAAGATTCGCTACACACTTTCCTTCACTTTATGCATTTGGAACATGGCAAACAGAAGCCCAGGAAGATGATTCACGATCTTTCAATAAATGGCGTTACATGAGTTCTTCCTATATCGGATTGAATTTGAAAATTCCATTGTTTAACGGGTTTCAAACCACTGCTCA
>JAGUXE010000007.1 GCA_020061995.1 Ignavibacteriales bacterium | reverse complement strand
CAGCTTTGGTAGCAAGTGTTAATTTTCTAATTGGTGAAGAAATACGATTAGCGATAATAGTGCTAATTAAAATTATGAAGACAATTGCAAATGAGTAAACACCAAAAAGAAAAACATCAACCTCAACCGGGGATAGAGTAGTTTTTATTGAATTAAACACATCATTGATTTCAATTATGTAGGTGTTGCCTTGTATATTGAACTTCTTATAAAGTGAATAATGAGGAATTCCGTTTATCAGTTCATTTGTAAATGATTCAGAATATCCACCTTGCAATAAATTACTATAAACACTCATTGGAAGTAATTTGGAAATTAAACCGATTGAAATAAGCTGAATCTCAGTAGAATAAATTGTAACGTTATCTTCAAAGATTCTAAAGGAAATGCCCAATTCATTCACTGCTTTTTCAAAAGCCGCTAAATCGGTTCTTGTGGGGTTATTCTTCTTTTGATGTGTAAGGTGGGTTATAAGCAGGTCTGCTTTTTCAACCAGTGCCTCGTTTATGATTGTTTCACTTTTATAAGTGACATTGTATCTATTGTAGACTGCTAAAGCTATAATCGGTAGTATTGATACGATTAATAGTGAGGCTAATATTTGAGTTCGAAATGTGACTGAGAAAGCCTCTATTTTTTTGAATTGAAAAGAATATTGAGTGATATATAAGAAGATTATTAAAACTGAATGTATGATTAATAATTTGAAGAAATTAAATAAACTCCAAGTCAATTCTTTTTCCTTAAGTGCAACAACCGTAATCTGATTTGAATTATTAATGTTTTGATTCAGTACGTACGCAAAATAATCTTCGTTTCGTAATTTGAACTTAGTCCAACTTTCTCCGTCATTGAAATTCAAATTTAAAATATTTTTTGAAACTTCTTCGGAGGGTTCGAAGTTTTTCGAAAACTGAATAAGTTTATCATTTTTGTATATAAGTATGTGTTGATTAATATTAATTGTAGTGGCACTGTGAAAATATTTAATCCTTTCTTCTGAAACAGAATAATTGTGATCATTGATACTAATTATAGCCGCTACATATCCGAGAACAATCCCTCTATCAAGAATCGGAATTATCCCTGCAAGTTTTTTATAATTTTGGTTTTGTTCCTTTTCGATCTCAAATATTTTAAGACTTGTCGGCAGAAATGCACTCAATATTTGAGGCATTTCCAAATCAGTTTGCTTCCCATAATTGAACTTACCAAGTAATTTTCGTTGCTTATTCAACAATAGAATTGATGAATTAATATTCTCTGAATAGAATGCACTTTGATTCCATATAACAAACGCAGCCGCATCATAATTTGGATTTGAACGAGTAAAGGTTGAAATCAATTCGTCATTTTGTGATGCTGATGTAAGAGCTTCCTGAATCAGAAATGTCAAATAACTTTGGTTTGCTCTATTGACTGACAATGCCGACGTTTTTAATCCCCGTTTTTCTAACTCGGCGTGAAAGTGATTTAAATATGTTATTGAAATTATTGATGCTGTGATAGTTGAGTAAACCAAAATTGTTCTGATATTTCTACTATTAAAAAGTGCGGGATATGCAAGTAAAAATGAAAATACTATTGTTATTAAATATAAAGTAAAGCTAAGGAGCGGCTCCTTTTGTATTAAAAAAAAGAAGTATGAAAACAGCACTGTAATGGTCAATAATATGTAAAATAACTTCAATTTATTAATCGAGTTAAAACGTTCTGCAAAATAAAATATTAACAAAATTATTGAAAGAAGCAGAAGAATAAAAAACGTTGCTAGAAAAAGTAGAGTTCCTATCATCACTGTATGAATATAGCTCGGTGCAATTTCAACACTTACAAAATAATTGAGGGTTGAATCGAAGACTAGACTCTTTATAGCTGCCGCTAATGCTCTGATTAATAAAAAATATATTGGCAATAGCAAAGGAATCGAGTGGAATAGTATTTTTTTAGTAAATGTTTTCGCTGAATAGTTTTTTTTGTTTGAATAAAAAGAGTATGTACGCCTGAATATAATAAATGCTATTAGAAGGAAAGTTATTGAGGTTAATAATAGCTCGATTGGTGATTTAACAATACCAAAACCAAATGTTGAAGAGAAGTAAGCCGGATTTACAATTTCACCTGACAAGAATTTTGTTGGAATTCCTAAAGCGAATAATATTAATCTGAATCCGATTATATACATCAGCAATATAGTTGTTTTTACTAAATTACTTTTCAACTCTTTCAAAGAGGAGGAGAAGAATCGGATTAAGAGAAAGTATGCAATAATGATTAACAAGGATTGAACAAAATGAATATTTTCTCTTATTGCAGTGAGTTCACTTTTGAGGATAGGTTTTGAAAAAGTGACTAAACCGATTTTACTTCCCACATTATTTAATAACTCGACCGAGTATTTTCTTCCGTCTTTTGATTTGGATGTATAAGGAATATACGAGATTTCTATTTCTGTATTATACTGATTTTCCAATTCATTTTTGAAACTGATAGAATTATCATCTAAACTAAAATAGTTTTCAAACGGAATACCTGCTAAAAGATAGACTGGAGCAGTATCTGCATTCTCAATCTTTTTCCAATAGAGCATGAATATGCTTAATGAACTTCTAAAAAAAAATGTTTCTGATTCATCAGCATCTTTTTTAAAACTGATAGTTTCGCTAAACAAAGGAGAATTGTTCCATGCTATTAATCTATATGTTGAATCAAAAAAACCGATAGCAAAATTTGGATTATTGAAATCCAAACAGACTTGCCGAATTGAGTGTAAGTCTGATGAATTCTGTTTCTCTTTAAGAAGTAAACTTATTTCATCAATATTTTTTAGAAGAGTTGATTCTTTAGCTTTAAAGTTGTTGGCAATTGAATTTGCAACGGATTCTGTTTCTCTAGGTAAAAGATGTTCCCAATCGGCTTTTTTGTTTTCAACTAAGATTGGTGTAAGGAAACCACTTAGAATGATAATCGATAAAATAAATGTGAAGAAAAGAAAATCTTTTTTCCTGGAGATGAGATTTCGAGAAAAATAGTGTAATATCACTTTATTGTAATTTGAGAAATTTTCCAATTTTTTCCGCTAGTATCAAGTGATATAAATACTTGGGCAGTTTCACGTTTGCTTTTTGACTCGTAATTTAGAATTCCGGTTGCATAAGCATTATTACCCGAGGTACTACTTGTATATTTAAAACTGATTGGTTTATTTATATTAAAAAAATTTTGGAGTACATAATAACTTTGATTTGAACTGTAGTAATCAGCTATTCCGATATTAAGACTCAGAAATGTTTCAGTCGAAAAATATTTTGAAAACGCAGCCACATTCCCGGAATTAAATCCATTTTCAATATCATTAAAAACTACAGAAGCCTCTTGTTGTATAACAGAAGTTGCTGTACCAATTGCGTTCCAAGTGATATTCTGGTTCCTAACAGGAACAGAAACCACAAATAATATATATATTAGAATTATGCTCTTCATTGTAAGCTCATCATTTCCCGAAATTTAACCAATATTAATAACTAAAACCAGATAAAGCTATTACTTAAAAATAGAAAAGCATATTCAGTATCGAATATGCTTTTCTGTTGAATTATTTTATTGTTGATTATTTGGCTATCTCGATTCGATTCGAATTCCTTTTCAACGGTTCTCTTTGTTTTTGAATGTGTTGCTTTAGAGCTCTTTCGCCGGCAATCATTTGATAAGCCCAATCGAATACTACACGTTCATTTGTTATTGCTTTAATTCTTATTTTTGCATAATGATTATCCCATGTCCAGAATGCGTATGTATGTCCAACCTTTGCAACTTCATCTTTCGTAGTTGACCAGCCACTTGAAGGTGCATAGTCAATATCATAAATACTTGTTGTTGGTCCCAAATCTAAGATATCTGAATCACTCCATACATTTAAGTAAAATGTTCCGTTATAGTTCTCGAAGAAGAAATCTGTACTAAGGTCATCGTATGGTCGGACTCGATAATCTGCAAAATTGTAACCTGAATTATTCGGAAATTTTCGATAATCAAAAATTGCTTGATTAAAACCTTCAGGGCGTGGTGCAGAATAGACGAGTTCATAACTCAATTCGCTTTCATTCCCGTTATAATCAAATGCGGTTACAGCATAATAATATTTTTCACCGTTTCTGGCTCCATAATCAATGTAATAATCAGATCTGGTGGTTCCTATTAATTCATACTCGCCGTCATATTCATAACTGAAATAAATATTATAACCGGATAAATCACCTTCGCGATTACTTATCCATGAAATATCTGCTCTATTGTCACCATTTACAACTTCTAATCCTCTTGGAGCTGCAGGTGCCTGATAGTCACGTGAAGAAAAATAATCTGAATCATCACAACCTAAAACAAAAAATGTGAGGGTTATTAAAAACGATATTAAAGATTTTTGTAACATGACTTTCTCCTTTCAGTCTTTGGATTAATAGAATCAAAGAGAGTGCCAGTTTTATTTCTTGTTTTTGGCTAAAATCCAGCAGATTTGGTTAATGGTTGTATTTTATAATGGACATGTAGATTAAAGAATAGACAAGAAGAAGTAATCTCTTCTTGTCTACAAAGCTAATACTTAAATTGAGTGGAATTTCTCATTGTGATAAAAGGAGTTATTATTGATAACGCCAATGGCTTTTCCCTTTAATAATCGATTGTGGAATGGTGAATTTTTTGATATACTTTTAAATTTCTTTATATCAACACTCCAGACTTCATCAGTATCAATAATTGTAAAATTTGCTTTTTCACCAACTTCAAATTTTGGAATTTTTAGCTTCAAGATTTTTCTCGGATTGATGCATAACTTCTCAATCAATTGCTCTAACGAAAGGATATGTTTATGGTACAATTCAGAAAGGGCTAAACCAAGTTGAGTCTCTAAACCCAAAATACCATTAGGAGCATATTCAAACTCCATCTCTTTTTCTTCTAAAGAATGAGGGGCATGGTCACTGGCGATGCAATCAATTGTACCATCTTTTAATCCTTCAATGATGGCTTCAATATCATTAGAAGTTCTGAGAGGTGGATTCATTTTAGTATTGGTATTATAAGTTTGAACTGCATCTTCGGTCATGTGAAAATGATGTGGAGTAACTTCTGCAGTAACTTTGATACCTTTAGCTTTTGCTTGTCTAACAAGTTCAACAGCGTTTTTAGTACTTATGTGAGCTATATGGACTCTTCCCCCTGTATATTCGGCCATCAAAATGTCTCTACTAACAATTAAATCTTCAGCTACTGATGGAATTGGAGGTAAACCCAACAATGTTGAATTTATTCCTTCATTCATTGCTCCACCGGCTAAAGAATCATCTTCACAATGTTCAATAATTGGGGTATCAAACATTTTTGAATATTCTAATGCGGTCTTTAAAATTCGTGCTGTTTTTATTGCAACACCATCATCAGAAAAACCAACTGCCCCTGCATCTACCAACTCCGACATCGGTGATAAAGTTTCTCCCTTTCTTCCCATTGTAGCTGCAGCTACGGGATAAACATCAACAAGATGGTCTTTCGCTTTTTGTTTTATAAAAGAAACTATTTCAGCAGAGTCAATTGCAGGTTCGGTATTTGGCATGCATGCTATACCGGTAAAACCTCCCTTTGCGGCGGCATTACATCCGGTAACGACAGTTTCTTCATCTTCTCTTCCAGGTTCACGAAGGTGAACATGCATATCAAATAAACCGGGGACACAATATTTGTCGTTGAAATCATAAATCTGACAATTTTTTAATTCTTCACTTGTTAAAGTGCCAATTTTACTAATTACCCCATCAATAATGACCAAATTACTTTTTTTATTCATTTTCTGATCGGGATTAAAAAGAATAACATTTTTTAATGCGATTTTCATTTTTTAACGTCCTTAATTCTGGGTTCCTAATAAATACAAAACAGCCATTCTTACAGCTACACCATTTGTTACCTGGTTCAAAATAATTTGGTATGGTCCATCAGCAACCTCAGAAGAAATTTCTACTCCGCGATTGATAGGACCCGGATGCAAAATCACTATATCTTTTCCGTTTTTAGAAAGTCGTTCTTCAGTAATTCCAAAATATTTATGATACTCTCTTATAGATGGGAAATATTCGCGAGCTTTACGTTCTAATTGAATCCTTAATATATTGAGTACATCATTTTCCTGAATTGCTTCATCAATATTATGAATTATTTTGACTCCCAATTCTTCCATTTGTTTTGGAATCATGGTTGAAGGACCACAAACCGAGACATCAGCTCCCATGGTTTTTAATCCAAATATATTTGAAAGGGCTACACGACTGTGGGCTATATCTCCAACGATACAAACTTTAATGCCATCAAGTTTCCCTAGTTTTTCTTTTATTGAATACATATCTAAAAGTGCTTGAGTTGGGTGTTCGTGAATACCATCACCTGCATTGATAACATTTGAGTCTGAAATCTGTGTAAGATAATGCGGTACTCCTGCAGCTGCATGACGAACTACAATCATATCGACTTTCATTGCTTCGATATTTTTGATAGTATCTTTAAAACTTTCTCCTTTAGAAACACTGCTGGTTGAGACAGAAAAATTAACCGCATCTGCTGATAAGCGTTTTTCTGCTAATTCAAAAGAGATTCGTGTTCGGGTAGAATTTTCGTAAAAAAGATTTACTACTGTTTTCCCTTGTAAAGTGGGAACTCTTTTAATTGGTCTTTCGAGAACTTCTTTGAATGTAATTGCTGTATCAAGAATTAGTTGAATATCACTTCTTGAAACACCCTGCATTCCTAATAAATGTCTGCTTGATAATGACATTTTAGCCTTTCTTATTAATTATTATCATCACTGATATCGACTAAGTAGACAGCGTCCTCACCATCAACTTCAGTCATTTTTACTCTAACTTCTTCATTTATCGATGTGGGAATATTTTTACCGATATAGTCTGCACTTATAGGTAATTCTCTATGTCCTCTATCCACAAGAACAAAAAGTTGTATGGTTTCCGGACGACCAAATTCCATAAGCGCACTCAATGCCGAACGAACGGTTCTTCCGGTATAAAGCACATCATCAATAAGAATCACATCTTTATCATTCATATCGAATCGAATATCTGAAACCGATACTTCAGGTTGTTTCATTCTTTTTCTGAAATCATCTCTGTATAAAGTAACATCCAAAATGCCGAGTGGAAGTTCTTGATTTTCAAGTTCAGCAATTTTCTTTTGAATCCTTTTTGCCAAAAACTCACCCCGAGTACGCATTCCCAATAAAACTATGTTTTTTGAACCTTTATTTCTCTCAATTATTTCATGAGAAATACGAGTGATGATTCGGTTCATCCCTATTTCATCAATTATTTTTGCTTTGATTTTCATAAATAAAAAATCCTCATCGGCCAAAAGCCTCTGAGGTCCTCTCTATTACTGTTATAGACATATATATCATATTTGTTTCCTTATCTATCTCGCTGTATAGATTTAAAGGTGAAATTAAAATTAATTGTACAAAGCTAAAATTTATTGTAGAGAATAAAAAGTTTTTTTTTCTAATTCGGAAAATTATTTCTTTGAAAATCAGAGAAAACTTTTTTAGATTGAGGGGCAAATCAAAAAATGAATCATTAAAAGGAGAAAACGTGAAAAAAGTTTTTCTACTTACACTGTTAGTAATAATTGCTAACATTTCTATAATGGGGCAGGCAATAGTTAGCCACCGCCTACAAAGCGCACTTCTCAACTCATCTGAAGGCGAATTTATAAAAACAATTGTTTATCTGAGAGATCAAGTTGACCTCTTGACTCTTGATGAACAGTTGTATTCAGAGAAAGCCTCTATGAATGAGAGAGCGTATAAGGTTATTACTGCTCTCAAAGAAAAAGCTCAGAATACTCAAGAGCAGATTTTGAGTTATATTCAGCAACAATATGAAGCCAGCGATGTATTTACTTATAAACCTTTGTGGATTGTAAATGCTGTTATTGTTGAAGCAAAAAAATCAGCTATAAATAGTCTTGCCTTACGATTAGATGTAGACGAGATCGATTTGGATGCTGAAACATTTCTAGATCCATATCAAGTTGTAGAGATTGATGCTGCAAGAGGAATTGAAGCAGTCGAACCCGGACTCAAAATCATTAATGCCGACAAATTGTGGCAGCTCGGCATTACAGGACAAGGTCGTTTAGTAATGGGTGAAGATACCGGAGTTCATCCAAATCATCCTGCACTTAACCATAAATGGCGAGGTAATACATCACCGGCTGCACATGCATGGCTAGATCCGGGAGCAGGTTCATTAACTCCATCTGATTGTGATGGTCATGGTACTCATACCGTCGGAACAATGGTGGGGATATCTCCAACTACAGGTGATACAATAGGTGTTGCAATTGGGGCACAATGGATTGCAGCAAAAACAATCTGTGCTGGAAATTCAACTTCTAATCACATGCTTGCATATCAATGGGCAATGGACCCTGACGGGAATCCAGCTACTATTACCGACATGCCCGATGCAATAAATAACAGTTGGCACGACCCTTCTACTGTAAACCAGTGTGCCGGACAGTATGTCACCATTTTTAATGCTCTTGAAGTTGCAGGTATTGCAGTTGTATTCTCTGCTGGAAATAGTGGACCTGGTGCATCAACTGTTACAATGCCTAAGAATATAAATACAAATACTGTAAACGTTTTTGCTACAGCTGCAATAAATGGTGCTTCGTTCCTTAGTGGTAGTACAAATCCTATTGCAAGTTTCTCATCAAGAGGTCCATCAACTTGCGGAGGAACGGGCTCACTTCTGATTAAACCTGAAGCTGCTGCACCTGGAGAAAATGTACGCTCTTCCGGCTCCGCAACAGGCTACACAACGTTATCTGGAACCTCTATGGCTTCCCCACATATTGCCGGGTCAGTTGCTTTATTAAAGCAAGCATTTCCTGAAAAAACAGGTAAAGAGATTCTAATTGCTTTATATGAAACGGCAAGAGATTTAGGTGAAGCTGGTGAAGATAATAATTACGGTAAGGGTTTAATTGATATAATGGCTGCGTATCAATTTTTGACAGGTGCGGATTCAACTGCTCCAACTCAAATTACGGACCTCGCAGTTACAAACATTACTTCAAATAGTTTGAAACTTCAATGGACTACACCTTCGGACTCATCGTTTGGTGGTGTTAGAACCTATGATATCAGATTTTCAACTTCTCCTATAACTGATACTACATCGTTCAATAACGCAAACCAAATTAGTTTTCAAGGTGAACCTGGTGTAGCCGGAACACCTGCAAATATTAGTGTATCAGGATTAATTTTCAATACTAATTATTATTTTGCTATTGTTTCTAAAGATTTTTGGGGGAACACATCGCAATTATCAAATCAGGCTAATGCTACTACCTTAGGCGCGCCACAAATGTCGGTGACACCATTGTCGATATCTCACACACTTACAAATGCAGCAGTGGTAGTAGATACAATAAGGATTTCGAATTTATCATCACACTCATCAACTCTTGATTATAGT
>JAGUXE010000079.1 GCA_020061995.1 Ignavibacteriales bacterium | reverse complement strand
ATTAACTTGCGCATTAATCTTAGATTTTGCAGAAGCATTGGAATTGTTACTTCCTAATTGATTATTATCTTGTTCGCTTTGTGATTGACCATTATTAGTCTCTGATGAAGATTCTATACTGGTCCCAACATTTGGGTCTGTTGTTTGCTGAGATGAAATATTTACAGTTATTTCTTCACCATTTTGTTTAGCTAATTGGATGAATATAAGTGACTCTATAAATATTTTTGTGCATTCATCTGCTGATTCTGGATGAACATTTAGCTTTATAGCTTGTTGTTTAATTTTAGCTTCAGATGTTTTATTACCTTTAAATGTTTCATATAGTTGAAGAAATATTTTGGGGAAGAAGAAAGAATTCTGTAATAGTGGTATCAACTCCTCTTTCGGAGCTGCAGCAATTAATTTAGCTAATTCAGTAGCTAAATATGCTTTTGGATTACCATCAATTAAATTATACTGTTTCATTGCAGATATTCTTACTTTACCGATTGGGCCAGAGTTATCGAAGACACCAGGCAAAATAATATTCTCAGGCTGTGCTGATGTATGTGTTTTAGAAACTAATTTTTTAGAATAATCATAAGCTTGTTGCACATTAATTCTCGGAAATCTTGTTCCACCTTTACTCCCACCTTTAGGCATTTGCTTTTTAGAATTCTCACTCATTTTTATCACCTTTAATTGATTTTATTAATTCATTATAACCTTGACGATAATTGACAGAAAAATCAGCATACTTTTTATCTTGAATTAGAGTAGGTATCTCACAATCACTTAACTTAATAGGCAAGACCTTAGTTTTACGTTTTTCAATCTCAGTAATTAATGCTTGATTCATTTCTCGTTTTACCCATTCAGATTTAACAGAGTTATCGCTAAGTGCTATCAGAAAGTAATCAGACTGTGCCAATCCTTGACCAATTTTTTCAATGATTGAATCGCCAACTCTTATCATTTGCTCATCTAACCAGACGGAAATACCATCCTTTGTTAAATCAGATGCCAATTGACGAATTATAGGTTTATCTTTTGAACTATGGGAGATAAAGGCAATGATTTTTTCTTTTTCATTTTGATGCCGATTTTCCTTGGTCTCATAAGCTTGTTCAATGAAATCTTCGGAAATTAAATCTGGGTCAAGGACATCAAGTTGTTTTGCCCATTTAATTAATGGCGAAAATAGTTTTTCATCATAATCTATTATTCCATTAACTGTAGCCGCCTTTCGTAAAGAAACTTGAACACTATCTCCTAACTTTAAAAACTGTTTCATAGTTTTTAGAATAGGTAGCTTAAGAAGAGCTTCTTTTAAAACAGTATTTTTTTCAACTTGTGAGCCCTTATATGGATATGGTAACCGAGCTATATAAGTATCATCAGTTAATCTTTCAAGAATTCCTATTAATTCACAATTCTTTAATAATTTACCCGCTGTTCTTGGATCAATACCAGCAAATTGCGCAATTTGTTTTACAGAAGGCAATTCAACCCAAGCAACAGCATCTAGAACAGGGAATAATGATTCAAGATTTGCCGCTTGAAAACTTAAAGAAGGTTTCGATTTCTCTTTTGACTTTGTCAATTATACCTCCTTGGAACTGGCTAACGGCGTTGCAAATAACCCGCCGCCCAGAACTACAATATTTTTTTATTATTAAAAAATGTTTACACGTGTAGCCGTGCTTATCTTTACTCGCAAGCACGGCGGTATTAACTTTGCAACATAAACTAATTTAATGAGCTACTTTCTTAAAACACAAAACTAAAGAACTGCACCAAACCCTTTTGAATATCGCGGGCGGGTTGATTTGCTGGTTATACCGTTTCTATATTATAAATCGAATTCTTCAACTATTCCAAATTCTTTTTCGAGCAATGTTACTATTTGATTAAAATAGTAATTCTCATAAGATTCATCACAATATTCAGCCGGATTTTCATATGAATAAAATCTATAATATTTCTCGTTAATGACTTCGACCCAATAAGTTATACCGCCAAACCAGTATCCTTTTAAATTTTCCTCATCAAAATTTTTTTCTCTTTTTTTATCAGTTGACAATGCAAAAATTCCATAATGACTTATTTTTTCAATTAATTTTGCCCATCCACTTAATGGTGTTTTATCTAATTCAGTTTTCTCAATATTATTTTTATCATTTGTGTTGTATTTAATTATTAATAGTTTGCCAGACCATTTATTATGATTTGATTTCATTGTAATTAAAAATTTAAAAGGAGGTGACACTGGCTGGAGCCATAGTCTAATTGCAATGGAATCTTTTGTTTCTAAAAGAGATGTTATATTAAATAATTTTTCAAAAGCAGTAAGTTTTTTATAATTTTCTTTCTGAAGGTTCGGAATAATAATACTCAAAGAACGATTACTATAATGAAATGGATACTCTTCTTCCGAGTCCATAATTAAAGATTCTGGAATTTTTGTTACTTTCACTATTATTATTGCTATCAATAACAACGAAATAATTATAATATAATATCTAATTTTCATAAAACGGTATAACGGCGTTGTGCATAAGCCGCAGCCCAGAACAAGACTGCTGAATAGAAGCACAAACATTAATGATTTTAAAAAACTTTGTTTAGTAAGAACACCTTGAACAAGTTAGCCGAAACGGAGCAATCAACATTAAAATTATAAAAAAGCCGAATGCGAAAACGCTGTCGCCTTGAGCCACTGGTTATACCGCATTAAAAAGAATTATACTTTTACGCTTTAGTTTTAACTCCTTTGATGAGAAGCCATAACGTTATTGAAATTTCGCCTATAGCTACAAGCAAAAGAGTGGGATATTTTACAAATGAACTATAGACTGGAAAAAGTATACCAATAGTACTGTCAATCATATATGCAATTCCTCCAATTACCAGTAAAATCCCAAAAACACGGGGAATAAATTCTGACTTAAAAACCAGTAGACCAAATGGTAAAAGCCAAAGTCCCCAGAACATTTCTAATGGTAATGTTCCATAGTCATTAATGTTAAGAAATAGCATTGCCAAATCTTGTCTCTGACCTAGTTCGAATGTTTTCAATATTTCGCCTTTTAAAATCATAAGTGCAGTAATATTGAATGTCTCCATTATAAATACACAAGGAATTTGAACTATCACTAAAGCAAACATAATCTTAGCTATATTCTCATTTACTAATTTTAGTAGTCGGTACAGTACCAAAACCAAAAACAAAAATATTGTATTGCTTATTATGTCGTTAAGAAAACCCGTACGAAATAATAATTCATTTGAAATAATATTTTTGGCTGTGGAAACAGAATCACCAGGGACAATAATTTGCGATGGTATATACATAACACCATAGACGCCAGTTATAATAAGAAATAAATACAGTAAGCCAGCAATTCTTGCTGTGTTCTTTAGTGAACCCGAATTTATTTCCATACAATATGCTCCAAATAGTTTTTTAAATGTTCATAACTTATTTATAACTACAAGCGGTATAACGGCGTTGCCGATAAGCGGCGCCCCAGAATAGCGATGACGCTTTATTAACAACTGCCAATAATTTTGAAAGCATTTATTTAACAGAACTACTTTACAAAGCAACATTACACGGAACAACAAAACCAATAATTATATAAATGCCAAATGCAAAATCGGCGTCCGCTTGATTGGCTTGTTATACCGCTTATTTTATTAAGTTTCTAATGGATACTTTCACACCGTAATTAATTCGATTAAACTAAACATTCCATTTTATCAATAACCTAACTTTTCTATAAATTTTCTTCTTAGCTCAGAAACTTGATCACTATATCTACCATACCATATAAAATGCCCAGCTCCTTCTAATGGATGAAATTCAATACTGTTACCTTCCCTTGTCATTTTTTTTACAAACTCCTCCGCAGAAGGAAAGGGAACATTTTTATCATTTGTTCCATGTATAATTAAAGTTGGAGGCAGGTTTTTTTTAATTAGAAAGTTTGGTGAAATTTCTTTCACAAGGCTTTCATCTAGATTTCTTTCCTTTAATCCATTTCTAATCCAGCCAGTATTGTCATCTGTCAAATCAAATACACCGGAAGTAACCATTAATACATTAGGAATAGGACTATATTTCAAATCATCTGTCTTTTCATTCCATTTGTCTGCCAATGCCGCTGCTAAAACCAAATGACCACCCGCACTATTTCCAGAAGCTACAATTTTGTTAGTATCTATATTATATTCATTTGCATGCTGCCGCAACCATCGAATTGCTGATTTGGCATCCATCACAGCTTCAAAAGGAAGTGTGCCATGTCTATACGCTATCCTATATTCAACACAAACGCCAACCCAACCTTTATTTGCATAGCTTTGACATCCATAAAAATTCCAGTCGGGTTTGCCTTCCGACCAGCTACCACCAGAAAAATAAACAATTACTGGTCTTTGTTTATTTTGGTTTAGTTTATCTGGCAGAAATAAATGTATATCCAAATTGAAATTACCTACCGTTTTGTAAGTCTTAATTAAATGGTCTTCTCTTCCTTTCTGATCTTGAATATAAAGCTCTTTTATTTTGTTTACATAGGATGTGTCTTTACAAGAAGCAATAAAGTTGTGATAAATTTTTTCAATATTCTTAATTCCTAAATTATCGATATGGTTAAAAAGATGATCAAAACGTAAGTAATCAATAACAGCTTGATTTGAAAAATATTTTGGTATAAGATTTAATGTTGCATTTAGTTGTTGATTATCTAGTTTTTTATATGTTGGTTTTTTAAGTTCTATTTGAGACTGTTGATATAAAAAAGCCTTTATATAAGATTTGAAACTGTCCAGTCGCAGAAGTTCGGAATTATCAAATTCTTTAAAATTATCTTTTATTTTTCCTTCGATTAGTTTATTTAATGATTTGCTCTTTTCATTTGTTAATCTTCCATGATAGTATGGATATTCAAGTAATAATTTATCAAAAGAAAACTGTATCTCTTTTGTCTCTTTTTGAATAATTAATTTATTAAAAGTTGGGTTATTTATTTCGAACTGTTTTAATTGATCAGTAAATGTTTTTCTTAAAGAATCAATTATTGAGATGAATCCTTGTTCATTTAAAGCATATAGTTTAGAATAATTTGTAGAATAATAATCAGAGAAAGATTTGTTAATTATTTCTTGCTCTCTTAGATATTGCTTAAAAAGGTCGTCATTTTTTTCGTTTTGTTGAGCAATACATATTTCTGATATAAACATTGTACAAATTGTAAATATTACTAATAAGTGTTTTTTCATGGTTGTCTTCTTTTAAGTTATATAAATTATTTCACCTGACTATGTCAATGCGGTATAACGACGTTGCGCCTAACCCGCCGCCCAGAACAAGGAAGCCGAGTAAAACACAACTGATAAATATTTAGCCGAAGGTTTGTAACTTGTTCAGTACAAACCGAAGGCAAGTTAATTAATTAGAATGAACACTTAGAACGACAAACTAAAACCAAAATACAATTTCAAAAATCTCAAATCCGCCGAACCAAAATGGCGGTCGGGTTGAGGCGCTTGTTAGTGTTTAAATGAATAATGAAAATTAGTTTGTAACTACTTTAGTTTTAAACTTACTTTTTATTAAACCTAAAATAATACCAATGCCAAAACCTTGTAAACACCAATTTACCTGAACAATAAAATTAAAAACATTAATAATTGTGGAAACCATAACCCAACCAACAATGAAAGTTGCGATTACTATTAATATTAATGTAGAAGTAGTAACAGGTTTTTTGATTTTATTGGAAAACCTAAAACCTAAATAAATAAAAACAGAATAAGTGAGAATTATTGAAAAGAGATAAAGAAAAGATTCCATAAACAACCTATATAAATTGTTT
>JAGUXE010000009.1 GCA_020061995.1 Ignavibacteriales bacterium | reverse complement strand
ATTTTCATTCAAATATTCTTTCAACAGTGAATCATGAGAAAGGTTATTATTGCTAAATTTGATTCGTGGGAAAGCATTTACAACTTCAAGCGGAACACCCTTATAGGAGAGAATTTTGAGTTCTTCTTTTTCACTTAGAATAACTATACCACGGCTAACAAGAAATTTCCCAAAGCAACTTAAAAGAAGATTATTAAGTGTAAATTCAAGGTTAAGACTTGAATTAACAACTCTGCTAAATTCAACCAACGCAGATAGATTTCTCTGCACCTTCATTAAATCTGTTGGTATCATGCGGCTGTATTTTTAATTTTTTTTGCAATTGTTAATTGGTTAAATCCCCCTTTATCAGTATGATATTCAACATAATCCATTAGAGTTCTAATT
The DNA here is from genome assembly GCA_020061995.1 of Ignavibacteriales bacterium. The sequence goes on along the minus strand of JAGUXE010000009.1, from coordinate 9,577 downwards.
AGATGCAGTCCCAAGCCTCCTACTTTTCTTTGCTCAAAGTAAAGTGGCATATTAGGTTGTGGTATTTGAGAAGGATTAAAACCTTCACCAAAGTCAATTAAAATAATTCTGCATTTATCATGTGTAAACTCTAATTGGATAATTATATCACCGTCAGGTTTGGAATGATACGCATGTTTAATAATATTTGTAGAAGCCTCATCAACAGCAAGAATAATTTTATCAATTATTGCCTGATGTACCCCTTTCATTGAAGCAGTCTCCTGAATAAAATCTCTTATCAAACTAAGATTTTCAGTAGTACTTTTTATCTGCAATTCATACGATTTTTGGTTTAGAGTTTTCACGATTTTTTTTATTGCTGATTAAATTTATCAATCGCTTCTTTTTCTGTATTAAAAAATTCATATAACAAAGGAAATCCGAGAAGATCAAAAATATTATAAACACTCGGAATCATAGTAGTAAGCTTAATATCCCCATTGTGAGATCGAATTTGTTCGATGAAAGCCATAAATACACCTAGACCGGCGCTACTTATGTATTTAAGTTTTTCAAAATTGGCAACAATTTTGAATTTATTTTTATCAATTAATTCAGAGAATGCTGACTCAAGCAGTGGTGCCGTATGAGCATCAAGATATCCATTAAGTTCAATTATACTTACATCTCCGTTTTCTCTTATTGAAGTACTAAAATCTGACATTATTTTTCTCCATGATTATTTCCATCTAAAAACTAATAAGGTTATATCATCATGCTGAGGACTCGATTCAGAAAAAAGAGTTACTCCGGTAACTACTTTATTCGCAATATCATCAACACTTTTGTCTTTATTATCTAGAACAATATTCTTTAATGAATTGATCCCAAAATCTTCTAATTTTTCATTCTTAGCTTCAGTAATTCCATCAGTATAAAGGATTAACAAATCATTCTTTTTTAATTCTATTTGAGCTTCTTCAACCACATTTCCAAATAATTCCGTGTAGTTTAATCCCAACCCGATTCCTTTAAATGTATATTCAGATGCTTCACCATTTCGAATTAAAAGCAACGGAGCATGTCCTGCTCGAGATACATATATTTTGTTTTCTTCAAAATCGAAGACTCCGAAAGTTGCTGTGATAAAACTTTTAGAATCTAATGTCCGCTTTAAAATAGAGTTAGCTTTAGTTAATATTTCTTTTGGACTATGTATCAAATCAGTTAATGATTCAAAGATGCCTCTTATCTCAGCCATTATAAAAGCCGCAGAAATACCTTTTCCGGATACATCTGCAATTACAAACCCCAATTTTGTTTTACTTAATTCAAAGAAATCATAATAATCGCCGCCAACTTCAAATGCAGGAATAAATATTGAGGCGATATCAACAAAATCATTTGTAGGAAGTTTATCCGGTAATAATTTTTTCTGCATTTCACGAGCAACATCTAACTCTTTTTCTAATCTTTCTTTCTCAATTGATTCTTCAAGTAAACGTGAATTTTCAAAAGCAATAGAAGTATAATCAGAAAAAGTTTGCAATGTATTTTTCTCTTCAAGGTCAAAGGGTATGTCTGTTCGTTTTGCAATTATAACATATCCGCTTGTCCCTTGATGCGACTGTAATGGGGCAATCGCTGCATACTTGAATATTTCATTTTGCATTTCCGGATTAATAATATTTTTTAACGCAAGTGTAGAAATTCGCTGAATCGATTTTACCGTTCTTTCATTAAAAAAAGCTTTTGCAATATTATCAGCTTGTATAAAACTGATATTTTTTGCTGCAACCGGAGTATAAGTAAAATCATCACTTTTTATTATCCATGCCGCATCAGCCCCACACACTTTTATAGCTAAATCCGTTACAGTATCAGCAAGTTCTTTTGAATCAAGAACCTGGTTAATCATTTTACTGAAATATTGGAGCGACGAAATCTCCGTTGTTTTACGATCGAATGCTTCAGCTGTCGGCAGATGGAATAGTGTAGTAAAGAATAACACACTGAAATAGACGATGCCGTAAATATTCAATAAGAAAAAGAACTGATAGATTGATGGTGCAAAATTGTCAACCATCCCTATAAAAAATTCATTCGAAGTCGAAAATGCTAATGAAATTGAGAAAATGAAAACCAATAATACAGAAAGTAGTAATAGCTGCTTCTTCTGTTTTTTACTTAAAAAAGCCATCCATGAAATTCTGACTGAATTAATAACTATCAGAATAATCGCATTTACTGTAAATGTAATATGAATAAATTCATACTGTGATTTATTATCAATGAAAGCTGTAACAGATGATAAAATAAAGAAGACTACCAAAGCATTAAAATATGTTCGTAAGTTTTTTCTTTGTTGTAAAAAAAAGAGAATCCTGAATACTATAAAAACATATGATAATGAAACAATCAATAATACATTAATCACAAAGGGAATAGCTTTTTGAAGTGTAAAATTATCCAGCCAGATATTTTTTCCTTCAATTCCAAATAATCCAAAGAACAATTCAGCAATAGTAAAGAGAATCATGTTGACAGTTACAAGCACTACTAGACTAATTAATAGCGATATTGGTGAATAATTTTTTTGACCAACAAAACTGAATAAATTCACCATAACCGAATAGACAATGAACAAAATCAATATCTCATTCAAGAGTAAAAGAGTTGTCGTCTCGCTGGTAACAAAAAAAAGTTTTATAAATAATAAAACGACTAAGACGACAAAGAAAACTTGAATTCTAATTTTCTGTGCCAACCCATATAAAGGAATATTTATAATATTTCGCAAACTTAAAAACCTGTCTTGTTCCCTTTAAATATAGTTGAATTCTATGAATTTTCAATCTCGCTCAAAAAATAGGGAATGATTCAGATATTAAAAAGCTAAGATATATGTGCGGTGAAAAAGCATGATAAGTTGTAGTAAATAATAGGATGAGAGGCTGCATTGAACAGCCTCTAAATTAAATTTCGATTGGGGTTTTTTCCTTTTTTGTAGGTGCTGAACCCGGATTCAATTCTTTTCTCATTTTTTCCATTTCTTCCCGGAAATGTCGCATCTCTTTTTTAACACGTTCCATTTCTTTTCTGAGTTCCTTCGAATTAAACATCACAGTATCTTGCATAAAAAACTTGAATACACTTTGAAGTGAATCTAGTGATTGTCCACTAATTTCGGGTGCGTTTACCTGAACATCAAAACCGGAACTACTCCCCTTTTTTTCTTTGTATTTCATGGTGAATGATTGTTTCTTACCTACCGTATCAATTCTGATATTAACTTTCATATCACGTATTTGTCCAAATGCAGCTTCAATTGCAGAATTCATATTGACTAAATTGGGTAGTTGTATGTCAGGAACAGCAAATTCAGGTATTTCTACTTTGAGAAAATCATCATTAACCACAATTTTAAGTTCTTTATTTGGTTTTACATTTTTCGAATTATTAGAACGGACAAAAACTCTTAAATCATCATTAAGTTCATTTATTTCCTTACTGAAATTCAACCGATCCTTATGTCGAGATATTTCAGATCTCAACAGTGCCTTATCAACATCTAATGAACTTGTAAAAATAGTATCTGGAGTAAACACAAAGTAATTATTGTTGTCATTCTTTTTTACATTTTTAACCATTTTAGACAATTCTTGGGTGTCATGTACACCGACACTTACAGGGAAATATTTTGTAAAAGCAACTTTGTTTGCTTGAGATGCAAAAGCCATAAGTTCGGCTTTTAGAGCATTTTGATAATTCAAGATATTTGGATTTACTGCAACTGTCTTATTCTCATCGACCAATATTTGTGATGCGAGATCATCTGAATAGCTTAGCAAAATTGAATCAAACTGTTTTTTCTGTTTTGAATCCAATTCGAGTGATTCAACAAACGAAGCAAGATTTACTTTATTCTCATTTTCATTTTTCTTATCAAACTTAACTTCAAAAAAGTCCTTTCCAGCTTCATCAATTCCAACCAGTAGAACCTGATTCTTTTCTTTATCAAGTGTTATAGTTTTATTGAAAGCGAAATTAAAAATATCATCTGAATTTAATCCAACATTAAAAATAAAAGGTTTTAAATTCGCTGCATATAAATCCATCAAATTTGCTTTTTGTTCATCAATAAATCCCGTGAAAATTCCCGGATAAAATCTAAAAATAGTCATCAGGACTAATGTAACTGAAGCAAATACAATAACAGGTTTTTTCACAAAAAAAGAATACCACACCTTCTGTTTTTCAGATTTAATTCTTTCCAAAAGTCTTGTCTCAAAATAATGATCCTCAGGTAAAGGTTTTATTCCATGAACTAAGTCCTTATTCTCTTTTAGGTTTTGAAATTCTTTTTGCAAACTGAGATCCGATTTCAATTGATCAACAATTAATTCTTTTTCAGTCGCGTTCAATTCATCATCCAAAAAAGATGAAAGCGATTCTAATTTTTTATTGTTTGGTTTCATAAAAGTTCCTTTTGGTAAGGAGTTAAAATCTTTTTTAAACCCTCACGTGCTCTGAAAATTCTTGATTTTATCGTCCCTAATTCAACACCCATTGTTTCAGAAATTTCTTGATAACTTAGACCGTCAAAATCTTTTAGAATGAGTGGAATTCTTAATTTCTCCGGAAGCGTAGCTACAGCTTGCCTAACAATCAATTTAATATCATAATCATCAGGAACTTGTTCAGGAGAAATTAGATTTTCAGATTCAGTTGTAAAGGGGGAAAAAATACTTCTAATTTTAATCTTTCTGAGATGGTCCCTGCACTTGTTTACAGTAATACGATATAACCAGGTTGTAAATTGTGATTCAAATCTAAAAGACTTCAACTTTCTATAAACCGAAATAAAAACTTCTTGAGAGATGTCATCTAGCGAATCAGTATTTCCCAAAGTTAAATAAATAAGATTTCGTACTTTTTCTTTGTGTCTCGAAATCAGTGCACGAAAAGCAGATTCATCCCCATCATTAAATCTTTTGATGAGAGAAAAATCATCATCCAGGGTTAAAATTGTTTGTGTTTGCACTTCTTCATTAATTTTGTTGTTGTTCATATCTTAAGACGATTTCGTTATTAAAAGAGTTCCGAGAAAATTGAAGATAAATGAGATTTTTTCTTTGCGAAATCTAATAAAAAAACTAAATTTTCAAACAATACAATCCCCCCTTTGTGATAAACTGAATTATTGTTAGATTAACGTCCTCAATCCTTTATCAACGGTTAACATCGTGAGAAAATATTGTGGTAAATCGGATTTATTTATTAAAAGATGCTTGCATTAAAAACTGTAACTCATTAAATTTTGAACAAACAAAAGGATGTTTCCATGAAAATTAAAATTAGCGAAAAGTATGGTGCAGTAATCGTAGAGTTAAAGGGGAACGTCATGGGTGGTCCAGACGCCGGTGAACTTAGTGAAACTCTTAGAAAATTACTTGCCGATGGGAAAAAGAACATAGTCTTTGATTTAGCAGATGTTAAATTTATGAACAGTTCTGGTTTAGGAATGTTGATAAGCGGATTAACTACTGTTAAAAAAGAAGAAGGCGTTTTAAAGTTAGCTAATGTTACAGAGAAAATCGAAAGTCTCTTAATGATTACTAAACTCATAAGCATATTTGATCATTATGACTCAGTTGAAAATGCAGTAAAAAGTTTTTCAAAGTAAAAAATTAATACAATTACTTTATAGACTCCGGATATTTTTCCGGAGTTTTTCATTTTATTTTATTATCTATAATTCTACTCATTATCTATTCACCAAAAATCATAAGAACAAAAATACCGGAGTAATTACTTATGCAGGTTACAATTCTAGTAGGAAGCCAATGGGGAGATGAAGGCAAAGGAAAAATTGTCGATCTCTTGAGTGAAAATTATCCGATAGTCGCTCGTTATCAGGGGGGTGCAAACGCCGGACATACCGTTGAAATTGGGGATGATAAGTATATACTTCATTTAATTCCATCCGGCATTTTAAGAGCTGATGTTATTTGTGTAATAGGCAGTGGTGTTGTAATTGATCCAATTGCTCTTCTCGAAGAAATTGATCTTCTAGAAAAAAATAATATATCCGTTAAAGGAAGATTATTCATCAGCCATAACGCACATTTGATAATGCCTTATCATAAACTTCTTGATTCTATTAATGAAAGCGGAAAAAATAAAATTGGTACGACCGGAAGAGGAATTGGTCCATGTTACATCGATAAATATGCACGTAAAGGAATAAGAATAAACGACCTTCTAGATCGTAATCTTTTAGCACAAAAAATCAGAATGAATTTAGATGAGAAAAACTTACTTCTAAAAAATATCTACGGTAAAGATGAATTGAATGTTGAAGAAATGATCGAGCAATATGAAGAATTTGATAAAGCTATTGATCCTTACATAAAAGATGTTCCAGCATTTCTTAATAATGCCATTACTGAAGGTAAATCAATCCTTCTGGAGGGAGCTCAGGGAGCGTTGCTTGATGTTGATTTTGGAACGTATCCCTTTGTTACATCTTCAAATCCAACTTCGGGAGGAGCATGCACAGGGACAGGAATTCCACCTAATAAAATCACAAATGTAATAGGAATCGTAAAAGCCTATACAACAAGAGTTGGAGAAGGTCCCTTCCCTACTGAACTTCTTGATGCAACCGGTGAGAAACTACGAAAAGTTGGAAGCGAATTCGGAGCTACAACCGGGCGGCCAAGACGTTGCGGTTGGTTTGATGCTCCTTTGGTCAAGTACTCGCAAATGGTAAATGGTATTGATTCTGTTGCTATTACAAAGTTGGATGTTTTAGATCATTTTGAAGAGATCCAAGTTTGTACTGCTTACGAATATGAAGGACATATTTTAAAGAATTTCCCTACTGATCCTGCAAAATTAAATAGTGTTAAACCTATCTACACAACTCTTCCGGGGTGGAATTCTGATACTACTAAATGCGAATCCTATAATGATTTACCTCAAATAACAAAAAATTATCTCGATTTTATTGCTAAAGAAGCATGCATAAAAATTGACATTATTTCAGTCGGACCAAAACGAAAGCAGACATTTTATAAAGAATGAAAAGATTAATTCTAATCGGATTATTGCTTTCTTTTCTCTTCATTAATTTTGAAATTGGAAAGGGAGACGAACACGTTTCCCTCAATATAATTTTTCCCACAAAAAACGAAATTCTCCAACTCACTGGAAAACCATTCTATCTTCTTGGAAATATAAATGTTCAAAATGCAAAATTAAAAGTGAATGATGTTGATGCACAGATTGATGAAGATGGTGCTTTTATAGTCTTCGCACCGATAATACTCTTTGACGAAAATGAAAAACAGAATGGGAAATTTATTTTTGAAATATTCTCCGGTGGGAAAAGACAAATAATTGAAAAAGTTTTTAACATCCGTGAAAGAATTGTTACAACTCCCCATAATAATTTTAATGTTGACGAAAGATGGGATAACTCACCAGCACAAGATTTAACAGTGGCACTAACCGAACATGTTAATATTGAAGTGAAAGCAGCACCGGGACTTAATCTTATGTACACAGTGGATGGTATTAAAGAAAATTTCCCACTATTTGAAACCATAATAGTAAATAAATACCTGCGTCAGGATGCAATTTTCGGTGAAGGGTTTAAGGGTATCAATGATACAATTTATGGTATTTATAAAAATTCATTTCGGGTAACAAAACCGTTGAATAATTCTACTATAAAAGTCACTGGAATTAGTAAAAATGGTAACAAGATTTCATATCAACTTAAAGGGAATCTTTCCACAATTTCAGAAAAATTACCTTTGGTAGTCGAAACTAAGTTTGATTCTAACAGAATTGTAGGAAGATACGGAAATGGAAAAGCTTATAGCCTATTTCTTGAAGAAGGATTAAAATTATTAGTAATCGGGAAAGAGGGTTCTTCATATAAGTGTTTGCTTAGCAAAGATGAATCAATTTTTGTTAATGAAAAAAGTGTACAGTTACTTCCGCCGGGAACCGCAATCCCTCAAAGTTCAGTTGATATTATAAGAACATCTGATTATGAGAATGAGGTTAATATTCAACTCGGATTTAATGAACGTCTCCCCTATAAAATAATCCAAGAAAATTTTCCACAAAGCATAAAACTTTTAGTTTACAACGTTACCTCGAACATAGACTTTATTTTTTATGATAGGAAATCAGAATTTATTAGGGAAATTACCTGGACACAACCAAAAGAAAATGTTCTAGAAGTTATAATCTACCTAAATCAAAAAACGTATTGGGGTTATAAAGCATCGTATGATGGGAATATTTTAAATCTTACAATTAATAAACCTGCAAAAAGAAATTCTACTTTTCTTTTTTTCGGTAATCAATTGGAAGGACGAAAAATTGTTTTGGATCCGGGCCATAAGCCTGAATAAGGAGCAGTAGGACCAAGAGGGACTTTGGAAAGGGATATTAATTTTGCCATCTCACAAAAATTAGAAGAACTGCTTATTGACAAAGGGGCGAAAGTATTTTTAACCCATAATGGTGAAGGGATACCATTGACGAGTCGAAAGTCACGTGTAAATTCATTTAACGCTGAGATCAGTATTAGCATCCATAATAATGCGGTTCCGCAAAATGTTGACCCAACTTTGCATAATGGAACTTCTGTTTATTATTACTATCGACAAGCACTGCCATTAGCAAAATTTATTCATTCCAATTTTGTAAAAAATCTCGGTTTAAAAGATTTTGGACTTTATTGGGATAATTTATATATGTGTAGAATTCCAGAATCAATTTCACTCTTAGTTGAGCCAGCATTTATGATAATCCCCTCTCAAGAGAAAAAATTGTTAGATGTTGAATATCAACGACTAATAGCTGAACAATTGTTAAAATCGATCGAACAATTTTATGAAGAGTATGCAGAATGAAAATGAGTGGTGGTCCTGCTTCAGTTAATATTAAAATTTCATTGTTGATAATAGCATTTGCTATTGGTGGCGGTACATTGTTTTATACGAATGGACTTGTTAATAAACTCCAGGAAAAAGAAAAACAATACGTTCAATTTTTTGCGAATGGTTTGGAGTATGTTGCAAATTCTTCCGAACCCGAAGGGGATATTACATTTCTTTTTGAAAATATTATCCGTCCGATTGATTTCCCAATGATCCTCACAAATGCTAATGATGAAGTTAATTTGCAAGGGGCTTCAACTGAAATACGAAATATTCGATATGATTCCACATTATCTGAACAAGAATTACAAAAATATTTTGCAAGTAAAATTGTAGAAATGGATGCAGTCCAAAATCCAATTTTAGTAAAATATGTACAAGGTCAGGATACCATAATATTAACAAAAATTCATTATGGAGATTCTGAACTTATAAATCAATTGAAATTTTATCCTTACATACAAATATTAATAGTCGCTATTTTTATAATTATAGGCTACATAGGATTTAGCCAAATAAAGAAAAGTGAACAAAGTAATATTTGGGTTGGTATGGCTAAGGAAACTGCACATCAATTTGGGACACCTATTTCAAGTCTGATGGGCTGGCTTGAAATTTTGAGAATGCATTAT
>JAGUXE010000113.1 GCA_020061995.1 Ignavibacteriales bacterium | reverse complement strand
GAACTATAACAATTGTTAAAGCCATTGCAACAATACCTCCGATATAAGGAATAATATTGAGTAAAGCACTGATTACACCAAGCAATACAGCATATTCAATCCCCAATATGATTAAACCTACAGTATTCAAAACTGCAACTATACCGGTCGCTGTTAGCAATCCTACTAAATAGTTCTGAATTAGTAATTTTGTTTCTATAAGTATTTCAGCAACAGTAGTATGTTTTTCAGCAGTAAAAAGCTTACTAATAAATTCAAGAAATAGCTGCTTATACCATAAGATTAGGAATATATAAATCGGTAATAATAAAAATACTGCAATCAGACCACCCACAGAGAATATTGTGGGACCTATTAATGATTTGCCGGCAGTTAATGCTTCATTCTGCATTTGAGCGAGCCATCCATTAATTTTTTCTGTGCTTACATTAAAAGTTTGTGACGTCCACTGAATACTCTGGTCAATAAGAATATTAATTTTTTCTTCAAGCTGTGGCAGCATCTCACCAAACATAATTACCTGGGAGGTAATAAAGTATAATAGTGCAGCGAAACAAATAATTGCCAATAGAATCGTAATGAGAATGGCAACAAAGCGATTAATCTTTTTTCTGAATAAATAATTAACTATTGGATTTAGTAAGATGGCGATGATAAAAGAAAATAATAAAGGTATTATTATTGACTGTCCTATATAAAGTATAAAAAACAGTATAACTATTCCTAAAAGGATTTGGGATACTTTAGCATATAGAGGTAATTTTATTATAGTGTTCATATTTTTATCCAAGATTTTCTTCGAAAATTCCAATCTTAATTGGACAAGCCTTCTTTATTTATCTGTCAAAAGAAAAAAGCGATACATTTTTATTTATTTTTCCTGTAATCATATCGCATATTATTTCGGCTGCAATTAAACTAAATGTAATTCCATTACCGCCAAATCCCAATGCGTAATAGGTGTGCGGGGTTTTGTTATATGTGCCGATGTATGGGAGTGCATCTTTTGTGCTGCCAAATGTCCCTGACCAGCTAAATTCTGGAATTAGTTCAATTTTAGGGAAAAGTTTTGAAAAATCTTTTTTTAACAAAGAAGATTTCTTTTTAATAAGCTTATCCCGTTCTGATGTATTATAAAACTCTTTATCCCGTCCTCCAATTATAACCCGGTTATCTTTGGTTAAACGCATATATAAATAAGGGTCAGCAGTATTCCACAAAAGTGTTTTCTCCTTCCAAACAGGTACATGAGATTGTATATGCTCTGAGGCGAGTGCAAAGGTTGAATTAAGTTTTACAATTTTTTTATCTATAAATTCAGTTATCTCATAACCGGATGCGTTAACAATTTTTTTTGCGGTTATGCTGTGCCCCTTTTTTGTAAATAGTTTTACTCCATTACTTTTATATTCTATTTTTGAAATTAACGTCCTATCAAATACTTCATTCCCTTTTTTTATGACAGATTGCAGCAAAACATGAGTTAACATATATGCATCTGTAGTAGCGCCTTGTAAAGATAGAATTGCTGCCGGAGCGGAGAAACCGAAACGCTGCCGTATTTCTTTTTCATCTAAAAACTGAACTTGAAATCCTGCTTTTTTACGATATGTAAATTCTGTTTCTATTAGTTTTCTATCCTTTTTAAAGGCGGCAAAATAGAGACTCTTTTGTTTTTCAAATAGTGTAAATTTTATTTTTTGAGATATGTTTTGAAGAGTGTCTATAGCTTCACTGCACATTACATAAGCACGCGCTGCAGAATGGAAACCAATTTGATCTGCAAGGATAGATAAAGGTTTGTCCAACTCATACTGCAAAAGTGAAGTGCTGGCGCATGTGCTGCCTAAACCGATAGATCGCGCATCAACAACTTTACATTCTAAACCTGCATTACTAATGTAATAGGCTGCTAACGCTCCGGATATTCCGCCACCAATTATCACAACATCCGTTTTAGTTGAATGTTCTAGTTTTGGATAGGTAGCAACCAATCCGCTATTAATTAACCAGTATGGATAACCTGTTGTAAGATTCATAAAAAAAATGTTAAGTACTGAAGTTCAACTAATAATAAATCTATGTTTTACTATGAAAATAAATTCTCATTTGAGTACCCACACCGAAACCGATCTGCCGTTACAGCGGAATTCACCCCAACCATCCTGTTTGGTAACTATTGGATTAATGACACTTCTATTTCAGTTGTAAGTTATATATAGATTTAAAGCGAATCAATCGTTCTAAAGGATGAAAAAGGGTCTACATCTTTTGGTAATGAGAGTAAAGAAAAATACTCGCCAATTGATGAAATTGTTTCTGTATTTTTATATGCGGTGCGTGTAGTTAAATGAGCCATAATTTTTATATAAATTATTTATTCAGCAAAATATCATAAAGGAGATTGCTGGGTATCAAATTATTATTATTTTACTTTTGTGTCAATGGATTATTTGAATTGAATTTTGAGGACATGGGCAGAGGGAAATCTGTATACTTCTGGTTCCATGTGAACTTATGAAATGAAATACACAGTTCTACTTTCTGGTTACAAGGGGAATAATGCTGCCACTAATCGAATTGTTTTTTAACCGCATTAGCAATTCGTACTATTTCTTGAGCAATCTCCTCAGGCGAAAGAACAAAATCTATACACCCGCTTGATATTGCGCTCTCAGGCATATCAGGCTGTTTAGCTGTTTCGGGTTTCTGTGCTATGGTAATGCCTCCTACTTCTTTTATACCGCACAACGCTGCTGCCCCATCACCATCATAACCAGAGACAATGACAGCGATAAGTTTCCCATCCCAATGCTGTGTAAAGGAACGGAGAAAAACCGTAATCACATCGGGCCATCCTCTTGGCTTTGATATCGGCTTTAGACGGAACTCTCCATCAAGAACGTGCAAATCACGCTGTTCCGGGATGACGAACACATGGTTCGGTTCGATAAGTAATTTTTCCGTTATCAGTTCAACCGGCATCTTTGTGTAGCGGGGAAGAATCTCATGAAGCATGGTGGCGACGGTTCGCAGATGATTTACAATGACGATAGCAACACCCATATCGGCCGGTAAATGCTTAATTAATCTGGTATAGGCATCGAGACCACCGGCCGAACCGCCTACACAAACAACAGGAAAGTTTTTTGCATCACTCTTAGATTTCATTTACAATCACCCTTAATGTTTTGTACATAACCTTTCATAACGACTCCTCTAGTTTATAGTTGTAATTGTATTTATTGAGCTAAAAAACCACCATCGATTTCGATTGAGGCCCCTGTCATAAATGAACTATCATCAGATGCAAGAAAAATAAATCCGGAGGCAATCTCTTCGGATTTCCCTAAACGCTTTATCGGGTGCAGACCAATAATATGTTTTTGAAGATCTGTATTCTCACAGATGCCGGCGTTTGTGAGTAAAGGCGTTTCAATAAATCCGGGACAAATTGCATTGATTCTTATTCCTTCAGTAGCATATTCCAGAGCAGCTGTTTGAGTCAGCCCTATTATGCCATGCTTTGCTGCAACATAATGAGCAGAATTGGCAAATCCCACTTTACCTAAAATAGAAGACATGTTTACAATGACTCCATGCTTTTGCTTTGTCATTTGTGTAAGCTCATGCTTCATACAATTGAAAACGCCATTTAAGTTTACACTAATTACTTTTAACCAGGCTTCTTCATTCATATCGCCAACTTTATTTGGTTCTCCTCCGATGCCCGCATTATTGAGTGCAACATCAATAGATGAGAATATACTTATCGCTTGTTGTATTGTAGATTCAACCTGCTTATATACTGATACATCGCATTCAATAAAAACCGCTTTTGAGTTTTGCAGTTTAATCTCTTTCATTGTTTTATCCACTTCATCGGATTTCAGATCTGCAACAACTATATTTGCGCCTTCTTTAGCAGCTGCAACTGCGCATGCCTTTCCGATGCCGGATAATCCTCCGGTTACAAATACCGTTTTGTTTTCAAGTTTTTTCATTTTATATCCTTTAGTTTAATAAAAATGCCTGGTCAATTATGCGGTTACTTCAAACAACCATAATTTTAAGTACTGAAATTCATCAATTAATAAATCTGTGTTTTATTGTAAATATCAATCCTCATTTGAGCACTTACACCTAAACCGATTTGGCATGGCAACGTAATTCACCCCAGCCATCCTGATTGATCACTATGGTACATTCATTTCTTTTGTACTTTTGTTTGGAAACACTTTTTTTGCAATTTCGGAAGGGGGCACAGTGCCTGATAACATATTTGCATAAACGTGAGTAAACTCTGCGCCGTACTAAACTATCATAGAAGAATATGATACCCAAAGCAAAATTAAAATAACAGATACTGCTGCCCCATAACCTATGCCAGGATTCACCTTTCCAAAATATATTTCTAAACCAAATTTCCCAATTTCAAACAAAAATGCTGTAACGAATGAGCCAATCCAGACATGCTTCCATTTAATTTTTGCATCTGGAAAATATTTAAACATAAGCGCAAATAGTAATGCGAGAATAGCAAAGGACAAAATGAAATTAATAATCTGTAACACAATTAGAAGTGAATCGGAAAAATTACTTGATAACCAAGCTCCAAACACCGAAAGTAAAGTAGAGATTATGAGCGATACAATTAAAATAAAAGCAATAGAAATTATCAGTCCAAACGAAAATAATCGCACTCTAATTATTTGCCAGATGCCGCTTTTTGATTCGTCTGTTTTTACTTCCCAAATATGATTTAAGGAGTTTTGAAATTGGACAAACACGCCTGTTGCGCCAATAAATATTGTAACTACTCCGATTATAGCTGCCCAAATAGAATTATGAGTTTCACTCGCATTTACAATCATGCTCTGAATATGTTCAGCAGTATCTGCACCCAAAGTATTTGTAATCTGTGTTGTTAAATGATTATTTACAGCATCACGTCCCAATAAATATCCGGCAAGTGTTACAATTACAACGAACAATCCTGGTAAAGAAAAAATAGCATAATATGCGATTGCTGCACTTTCACGAAATGGATCATTTGACATCCATTTTTTATAAGTGACTTTTAAAACACTAATAATATTTTTAAAAGACAATTTCATTTAATTATTTTCATTCTTTATTCTGTGATGAAATAATTTTTCGCAAAGTGTTTCTTTTATCATCAGGATTGTTTGTTTGAACTGAATTGATTTTTAAAATAACACCAATACTGCCTACAATAGACTCCCATATTTTCTAAAAAAATATCGTTTTAGTAGTTAAAAATTCGTCCTGTCCGCTTTCTGTATTTTTAGCAAGATCATTAATCTTAGAATTGTTAATTCTTTTTTTGTTTGGTGTTTTCATTTTTATATATCTCTATAAACAATTGATCAAATTAAATTTATTTTAAATTTCATCTTACTTGCTGATCATAAGTCTATCAATCGATCAAAGGGATGAAAAATGAGACTACATCATAATGAACGAAAAATTTCATTGCAATTATCATAATTGTAAATTGAATTCTAACTAAGCTCTTAGTTAGTATATTAATAATTCCTTAGTCTTTTCTCTTAAGAAACATTCTATATAACAATAAAATAATCACGGCTCCGATTACTGCACCAATAAAACCTGCAGTCTCACCGGGTTCATAAATTCCTAAAAATTTACCTATGTAGGTTGCAACAAATGCACCGGCAATTCCTAGTAGAATTGTAATTATGCAGCCACCCGGATCTTTACCAGGCAATAATAATTTTGCAATAACTCCTGCAATTAAACCAATAATAATAGTTCCTAAAATTTCCATAATTATCTCTCAAATTTTTGTTTATAATTTTCCAGTGTTAAATCATCTTTACAAGAATCGATTTCTTTTACTTTGCAATTCAATTCTCCCGTCTCTAACTGAATTTCTTCAATCAAGGATGAAGAATCTGAAATAGTTTTAATTCCCAACACGAATCGTGTCGAGGCTTCCAATAACTCCGAATACACTGAGCAACCAAAGAATGACTACAATAACCACAACGGCATTTAAGATTTTCTTAAGAGTAGCCTGCATAGGGATGTAGCTGTTGATAAGCCACAGCACAACTCCTACAACAACTAAAACAATTACTAATGTTATTAATGACATCTTCTTTTTCCTTTTAAATTAAATTTGTTCATAAAATCACCAACTAATTAAATCGCTATTTTTTCGCTACATCTTTTTCTGTTAATCAGATTTATTTTCTTTCACAATAACTATATATACGAATTTGGATGCACATTCATAGAGCGAAAATCTATGCTTCAGTTTTATGAGTAGAATAGTCCGTGTATCCTTTTTCTCCAGGTGAATAAAATGTACTCATATCAAGTTCTTTGGATAATCTCCAATCATTTGAAAATCGTTCAACGAGATCAGGGTTATTGATAAATGGCTTACCGAATGCGATTAGATTCGCAAGTCCGCTTTCTAAATCTAATTCAGCGAGTTCCATTGTATATCCGCCGCTAAGAATAAGAGTATGCTCAAAATTTTTGCGAATAGCTTTTTTAATTTCTAGCGGAACTTCCGGAGCACCCATACTACTGTGATCAACTATATGGATATAAAGTGTTCCCATTTTACTCAGTTTTTCAGCAAGATATTTATAGGTGTCTTCTGTTTCGGGATAGTAAACCATGTCACTTGCGACACCATATGGAGATAACCGAATACCAACTTTATCTTTTCCAATTACCTCAATAGCATCTTGCATTATTTCCAATAGAAAACGGGAGCGATTTTCAAAACTTCCTCCATAATCATCTTTTCTTAAATTACTAATCGGAGATAAAAATTGTTCTATTAAGTAACCATTTGCACCGTGCAATTCGATACCATCAAATCCGGCTTTTATTGCATTTGATGCAGCCGTAATGTACTCTTGTTTAGTATGTTTTATTTCTTCAATGCTCATTTCTGTTGGAATTGGAAAATCCTGTAATCCAAGTGAATCTGTCCACATTTGTCCCTTCGGTTTAACTGCAGATGGCGATATAATGGTGGTATTGTTCGGCATGTTTTCACGATGACTGATACGCCCGGTATGCATAAGCTGAAGAAATATTTTACCATCTTTTAAATGGACAGCATCCGTAGTTTTCTTCCAACCCTCAATTTGACCATCGTTGAATATTCCGGGAATACGACTGTAGCCAAGGCCATTTGGAGAAGGAGAAGTTCCTTCAGTAATGATTAATCCGGCAGAAGCACGTTGTTCGTAATACTCCGCCATTAATTCATTTGGAATATTGCCAATTGCTCGAGAACGTGTCATTGGAGCCATTACAATTCTATTGTTAAGTTCAATCTTCCCCAGTTTATAGAGACTTAAAAGTTTTTCGTTTTTCATACCACTTTTCCTATTAAAAATTAGTTTCAATTGTTTTAATAACTCACATTACACACTGTGTGATACTCAATATCCGACCCTCAGATCATGGGTATGATTAACACCAAATGCTCTGGCTTTAGCCATTAAGTAAATCTATTTTTGGTTATCCGAAGGATTCCCATCGGAAAGCCCACTAAAACTGCATCCTCTATTTTTAACTTTTCTAAAACTTTATTAACATCTGATGCATGTATATCGTAATCATAATCTCCATATAATTTTTCAGATTTATCATAACCTCTTAGTGTAATGCCTATTACTCGATAATTCTTATTAACCAGATCATTGTATTGATATTTGAACATTTCATCACTTAACGGCCAACCATGTATTAACACAATAGGTCTGCCTTCACCGGCATCTGCTATATGAAGATTTACATTGGGTTCTACTTCTATATATTCTACTCTGACAATTACAGATAATTTTCCAGGAAGTGTTGTATTCATTTTACTACTCCTAATTGTTCCCTAATAGTTAGTTGCCTCATTTAGCAACCGGTAATCTTTGCTTTATTTTCAAACAAATTCTTTTATAAACGCTTACTTATTCCTGAGTTTTCTCCAAAAGGCTCCAACTCCTACACTTACTGCGTTTATATTTTTTACTATAGGCATCACAGTATCTTCTACCTGGTTCCGAATTTTTGTTTCCAGATTCAAAATTTTATCAACACTATTTCTGATATCACAAACAATTGATTTTGATATTTGAAGCTGAGTTTCAGCTTCATTGGAGATGTGAATTATTTTTTTTGAAAGTTCTAGTGTTGATTCTATAAGCGGATTAAGTTTGTGCGACAATCCATGTACATCTGCACTCACGGAATGTACTGATTTACCAATCTGATGGATATAGTAAATCAGCGCAATACAAAGAGCTAATGATGATATAAGTAGTATTATAGTTAAAATTTCTATTATATCCATTTTGATGAATTATCTATTCTTAGATTCTTTTTTATAAGTCTCTATTCCGGCTTCAACTGAAGATTTCAATCTATCAGCTTCTGTTTCTATCATTTCTTTAGCAGAATGTAAAACCTCTTTTGTTTTTACTATTGCATCATCATACACCCGTTCAGCATCTTCTAGTATCTCCCCGGGTTTTGATTTTACATCATTCATAATCATTGAGTATTTTCTTTTACCTTCATTGAGCATTTTACCAGCCTGGTTTTTCTTCTCTGTAAAATATTTCTCAGCTTCATCTAAATATTCCCCGGACTTTTTTTTAAAATCTCTTCTAAGTTCCTTGCTGCTTTTGGGAGTAGTTAATAATGCAACTATTGCCCCAATAGTTCCACCTGCTAAAAACCCAATAAGAAATCCTTTAACGCTATTATTATGTGACATTGTATATTCCTTTCATTTAATTTTCTAACTAAATCAGTTATCCTGAATAGTGCTTTTACAAATTTTTTCCAAATAGCTCAAAGCACTATCCAAATTAATTACGGTTTGCTTAATCCTTTTTCGTGAAAATATCGTTCAGAGTATTTCCAATATCATCCAAACCCTCATTGAAATCCTTTTTGAATGTTTCCCAACTATCTTTTCCTTCATACTTATATTCAACAAGTTTTTTCCTTAGCTCAATATTTTTTTGTTCCAATTCTATAACTTCCTTTTCATATTTAGCTTTGGATTTTCCGCTGGTTGTTTTAATCAATGCTTTGTAATCACTAATTTTCTTTTCGTTAGCACTAATTTTTAATTCCCCATCTGTCTTGAATTGCTGCCAATCCTTCTCATACTCAGCCCGCGCATCTTTCAAATCTTGATTAGCTTCTTCAACATCTTCTTTAGCATCTTCTACCTTTTCTCGGTTGTTGTTACAACCTGTAAATAATGACCCTGCCATGAACAGGATAACTACCGCGATGACATATTTGTTTTTCATAATTCTCCTTTTGATTTATATCGGATTTAATTGATTTTATTTAATAGCCTGGAAACTCACATATTTAGAGCACAATAAATTTCCAGCTTGTTCATTTGATTGCTTCTTAATAATTGTTGATGAATAATCTTTCTTTAATATTTCCCATTTACAATGTTAGGATAAGCAGGTATTGATTATCTTTCAATCGAACAAAAGGATGAAAAAGGGACTACATCTTTGGATGTAATTCCGAGAGTGTTCGATTGATTATACGTAATCCCGTTCATTCTCCTGCAAATTTGATTAGTCCTGAATTAAACTTTTTAGTCTCCTCCAGAAATAAACTATGACCGCTATTTTCAAAGGCAACGACGTGTGAATTTGAAATTCCGGCTTCCATCTGTTCTGCTAAATCGAAAGAACATATTTTATCTTTTTTACCATGCAGAATCGCTGTCGAAATTTTTATTTTCTTCAAATCACTTCTCACGTCTGTATCACGTAAAGCAATTAAACATTAAGATCATGTATAGTTATCTCAATATTGTTTTCTTCCTCACGCATAGTATTACTCATTAAATTTTATTGTTGTTTAATTTTAATTGAATGATTTATTTCATCCCTTACTTTATTTTCACTTTGTGCCTTCCGGTAAGTGCTCATGCACATAATTTTTCAATATAGATTTGAGCGAATCATAATAATCTCTTAAATTTCTATTGTTTATTTCAGGATTTTCAATGTTGGGAATTGTAACAGGCATTTCTCCTAGATGTTCATAAATTTCAGGGTACTTTTCCCGAATAGTCATTGTAATTTCCAGTATTTTGGAATTAAGTTCTTTTTCTGATTCCATAACCACTACCTCATTATTTACTAAAATTCTTCTTTAATTATATGTTTCTCACCAACATTTAAATCTTGCAACTGTTTTTCTACAAGTTCCATCATATGCGGGGGACCGCATAAATAAATATTTTTTATGTTGCTGTTGATGTGTGGTATTAAAAAATCTTTTGTGATTTGCGAGGAAGAAAACATGTTGTGCCGAGGTTTCTTATCTACAATTCGCAGTTCGTCGTGCGTGATTTGATCAATAGACTTTATTTTTACAATCTGCTGTTTCATATGATTAGATTTATGATGATTCTACTTGATGCTGAAAATTTAAAACTTTGTTTTCTTCTCTAATTCTTATAAATAACATTAGCATATTGAGCAGAGTAAATGCAATTGCTGTGTAATACAGATGAAAGGCGAGTGGAATTATGACTATTTCTGCTATTACAATAGCATAATTGGGATGCTTAAAATATTTGTAAGGTCCTTTTTCTATTAAAGGCATATTTGGAATATGATAAATTTTTGTGTTCCAAAATTTACCCAATGATAAAATTACCCAAGCTTTTAATGCAATAATTAAGACATATATGATGATTAGCAATAAACTATAAGCTGAGGTTAGTTGTTGGGAATACTCGACAATCAATGAAAAGAAAAACAAAATGTGCAGCGAAACCACGAAGGGATAATGTTTATCTCCAAACTCGACCGCACCATTTCGAATCAACCATCTCTCATTTCTTTTAGAAAGTATTAATTCACCAATTCTCAAAAGAATGATGAACGATATGAAGAGAATGAAAATCATTTTAGTGGTTCTCCAGTTGCAGTAAAACCATTTCACTTGAAAAACCGGGCCCCATTGATAACATTAATCCATATCCATTTTGGAAACCTTTCAAAAAAAATCTTTCCAAAACATATAGAACTGTTGTGCTTGACATATTGCCATAATCGTTCATCACTTCTCTTGTGTTTTTCAATGCGTCATGACTTACCGTCAAAGCTTCTTCGTAAGCGGTTAATATTTTTTTTCCACCCGGATGAAAAATTAAATTCTTTATATCTGTAATCTTCACCTGATATTTTTCTAAAAAAGAAGTAACATCATTGTTAATATTTTCTGCTATGATGCTTGGGATATCTTGCGAAAATAAAACCTTAAATCCTTTATCAAGAAATTCCCATCCCATCACGTCTAAAGTATCGTAATACAATTTACTTTGTGCTGCAATAAAAGTTACTGCCTTATCAGTTTTGTTTACTTGATTATCCCCGGTAATTATACATGCAGCAACTCCATCAGCAAACAAAGTTGATCCTATGAAATTGCTTTTACTATAGTCGTTTCGTAAAAAAGTTAGTGAGCATAATTCAACAGAGACGAGCAAAACCACCGCGTCCGGATTTGCTATTGCCAGGATACAAGCTTTAGAAAAACCCGAAACACCCCCCGCACAACCTAGACCGAATATTGGTATCCTACCGATGTTTTGGTTTAATTTCATTTCGTTAATGAGAAGTGCATCCAGACTGGGAGTCGAGAGTCCGGTTGTTGAAACAAAAATTATATCAGTAATTTCATTTTTATGAATCTGTGCTAAGGATAGACATTCTTGAATTGCATTGACGGAATATTCAAGAGAGATCTTAATGTATCGACTGTTTAATTCCTGGAAACTGTGAAGCGCAGAGTAATGCTCAAGAGGCATACAAAAATTTCTTGTTTTTATTTCTGTGTTATCAAAAGCACTCATCATTCTTTCCACTTGTGGAAAAGAAGGGGCAAACATCTCTTGAACACGTTCTTTTACTTCTTGTTGATCAGTTTTAAAAGGAAAATCGATTTTTGATATTGCGGCTAATGAAGGCATAATATTGCTATTTCCTAATTTGGTAAATGTTTTAAGCTGGACTTTCCAACTTAATGTTAACAGAAACATCATCACATTATTATCAATAAAATGATATATTAGTTCGATGCAGTTCCAGCCTGATTAATCAAATTTGCTTTGGCACTTATTATTTTAATGCTTTGTAATATTATGAAGGGGGTGATATTAATTCAATCACTCAAATGGATGAAAAAAGAACTACATCATTTGGACAAGTTTTTGTTCATATCACAAATTAAGTATGCAAATTCAACTGTGAGAATTGTTGAATATCTCACAATTTAGTTTTGATTTTTTATTGAAGCTTTACCGGAATATCTATTAAATATGAAGGAGTAGATATTTTTGTATTAAAGATAGGATTACATATTGTATAATGAAATGATGCATCGGGAATCCCGTTGAAAAAAACATGGATACTGATCTTTAGATGCTCCATAATTCTATAGATTTAGATGCTTTCGGGACACTTTTTGGTATTTCATCACTAAGCTTTAAAATTTATTGCTTTTCTAAATCTCTTTTAACGGTCGGTACAAATTCTTGCGGTCTTCCCAATTTAGGCAACCCAAGTATTTCCCTTGCACGATCTAGAGCATCATCAATATTACCAAAAATGTTTTCTTCTCCGTACAGATCTAATAAACCTACTTGAGTCATTGCAAACAATGGCTGAGTATGTACTCCTGAAAGTATAAGATGCGTGTTAAGCTTTTTCCCATCATGATAAAAATCTTTTAGCGTCTGTAGTCCTGTTGCATCAACAGCAGGGACATTTCGCATTCGGATAATTCGGACTTTTGGTGGTGCTTCAATAGCTTGCATCTGATCTTTGAATTTCTTTGCTGCACCAAAAAAGAATGGTCCATTAATTTCGAATACTTCGACACCATCAGGAATTTTTTTCTTATTAATAGAATTCGGGTCTGGTGTTTCATCTAAATCTTCAAGTTCTCTTGTAATTACACTTACGTTGGAAACTTCCGCCATGCGCTTCATAAATAAGAGAACCGCCAAAATCATTCCTATTTCAATTGCTACTGTTAAATCAAAAATCACAGTTAAAAAGAACGTTGTCAACAATACAACCACATCACTTTTCGGACTTTTCAAAAGTGATTTAAATGTTTTCCATTCACTCATATTGTAAGCAACAATAACAAGTATCGCGGCTAATGTAGCCATAGGAATAAGTTTAGCATAACTTCCAAAGAAGAGCATAATAAGGAGTAATGTGAGGGCATGAATAATTCCCGCTATCGGTGTTCTCCCTCCATTTTTAATATTTGTAGCTGTTCTTGCAATCGCACCTGTTGCAGGAATTCCACCGAATATTGGAGCAATAATATTTGCTAAACCTTGCGCAATTAACTCCATATTACTTCGGTGTTTTCCGCCTATCATTCCATCGGCAACAACAGCAGAAAGAAGGGATTCTATCGCTGCGAGCAATGCAATCACTGTTGCAGGACCGATTAAGTTTTTTATTACTCCAATATTTATTTCAAAAGAACTAGGTGAAGGAATATTAGAAGAGATTTCTCCAAATCTACTCCCTATGGTATCAACCGGTAATTTGAGAACAATAACTAAAACTGTTGTCACAATTATTGCAATTAATGAACCTGGGATTCGGTGTGTAACTTTAGGCCAAAGAATCATAATCAGCATAGCAAGCATTGCTATACCAAATACATAATAATTTATTGAATAAAAATTTTGGAAGTAAGAAATCCATTTTTCGTGAAACTCAGAAGGTACTTTTTGAATCTGTAGTCCGAAAAAATCTTTTATCTGTGTAGAAAAGATGAGAAGAGCTATACCGCTTGTAAAACCAACCACAACCGGATAAGGAATAAATTTAATCAAAGAACCAAACTTGACTAAACCCATAATCACTAAAATAATTCCTGCCATTATTGTTGCAATAGCAAGTCCGGTAGTTCCATAATTTTGAACAATTCCATAAACAATAATTATGAAAGCTCCAGTCGGTCCTCCAATTTGCACACGACTTCCACCGAAGACAGAGATAATGAATCCGGCAATTATTGCAGTGATAATTCCTTTTTCGGGAGTAACACCGCTTGCAATTCCAAACGCAATTGCCAACGGAAGCGCAACAATACCAACAATCACCCCTGCAGTTGCATCTGCAATAAACTGTTCTTTTGTATAACCTTTTAATGTAGTAAATAATTTGGGTTTAAAAGTCGACATCTCACAATTCGTTTTTTCAAAAAATCATAATCACTTTTGCAAAGATAAGAAAAAAGAAAAGTAAAATAGGTTTGTGTCAAAATGTTCGCGAAATATCCTACTTGATTAACCGGATTTAGTTTGAGTGAACCAAATTAATCATTAAAGAAACAAATAATTCCCATTGATTATGGCTACAATTCTTTAAATGCTTCCCTACTCTCTTCTATGAATTTTAATGTTAAATCTCGGTCTTTTCTTCCATTTCCTGATTCTATTCCGGTATGAACATCAACACCGGCAGGATTGGTTGTTAAGATTGCTTCCTTCACATTCGATGGATTTAATCCACCGGCAAGAATCACAGGCTTTGGAGATATTTCAATTAACATTCGACTGATATTCCAATCGTGTGTTTTACCGGTTGCCCCTGATGCGCCAGTGGAGGGGTCATAAGTATCTGTAATGTATAAATCAATCCAGGGAGAGAGAGCATTGATTATTGCCTCAAGTTCAGAAAAATTATTTCCATGTACCACGAGACTTTTAATTACTTCGATATCGGAACGAAGAGTTTTTAATAGTTTTAATTGTTCTATTTCAATTTTACCGTGTAGCTGCACAACTTTTACATTTAGTTTATCGCAGAACTCGATAATCTCATCGGCATTATCTAAATATGTTATAAGAACTGCTTTGTGAGGTGGATTTATTTTTTTTATAACTTCTGCAGCTTCCTCCTCTGAAAGGTCTTCTTTATTAACAGGCAATCGCAAAGGGAAGCCAAGATATTCAACTCCCAAATCCATTAGCATTTTTGCTTCTTCAGAATCAATTATTCCTGCAACTTGAATTATTTTATTCATTTTCAATACTTATATTTAGTGAAAGTTCATATTAAAAAATACCGATACTAGAGCAATAAATAAACAGCTGTCAAAGAAGTTATTTTACAAACTTTTACAATTAGCCAATCAATTTTTAAATATTACATCCGTTCATAATTCTCATTATATTTAGATGTATTTACAAATAAAGGATTAGCTGAATCATTTACAAATTTTCTTATATTCATTCTAAGAATTACAACAGCATTGAACTTAATGGTAGATCAAATGAAATCGACTTAACAATATGAGAAGTTATATGAAAAAAACACTTTTATTCATTTCACTTTTTATTTTTAGTGTGTCACCCATAAATAGCCAACCTATTCAGTTGAATAATTTTGAAGAATTAGTCTCCGCTCTGAAAAATGGGAATGATGTAAGGCTGGTAATTCATTATTCTAAATGCAAATTGATGGTTGATGGAAAAGAAGAAAACGGTCCTGATATAATTGGTGGAATGGAGATTAAATCTTTCGAATATTTTGCGGCTAAAACTATTGGAAACGAAAAAGCATTTATTGCTTCATCAGAAAATATATTAATAAATCACTCGCGTTATGGTTATGTATTAAATTATGTGAAAATCCGTATTTTTGAAGACAAACAAACTGAGATTATTGCCCGTTATCTTGATCCGGTTTCTTATGAAGTAAAAATGGATGATGTTTTTTCTTCTGAGATTAATAACGGCAAGAATGAAGGTGGTCTGTTTTGCTATAGTAAATTTAAATGAAAGTTTGAACGCTATGGGAAATTTAAATATAAAAACATCGGAAAGATTAAGAGAGCTCAAAAGAAGTCTCCCAAAAATACTTCTTGAAGAACATTTTAGAATCAAGCCTCAGCTAAAAGAGAAGTATGGTGAAAGACAAATAAATC
Organism: Ignavibacteriales bacterium; assembly: GCA_020061995.1. Next base: position 13,613 of record JAGUXE010000113.1, on the reverse strand, counting down.
ATTATCTCGAAGATACAGAGTACCATTTGAGTTATCTTGCCGAATCCATTGCTGCAAATGAACCTGTTTTGTTTAATGAATATCTTGGCTGGGCTAAAACTTTTTTTTCTACACTTCCGGTAACTGATGAAGAAATAATTCTAAATCTCAAACTTATACGAGATTCTTTAGCGGCAAATTTACCGGATGAAATGTCTGCAATTACTAATAAATTTATAGATGATGGAATAGCTTTTTATGAGAGTCAGTCTCCATTCATACCTTCTTTTATTACAGAAACAAATCCTTTGCAAGAGATTGCAACAGATTATTTGAACTTACTTTTAAAGGGGGAGCGACGAGAAGCGAGTAATTTAATTCTGAATACAGTCCATACAGGGGTTTCGGTTAAAGAAATTTATTTGAATATTTTTGAACCGACACAAAAAGAAACCGGTCGCTTATGGCAGATGAGCCAGATTACAGTTGCACAGGAGCATTTCATTACCGCCGCTACACAAATGATAATGTCACAGCTTTATCCTTTTATTTTTTCGTCAAATAATAATAAGCAAAAAATAATAGTCTCATGTATATCAGGAGAACTGCATGAAATAGGTGCTCGTATGGTTGCCGATCTTTTTGAGTTGGATGGATGGAATTCATATTACTATGGAGCAAACACTCCTCAAAGTAGTCTTATCAGTGCGATTCAGCATTTTAAACCTGATGTGCTTGCAATATCGGCAACAATGGTGTTTAATTTGAGCTCAGTATCTGAATTAATTTATAAAGTAAAGTCAGAAGCACTTCAGCATAAAATGAATATTTTAGTTGGAGGTTATCCATTTTTACTCGCTGATAAACTTTGGGAAAGTATTGGTGCCGATGGCTTTGCAACTGATGCAATTGGAGCGATAAAAACTGCAAATCAACTATTAGCAAAAGGAGAGTGAGTTTGTCATGAGCTATACTAATGATGGAATCTTACTTAAATGCGGTACAGATGGAATTATTACCAATATTCTTTTTAACACAATCTTTTATGATACCGAGAAAGTTAAAGGGAAATTATTAATTGATTTGTTTGATAAACACTTTGTCGGTAAGGCTCTTGACTTCCTCGTTGAGATAAGAAAAAGTACAGCTACTTTCGGCTGGGAGTTACAACTAAAGTCTGAATATTCAGAGAAGCCTTTGTTTTTTGGCGGAGCATTGATTGAAAATGATATTACAATATTCGGTTCACATTCCAAAGTTGATTTCACAAAATTCTTCAACGAAATGATGCTTATCAATAATGAACAGGTAAACAGAATACGCGCATTAGAAAAAGCACAGCATCAAAACCAAAACGAACCTAACAATTCGGCAAGTTATTTTCTTGATGAACTGAGCCGATTAAACAACGAGTTAGTCGATACACAAAGAGAATTGACAAAGAAAAATATCGAGCTTGAAGAACTTAATAAATTGAAGAATAAATTTCTTGGGATGGCTGCACATGACTTGCGAAATCCGCTCGGTCATATCATTCACTACAGTGAATTTTTGGAGGAAGAAAAATCTTCATTTAATGAAGAGCAGATAGAATTTCTTACGGAGATAAAAGCATCAAGCTGGTTCATGCTGAATCTCATTACAGAACTTCTCGATATATCCGCAATTGAATCGGGTAAAGTAAATCTTAAATACGAAAGTGTTGATCTTGTTGCTTTAATTAACAGAACTATTCACCTAAATAGATCAATCGCCGACAAAAAGGAAATTAAACTTCACCTAAAATCGAATAAAGAATCAATTGAACTGGCACTTGACCGTGGAAAGATTGAACAAGTAATTACAAATCTAATTACTAACGCAATAAAGTATTCTTATTGCGGTTCCGAAGTCTTTGTGGAAATCAATCTTTCGGCTAATGGCGAAACGGTTACATCGGTAAAAGATAATGGACAAGGTATACCGGAAAAAGAACTGAATCTATTATTTAAACCGTTCCAGAAAACAAGTATACGGAGTACAAATGGTGAGAAAAGCACAGGACTCGGACTATTTATAGTTAAAAGAATAGTAGAAGCTCATAACGGTAAAATTTGGGTTGAAAGTCTATTCGGAAAAGGAAGTACATTTTATTTCTCACTTCCTCCGATTAATTAGAAAAATTATTTTATGAAATTACATTGAAAGGCTCATTAATGAATCATAATATTAACTTTAAAATCTTGGTAATTGAAGATGAAGATAGCATGATACAAATTCTTAAAAGATTTTTTACCGAGTATTCACTCACTTTTTGTAAATCAGAAGAATGTATGTATCAAAAATTAAATGAAGATGATTATAATCTTATCATAATGGATTTGGGTTTACCGGGACTAAAAGATGGCTTTCAAATTACAGAGGGACTTAAAGCCGATAAGAATTTTGCTTCGATTCCTATAGTCTGCATTACTTCGTATGTTGATCACCAAATCAAAGGAAAAGCATTTAAAGCAGGAGCGAATGATTTTATTACGAAACCCTTTACCAAAACTGAACTGCTTCAAATAATTGGGAAATATAGAATGGCGGATTTTCATAATCCTCCTACTCAAGGTTCTATCGACGATAAATGATAAATCCAGTAACGACATTTAAGATGGAGAAATAGTATTCGCCTTTAGTCAATCTGCAAAAAAAATTATTTGATGGTTATTGAATGTCCCTCCAAAAGTATATATGTTAATAACCAACAACATATGATTTGTAATCCATGGCTTTAATTATCTAAGGAAAAGTTATAACTATGTTAAAAAAACTAAAAGTTTTGTTAGTTGAAGACGAAGATATTAAAATAATTAATATGCTTTTGAGTAAAGAATTCGAAGTAACAATAACGCGAGTTCAAACTGAAGAAGACTTTAAGAATGCTTTAAACGATTCCGATTTTGATATAATCCTTTCAGACTATAAACTTCCCACATTTGATGGTATGAGAGCACTGGCATTAAAACAGCAATTCTCCCCTTTTACTCCGTTTATTCTCGTAACCGGTTCGGTAGATGAAGATACTGCTGTTGAGTGTATGAAAGCAGGAGCAAGTGACTACATCTTAAAATCGCACATGAAGCGATTATGTTCAGCAATTAAATCCGCTTTAGAAAAGAAGGAGACTTTACTAGCCAAGCACAATGCCCGAAAGGAGTTAATTGCGGCGGAGGAACGTTTTAGAACTTTATTTGAAAACACTGTGATTGGTTTATATAGAACTACCCCTGACGGTAAAATTTTATTAGCCAACCCTGCTTTAATCAAAATGCTTGGTTATTCAACTTTTGAAGAACTCACTAATCGAAATTTGGAAGAAACTGGTTTCGAACCAACTTACCCACGAAGTGTTTTTAAAAAACAAATTGAGATGTCTGGAGAAGCATTAGGTATTGAAGCTGCATGGATAAAGACTGACGGTAGCACAATTTATATCAGCGAGAGTGCTAAGGCAATCAAAGATAACGATGGAAATATTATCTTTTACGAAGGAACTGTTGAAGATATTTCGAAGCGCAAGCAGGCAGAATTGGAATTAAAAGAAAAAATAAATGATCTTGAACGTTTTAATAAAACTATGGTAGGCAGAGAAAATAAAATGATAGAACTCAAAAAAGAAATAAATGAGCTTTTATCAAAATTAAATTTACCCCCAAAATATAAAGCGGTTGAAGATCAGTGAAGACTCATGATTTATTTTACGAACCAGTTATCAGGAATCAAATGAATGGTTAAGATAGTACAATTTATAAGCTGTAATTAAGTAGGTGCATTAATGAATATTGCTAATCAAATATTTTTATTACTTTTTAACATTTCTCAACTTCACGATAAGCAGAGAATTGTTGAATTGTTCATTGGGGGAATGCATGAGTTATTCAAACCTGCTCTATTTCTATTTATAGAAAATAGCGGGGTCGAGAATAATGATCTTATCGAAATAAAAACCAGAACATCTTCATTTGGTTTTATACAGATAGAAATAGCAAATAAAATTTCAGAAATGGATGAAATTCTTATTAAAAATGCAATCCAAATGTTAGCAGTTATACTGGAGAATCTTGAATTTGACCATCAACTCCAAAAAGAGAAAAATTCCATTCAACAAATTGAGAACGATAGATTTGTCGAATTACAAGAAACGGTCAACGAACTTAAAAAAGCTAAAACGGCGACTCTAAATTTAATCGCTGATTTAAATCAAGAAATTGAGAAACGTGAAGAAGCAGAGAATAAATTATTAGAGCGGGAAACAAATTATCGGTTACTTGTTGAACATCAAAACGACATGGTTGTTAAAGTTGATCACGAAGGCAAATTCCTTTTTGTTAGTTCTTCATATTGCAAATTATTTGGGAAAAGTGAGGAGGAGCTTTTGGGAAAAAGTTTTTTCCCTCAAGTTCATGAAGATGATATAGCTCCTACCCTTACAGAAATGAAGAAGTTGTATGTTGAGCCATACACCTGTCAAGTTGTTCAACGCGCTATGACTATTGATGGTTGGCGATGGTTAGAGTGGATTGATAACGCAATATTAGATGACAATAATAACATAATTTACATAATTGGGGTTGGTAGAGATATAACCGATCGTAAAAATGCAGAAGACAAACTCCTTCATAACAACTATTTGATGAGTTGCATAATTGAGAATGACCCAAGCGCTATCTCAGTTTTCGATAAAGACCTCCGTTATCTTTATGTGAGTAAAAGATTTATACAAGACTATAAATTAAAAGAAACAAATATTATCGGTAAACGACATTATGATATTTTCCCGGAATTGCCTGAACGTTGGAAAGAAATTCATAGGAAATCATTAAATGGGGAAATCCTAAATTCCGAAGACGATAAGTTTTTGAGAACCGATGGAACTGTTGATTATGTCCGTTGGGAATGTCGTCCTTGGTATGAATCAGAGGGAACAATTGGCGGAATAATTTTATTTTCCGAAGTTATTACGGAGCAAAGGTCATTACAACAGAAACAATTGCATTTGCTGAACATAATAGACAATAGCCTGAATGAGATTTATATATTCGATTCGACCACATTAAAATTTGAATATTTAAATCGTGGTGCTCTACAAAATATGGGTTACACGCTTGATGAAATTAAAGACCTGACCCCGGTAGATATTAAACCGGAATTTACGTACGAAAAGTTTAAACAAACCGTCGAACCTTTAGTTAGAGGAGAAGTAGAACAACTTCATCTTGAAACTATTCATCAAAGAAAAGATAGGTCTACATATCCGGTTGAAGTAAGAATTCAATTATTCGAACAAAATGATAAAAAAGTAATCCTTGCAATTATTAACGACATTACAGAGAGAAAAATTGCAGATGAATCTTTAAAAGAAAGTGAAGAAATTTTTAGTCGTTTCATGGAAAACAGTCCCATATATGTTTTCTTTAAGGATAAAGATATTCGAGCTTTAAGGCTAAGTAAAAATTTTGAACAAATGCTCGGCAGACCGTTAAATGAACTTATCGGCAAAAATATGGATGAACTTTTCCCTTCCGAGCTTGCTAAAAGTATGGTTGAAGATGACAAGAGAATTCTAAACAATCGAGAAATGATTTCAGTTGATGAAGAATTGAACGGAAGATTTTATACCACAATTAAATTCCCAATAGTTATTGATGACGAACCACGCTTTCTTGCCGGATACACTATTGATGTTACTGAACAAAAACTTGCAGAAGAAAAACTCAAAACAAGTGATAGAATATTTAAGCATTCATTGGACATGTTATGCATCTCCGGTTTTGACGGATTCTTTAAAGTATTAAACCCCGCATGGGAAAAAGCACTTGGCTGGAGTACAGAGGAACTTCTTTCAAAACCATGGTTAGCTTTTGTTCATCCTGACGACATCGAACCAACGAGTAATATAAAGACTGTTTTGGTTGAGGGAAAAGAAATCTTTCAATTCGAAAACAGGTATATATGCAAAGATGGAACAGTAAAATGGTTGTCTTGGAATTCATTCCCTTACCCTGAAGAAAAAATTCTATTTGGTGTTGCAAGAGATATAAGTGAAAAGAAAAAAGCAGAAGATTCTTTAAGTATAAGTGAAAAAAAATACCGCTACATGTTTGAGAATAATCCTCAACCAATGTGGATTTATGATATTGAAACTCTACGTTTTCTCGAAATTAACGCAGCCGTAATTGACCAATATGGTTATACGAGAGAAGAATTTCTTTCAATGACATTGAGAGATATTCGTCCACTTGAAGATGTCCCCTTGTTAGAACTGGATGTTGCGCAAACAGGAAAAGAACTTAATTCCGCCGGGGAATGGCGACATAACAAAAAGAATGGAGAACTGATTCATGTAGAAATTATCTCCCATGCAGTTATTCATAATAATCGTCCGGCGCGTCATGTTTTGATAAGAGATATAACTCAACACAAACGTGCTGAAATGATACAGACTATGCAATACAACATTGCAAATGCCGTTATCAATTCTAAAGAACTCGATCAACTTTTTAATTCGATTAAGGATGAACTGAATAATCTAATCTATGCAAAAAACTTCTTTATAGCTTTTTATAATGAAGAGACCGGAATGTTAAGTTCATTTGTTGACCGTGATGAGAAAGATGAAATTAATGAGTGGAGTGCCGATAAATCACTTACCGGTTATGTGATTAGAAAAAATGAACCCATAATATTACGAAAAGATGATATTCTTCGATTGCACGAAAACGGAATTATTGATTTAATCGGAACAACTTCTGAGGCTTGGTTAGGTGTTCCATTAATGATCGAAGGCAAAGTTCTTGGGGCAATTGTTGTACAAAGTTATGATAATCCTGATGCTTACGATAAATCAAGCATCGAAATTCTTGAGCTGGTTGCTCACGAATTAAGCATTTATATTGAAAGACAAAGAGCCGAAGAAAATGTAGTTAAACTTTCTAAAGCAGTTGAACAAAGTCCGGTCTCCGTTATTATAACAGATCCAAAAGGAAATATTGAATATGTAAACTCGAAGTTTACTTTGGTAACAGGCTATTCATTAGAAGAAGTTAAAGGAAAAAATCCACGTGTACTTCAATCCGGAGAGAAAACCCATGAAGATTATTCAAAACTTTGGAGCACAATTCTTTCTGGAGTAGAATGGCAGGGTGAGTTTCATAATAAAAAGAAAAACGGGGAGTTGTTTTGGGAAAATGCCGTTATCTCACCCCTATTAAATCAGAGAGGAAAAATAACAAACTTTATAGCAGTTAAAGAAGATATTACAGAAAAGAAATTGACTCTTGAAAGGATTCTAAAATCAGAAGAGCAATTCAGATCGACATGGGAAAATTCTTTCGACGGCATGCGATTATCCGATTCAAATGGAATTATAGTTGAAGTGAATCAAGCTTATTGCAAATTAGTAAAAAAAGAGAAACCCGAATTATTAGGAAAAAATCTCCTTTCAATATATCTAAATCAAGATGTAAAAGCCCTTGAAAGACATAAAGAAAGATTCAATACCGGGCATATCGAAACCAAGTTAGAAGAAAAAGTTGTTTTATGGAACAGTGAAGAGAAATGGATTTCTCTCTCCAATTCATTTATTCAAACCGGAGAAGAAAAGAAATTACTCTTAAGTATTTTTAGAGATATCTCCTCCCAAAAAGAGTATGAAAATGAATTAGTGATTGCAAAAGATAAAGCTGAAGAAATGAGCCGGGTGAAATCTAACTTCCTGGCAAATATGAGTCACGAATTAAGGACTCCTCTTGTTGCTATACTTGGATTTTCAGAATTTCTTCGAGAGGAACTTAGAAATAACGAAGATTTAACCATGATGGTTGATAATATAATGAAAGGAGGAAACCGTCTTTTGGAAACTGTAAATTTAATTCTTAATATTTCACAAATTGAATCAGGCCAAAAGCAAGTATTATTAAATAATATGAACATTGTCCCGCTGCTCAAGGAATCTTTTGACCTTTTTACTCAACTAGCTTTAAATGCAAAACTTGAATACGGATTTAATCATGATAAAGATGTTATTAATTGTATTATTGATGAAAAATTATTCCGCGATATTATAAATAACCTTCTTAATAATGCCATTAAATTTACCGATGCTGGAACGGTCTCATTAATCGCTGAAGTAGGCAACGATAAAGTGATAATCAAAGTGATTGATACCGGAATCGGAATACCACGAGAAAAACAAGAAGTTATTTGGGAAGAATTTCGTCAAGCGAGCGAAGGATTATCTCGAAGTTTTGAAGGAACCGGGCTTGGATTGACTCTTGTAAAGAAATATACTGAATTAATGAAAGGAACTATTTCGTTATCGAGTGAAGTGGGAAAAGGTTCTACATTTATCATTGAACTCCCATTGGCATTGGAGCAAGTTGATTTATCTAATTTAAGTATTGCTGCAAACGGACAGCCAATAATTGAAGAAATTAAATCAACACAAGTAGAAAGAAAAAAAATACTTTATGTTGAAGATGATAAAATTTCAATTCAGTTTGTGAGCATAATATTAAGTGATAAGTATTATTTGGATGTTGCTACAACTGCCGAAGAAGCTCTTAAATGTATTAATAAAACCACCTACGATCTGATTCTTATGGATATAAACTTAAGCAAAGGAATGGATGGAGTTCAATTAACCGAACTAATCAGAAGTACAATACCCGGTTACAAAGATATACCGATTATTGCAGCGACAGCTTATGCAATGCAAAGCGATAAAGAAGAATTTCTAAGAAGAGGAATGACCGGTTATATTTCAAAACCTTTTGCAAAAAGAGATATTCTATCGTTATTGGAAAGAGTAATGTCTTAAAAAAAACAGAACTCCCAACAACAAGTAGTTATCTCAAAATTTGCGAGTGATTAATCCGATTTTTTTAGATAATTATTTCGCTATAAAATATCTATTTAGATTTCGGTTTGTATCGATGAATATTTTGGGTGACTACCCATTTTAATCAATAATTTTCCATATCTGCTTCAGTCCTTGTATTACGCTCACGCATTTTTTGAGTAGCATCAAGCCTGTATGTTATTCCGAAGAAAATATTTTGTGAATCTCTTTTACGATATGAGTTGATAACAAAACCATTTCCTGTAGTTTCTACATCATACTTCTGTGTGTTAAACAGATCACTCACTCTTAACAGCAATGAAAGCTTTCCTTCCCAAAACTCTTTTCTTAAAGCAAGATCGGCTGTAAAAACTTCTTTTGTTATGCTTTGTGACATAACCATGGGTGAGTTATAATTAAGCATCAACTGAACCATTATATTATCCCAAACCGTCATTGTTGAATTTAATTTTGCCATCCAACTAAAATTATCGTTACTGAAATTTGGTCCGGTTACTTCTGAATTAAAATATGAAAGATTCGCATTCATTTTCCACCATGGTAGAATGGGATGATTTCCGGTAAGTTCAACTCCGTACGATGTTCCTTTAGAAAGATTCAGAAATGTTGTACGCGTAATTCCTGATGGCTCAAGTTCGCTGTAATTTCCGATTAATCCGTTAGTCAATTTGTAAAATAGGTTTGATGAAAAAGAAGAGGCTCCCCAATACTTTGAATAACCGAGTTCGTAGGAGTTTACAAATTCAGGATCAAGATAAGGATTGCCTTGAGTTATGTTAAGTGAATCTGTATAATCAACTACAGGGTTAATTGATCGGGGATGAGGTCTGTTTACACGTCGGCTGTAACTAAGTTGAACTTCATTCTGATCAGCAAACTCTTTAACTAAATGGAGAGAAGGATAAAATGATAAATAATCTTTGGTATAACTAAAATTATTAACTTCCTGTTTTCCATTGATAGTTGTTTGTTCAGCTCTTAAACCGGTTTGATATTTTACTCCTGCAAAAACTCCTGCAAAGGTTGCATAAACTGCATGAATCTGCTCATCGTTTTTAAAATAATTTCTTGATAGGGGATCATTTAACCAAATTGATGAAACTGCATCAAAATTCTCATAATCACTCTTCATTAATAATTTTCTAAAAGTACTCTTGAAACCAGTTTCAAGCGTTCCAAAACCTTCAAAAGGATGTTTATAGTTTGATTGAAGAATAAACATTTGATTTTCATTTTTCGAAAATGTGCGTTGTTGAATTTGTGAAACTGCACCTCCGGTTTCGAATTCATTCTGGGTTATTTCTTGATTAAAATTCATATCTATATCATTGAACATAAAATCTGTTGTAAATTCTTCTCCTTTAGAATCATAGGTTTTCTTATAACTTAAAGTATAATTTCGAAAATCAACTGCACGGTCACCACCGGATAAACGGGTGAAATTTCGTGTGACTATATCGGATGAATTATATGTTAAATTATTAACCGTTACATCGTTCTCCATAGCAAATCGTCTGTATTGCATCGATAAGGTTAAAGTATTATAATCATTAATTAAGAAATCGAATCCGGTATTTGCATTATGGGTCAGCATCAAGTTTTTATCATTTTGATTTTGGAATAAAGAAGAACTCACACCTCCAATAGTTGTGAGTCGGTCTGTTGTTCCTGTTCCCGTCATATTACCGACTCTGCCATCGTAGCTGGCAAAGAAATTAAAAGGATATTGACGAAGATTAAAATTAAGTGATGAATTATATTTATCGCCGGTTCCGGCATTTGCAGAAATTATTCCATTTAACCCGATGTTGGTTCGTTTCTTTAGAACAATATTAATAATTCCGGCTGTTCCTTCCGGATCATATTTAGCGGAAGGATTAGTAACTAACTCGATTGATTCTATTGAACTTGCAGGAATTTGATTTAATAAATCGCCACTTCCAATACTCGCTAAACCATTGGGTCTACCGTCGATTAAAATAGTAACATTTTTGTTCCCTCTTAAGCTTACGGCACCGTCTACATCTACTGAAACCGAAGGAATATTTTGCATAACATCAACAGCGGTTCCGCCTGCGCTGGTAATATTTTTTTCAACATTAATTATTTTTTTATCGAGATTGTTGACCATCATATCTCTTTCTGATGCGACAACAACTTCATCAAGATTAAAGGCGGAAGTTTCAAGAATAATTCTTCCTAAATTGATTTCTTTACTTTTCGGATTAATTATTATTGAGTCAATTATTATCGTTTTATAACCGATATAACTGATTTTGACATACATTCGACCGAAAGGAAGCTTGTCAAAACTAAATTCCCCCGATGGATTGGTAATTGTTCCATTAATGAGTGATGAGTCTTTACTATTGTATATTACAACATTACTATATTCTATCGGCTTTGATGTTATTTTGTCAAAGATTTCTCCTGAAAGTTTTCCTATCGGGATAAAATTTACATTTTGAGATTGTCTGTCCGTTTGCGCAAAAGACAGAAATGAAGTGAGCACTAAAACCCATATCGTAAAAAATTTCTTAACCATAATTTCCTATTAGATCCTTTTAATATTTTTTAATGTAACCAATAATTTGACACAATAATTCCATTTTAAGTTTAATCAAATGATTAATTATTATTTTAACATTTGGAATAACATCGTGTTAGATGCTTGAAGGTGATAAAAGATTTACGATTTGATTAATAAATCCGTTTTGAACAGTGCGTGCTGTTAATTTTTACTATTTTCAATCACAAAAACCAATTTTAAGGTCATTTGCTAAGAATGAAGTAGAATTCCTCTGAATTAGAGTAATGTTTTCAATCTTCAAATAATTTTTTCAGTGTTGATAATTCATTGGTTCGTCCCAAAGCGAGCATAAACTTTATACGTGCTTTCTGGCCATTTAGATAATCAGCAAAGATAACACCCATTTGGTGAAGCCATTTTCCGGCTCCTGGATAACCATATATATCAAGCGTTTCTCCTGCAGGGCATCGGGAGACGAGAACAACTGGAATCCCTTTTTCAACTGCATACTTTATCCCTTCAAAAGCTTTTGGCGGAACATTACCTACACCCAAAGCTTCAACCACAATTCCTTTCGCTCCGCTATCTGCAGAAAAACGAAAAAACTTATCGTCCATTCCTGCATAACATTTGATTAGATCAACATTAGTTTCAATTTTTTCGGTTTCGAGTATTTCAAGCTTACGAGGTAGTCTATTAAAAATCACTCTATTGTTCTGCACAAATCCAAGCGCCCCGAAATCGAGACTATGAAAAGTTTCTACATCATCGGTATGGGTTTTTGTAACCTCACTTGCTGCATTTATCTCACCATTAAGAGAGACTAGCACACCTATATCATGTGAATTTGGATTAAGACAAATATAAATTGAATCTTTCAAATTTTTCGGACCGTCCCAATCGGGATCTGAACTGTTTTTCATTGAACCTGTAAGTACGATAGGGACTGATGTTTGAATTGTTAAATCAAGGAGATATGCCGTCTCTTCGAGAGTATCAGTTCCGTGTGTAATAACAATCCCATCAATATTATTTGAAGCAAGAAACTCTTTTATTTTATTTGATAATGTAAGCATTAGTTCCGGAGTCATGTGGGGACCGGGATACTTTCCAAAATCATATATAGAAATATTTGCGAGTTCTTTTACATCGGGCATTAATTCGATTAAATCATTTCCTGAAAAATGAGGAACTGCACCACCGGTTTCCTCATCAATTTTCATTGAGAAAGTTCCTCCTGTAAAAATCACTAAGATATTTTTCATAAATATTCCGTTAAAATAATCCTTTAACTAATCCGCCGTCAATGTGTAATGAGTTTCCGGTAACATAAGCGGCTTGTTGAGAGGCAAAGAATAAAACGCCTGCTGCAATTTCAGAGGCCTCCGCCATTCGTCCCATAGGAATTTCTTTTGTCATTTCTGATAGAATTTCATTGATTTCTTTGCCTGCAAGTTTCGCCCGATTTTCAGCTAATTCAACTATCCGTTCAGTTAAAGTAAATCCAGGGGCAACATTATTTACTGTAATATTAAATCTCGCTAGTTGAGAACTGAGAGTTTTACTCATCCCTGTCACTGCTGCACGAAATGCATTCGATAAAATTAAATTTTCAATTGGTTGATGAACAGATATTGAAGTTATATTAATTATTCTACCATTTTTTTTATCTTTCATTCCGGGAAGAACAAGTTCGATAAATCTTTTAGCACTTAATAGTACTTGATTATATGCATTATCCCATTGAGTCTCTTTCAATTCCTCAAAAAAACCGGCTGAAGGTCCACCGCAATTATTTACAAGAATATCAATAGTTCCAAAATGTTCTTGAGCAATTCTTACAGTTTCGCTGATTTGTTCGGGAGAATCGATATTGCACTGAAGAGCCAATACTTTTCCTTTTTGTTTTTCTTTAAGTTCATTCGCTGTCTTTTCAATTTCCGAAAGATTTCTCGAACAGATAACCACATTTGCCCCCTCATCAACAAAAGCTGAAGCAATGGCTTTGCCTATTCCTTTACTTGATGCAGTTACGAGTACAGTTTTATTTTTCAATCCATAGTCCATACATAACCTCTAAATATTGTAAATACATTTTCTGCCACAAAGCTTTTTCCTTTGAGCCTTAGTGCCTTGGTGGCAAATATTCTAAGTCGTTAAAATTTAACAATCACATTTGTAATTCCGGTTCTTATCATCATAACCGCAATTGCTGCG
>JAGUXE010000094.1 GCA_020061995.1 Ignavibacteriales bacterium | reverse complement strand
TTACCTTCAGAAAATTTTTCTTTTTTCAATAATTCTATAATATTTTCAGCAGCTTCGACAATTGTTTTCTCTTTTTTGTTTTCCATATCATCAACTCCATTTCCTCTCATATTCAACCTTTATCTTCTTAAGTTCCTCGATATTATTTATAATTAAATTAGATTTTTTTGATTTTTGTTCCAATACTTCCTTAACTTTCGAAGGCAAAGAACTAGTAGTTAAAGGCTCAATCGCATAAAATTCAAAATGATCTGGATCTTCATTTTTTAAAAGAGCAAGATTAATCAACACTTCTCCATTGTTTTTAAGGAACCAAATCTGCCAATTTATTTGTGAAATTACTACATCGTTATTTTTTTTACAGAATTTTTCTAGTTCATTAGCCATTTTATTGCTAAGCGCATAAGCCATCAACCAAACCATAGTATAATTCTCCTTCTGAATATAATTAAATATGTTCAATATATTTTAATATAACCAATTTCTCCACAGACCTTACACTGGTGAAATTATTTTTATCTTGAGATATCGCTTTAATAATCTCCTCCGTAGGTATCCCTAATTCAAGGCATCTCATTTTTGCAATTTCTACTAAAGTTGGGATGTCTGGTTGAGGAACTTCTATAGAGTATAAACGGTCTTTAATTGCTTTATCAAGTAGGTCGTATCTATTTGTGGTGATTATTACTATTAATCTAGCTGAATCTACATTGTCTAACTTATGGAAGAAAACATTATTCTGCGCTATGTGCCAACTTTCTCCTTTTTGCCAATCCCTAGTTGGAAATACTGACTCTGCATCATCGATCAAAACTATGCTTTTTTCCTTCGATGCATTTTCAAATATTGACGCAATCTGTTGTTCACTATGTCCATAGCGACTTCTTGCAATATCTGAACCATCAATATAATAAAGCGGCACAGAAATATCTTTAGCTAATGCTTTTGCCATTGTTGTCTTTCCAGTGCCTACATCTCCGTATAATATAAATCCTTTAATACCATTTTCAATGTTTTGTTTAAACTGATGGCTGACTATTTTTCTGATTTTATTATATATCTCTTGGTACTTCTCACCTTTAAGGTCGATAATATTTGCTTTTATTTCGCTAGGCGTTAACCTTGTAAATTCCTCTATAAACTCTTTCCTCAAATTTTTCTACCTCTATTCAAGAAATCTTTCCATAGATATGTCACGAATTCTCGCATACGCTAATATCGCATCTCGATTGATCGTTATATAATCTCCACCATCATCAACAATAAATCTAATTTCTTTAGATTTAGCCTTATCACGTGCTCTAAGCTCATGATATTTCCTATTCCCATAATGTGAGGATTCTATGAAGATTTCTTTCATTTCCTCTTTAAGGAGTCTTCCATCAGGTTTATCTGCCACTTTTGAGCACGTCCTTGCTATTGGTTTCCAAGAATCTATACCGTAAGTGTATCTACCTCTAGCGTCTGGTTTTCTGCCGGCTATCGAAAGCCCTATTAATTTCCCAATCGATGATGCAAAAATATAACTACTTTCGCTATCTGTAATCATTTCCTGTATAATGTCGTCCCAAATAGATGTTAAATAAACAGCATGTATGAGCTTTACTGGTTTTCCATACTTATCGAAATCGTCCACTATTTCTGTGTTGGCTAATCCCAAGGTTTCAAGTTCGGTGATTGCAGCTATTATATTTTCTTTTGAGATACCTTGCCAGTCATTTCTAACCTTATCCATAACTACAGTTTTTATTTTACTCGCTTTATCTTTAGAAGGATCAGTAGAGTCTATGCTATCATATGCATTAGTAATAATAGTGCTGATAACACTTTCAGCTCCTCTAACTTTTGGCCAGATAGTAGATTCCATCGCTTGAATGCCACGCAGAAATATAACATCATGTGTACGAATTGCATCTCTTATAGCTTCTCCGAGTGATTCAAGTTGGTATACAAATATTTCAGTCCCGCGAGTAACCATCTTCCCTACCTCCTCCTCTTTTCATATTCATATATTTCGGATATAAGTAACTCTAATTCTTTAATACTTCTGCAATTTCTTACATCATGTCTGTCCCATACATGCGAATTTAACAAATCCGTTAAATCTTTTCTTGCGTACTCCCAATTTATGTTTTCATTCTTAGCATATGCAGCCCCAAGGTTCAATCTGCCACCTCCATATTTTTTTAAAATGTCTGCTGTAAAAATACCCAATGTTTCAAATGGATGTCTTTTGCAGATATTTTTTGCATGAATGTGCTGTGGAGATTCCTCATTATCAGGATTCCATTTTTCTTCCAATACCACCTCAAGCGCTCATAATTTTTGCGAGCATAAATTTTGCGAACATAATATTTGCGGTCATAGTATATAATATTTCTGTTTCCAGTTTATCGGTATATTTTTGTGTATTTTTTATGTCATAATTTATGACCCATATTACATATATTATTTAGGAGTTATTACAAAATTTGACCATATTGATGCATTATTTCAAATAACAGTAAAACAATAAGCTTAAATACTTATACACAAATTTATATCAAAATTATGGCTAATAAGGAATTCGAAAAATGGCCAAAGGCATTAAGAACACAAGTAACATTGCCTGAAAAAGTCTGGGACGTCCTGGAAGAGAATTATAAAGATATTTTGGGAACTAAAAAAGCTGAGATAGTTGAAAGAATTATTATCATATTTTTAACAGAAAGAGGACACTTTAATCCCAAAATGATGTTCAGGAGGATGAAATGATGAACGGATTGTGCTTTGATGGAAACCCTCTTAAAGAAAAATTATTGCAAAGTAATGTGCAAACGATTACTAATAATGTTTTTTGGTGTCAAAATTGTAATATCCCCTTATTAACTGAGAGATGCTATAACTGTAATTCTACAGGAAAGTACTGTGGAACGAATTTGAAACCTACCTTCGCAGAGGAAAGACTCTTTTTTGAAGAAAAAATTAGAAATCAATTAAATGTCAATCTAAAATTACCTGAAAATTTACTCAGAGGTCACGCTAATCGTGTTATATATAATGGAAAAACACTTTTTAGATTCTCGTCAAGCGATGGAACAATTGAGCTTAAAAATATTAATCTTAATATACTCAGCGACAGAAGTGATATAAGTTTTGATGATTTTTACCAAAGAGCTTTCATAGCAAATCTTCCAATACTAATATCGTTAGAAAGAGAAAGCATTTTGTTCATTAAGAAGATAATCGAAGAGTTCGCAAATAACAAAAAATATATTCTGTTCAGTGGAGGTAAAGATAGCACTTTAGTAGCTACTATTGTTAAGAAAGCTATCGGAAACGTTCCACTTTTTTTCTCAAATACTACGATTGAACTTGAAGATACTCTAAAATATATTGATGAATTCTCAAAGAATTATAAACTTGAAGTTATTTCGCAAAAATCAGATAAAAATTTTTTAAACGTATGTAACCAATTAGGACCGCCAAGCCATATTATGAGGTGGTGTTGTACTGTATTTAAATCATATCCAGTAAATATGTTTTTAAATACTGTTGAAGGGGATATCCTTACATTTGATGGGATTCGTAAAGCAGAGTCGCCAACAAGAAGTAGATATCCTCGAATATATAAAAATTTAAAAATTCCACGCCAGACTGTTGCCAGACCGATATTCTATTGGCCAACTTTGGCTGTTTGGTTGTATCTGTTAAAAAACAGAATTATGTTTAATCCAGCCTACAATAAAGGGTTTAGTCGGATAGGATGTTACCCATGTCCATTTAACTCAAAATACGATCAAGTACTATTGAAACATTATTACTCCAATGAGTATCTAAAATGGGAAGAATTTTTAATAAATTTTTCTAAAGAACATAATAAAGGATTGGACTTAAAATGGGTAAAAAATGGTTATTGGAAGCAAAGAAAACCTGACAAAAAACGAGAAAAAAGTGTGCTGGAAAAAAATGATGAAAACACGCTTATATATAATTTCCAGGATGCTGCAATTAATAAAGATATACTGGAATTCCTTAAGCCATTTGGCGATGTGGAGTTTTTAACCCATAATTCATTTCAAATCAATGGATATAGCCCATTTATTATAAGAGGAATGATTGGTGGTCCCCAACTGAAAATAAATTTTATGTCCAAAATGTTTGATAAAGATGTAAAACGGTTAAGAAGACAGATTGAAAAGTCACTTAACTGTATTGGATGCGGAGGATGTACAGGTTTATGTCCAAAAGGGGCGATTATTACAAATGGAAAGTTTTCTATCGATAATAAGAAATGTATCCATTGCTCAGCTTGTGTTAACAGTAATTTTACTACAAAGGGATGTATATCTTTAAGCTACAAAGAAGATACTAAAAGAGTCTATAATTTGCAGAAAACTTGATTATCGGCAGACTTTCCTGTTTTAATAGTTGTTTTACCGTGCCCTCATTTTTAGAGCCATAATTTTATGATGTTCAAGATATTCTAAGGATGCACACAACCCCTATCGTCTTCACTAATAGTCCCCGTATTTAAATACGGGTTCTTATTGGGAGATACTCGTCAAACCGTTTTCGTCATCTTTTTTTAGTCTCTTTGTTATCTCTACGAGCGGGTGTTTGGCATAATCAAGTATCTTGATATCAGACAGTGTGCGAAGCCCTGCTAATATAGCTGTTTTTTCCATTCCGAGATGGATTTCCTCGCCCAACGGTATGACGTACGCATCCATACTGTTTATTCCAAGTTTCTTTGCTGCTATAACCCTGTGATGTCCATCTACAAGCATGAGTTTATGAGGTTTTTTTATCACAACTATTGGCTCTGCTAACCCTTTTTTCAGTTCGTATATCCTTCCATCGAGTTCATCTGCATAGACCTTGGGCTGCGTTGGCACAAGCTCGTCTATATTGACAGTCTCACGTATAACATCAACATGGATATTATGAATAGCTTCAAGCGTCTTTTTGAGCGTCCAGACCTTTTGCGGGCTCGTTCTCTCTATATGCGAACGTATAACGTCGGAATTTGTAATAATCCCACGAAGTTCTCCGCTTTTGTCTACTACTGGCAATTTAGACTTGCCAGATCTAAATAATACCCGCGCCACATCGGTCATATCCATCTCGGTATCCGCAACCAATACATCGCGGCTCATGATATTGGAGACTTTATCATCAAGCCCTTTTTCAAGCAAACCCGCGGCTGATATATACCCCGTGACCCTGCCGTTCTCCACTACAGGAAAACCATCATGCTCCGTACTCCGTATAAGTTCTATGACATCCTTGACCGTATTTTCAAGAGAAACCGTGTCCACGTCCTGTGTCATGTAATCCTTGACTTTGGGATGGTCTGTCATGCTGGCATCTATTGGCTAACTAACGTAAATGGTTTTCCTATACTAATCTTTATTACCTATTGAAATCAACCTCTATTGGGTGAATAATACGAATAACCAAGACAAGCTTCTTGATATTCTGAAAGAAGCTATATCCATTGAGATTTACGGCACGGAATACTATTCGATATTCAGCGAGCTCGTTGAGGATGAGAG
>JAGUXE010000040.1 GCA_020061995.1 Ignavibacteriales bacterium | reverse complement strand
GTACTAAATTGGATGGCAAACCAACCCCAGTATACTGGCGGCAGTAAAATAGATGTTTCCCCCGGGGTTATGACCTGGTGGCGTGAACTATCAAAACTTGCATGGGTTGTAGTAGCAGTAATTATTGAAGTAGCACGCGGGAAAAAGATAAAATATTTATGGCCCGGATCAATTTCTCTCACTACAATTATTATTTGCGCATTTACGGGAGTTATTGAAAATATCGGGTTCTTTTATCTCCCTCGTTATTATTCCCCACATATTTTTGCCCCTTATTTGAATATTTATTTAGCTTTTCTTCCTTTCTTCGGGAAATTTATGTTTAATGCTCAAATAAGAAAAGAACACTGGCTTGGAATATCACTTGTAATTGCAGGGCTCGCTGTTCCACACTTCCCATGGTTGTTTGGGTTTGCAGATAATAATCCCAACGCACTTGATTTCAATGCGATAATCTGGATTGTTATAATTAATTCATGTCTTCTTTCACAACAAGTACTTAATAATAAAACAGTACAAACCGCATTAGAAGGCGTTGGTCCTAACGCACTTGTTTTATGGCGTGAAATATGGAAAATGATTTTTATATCATCAGCGATATTAATAATTCCTTTTGCAGGAAATTATTTCAATGTGAATGTCCCTGATCGTATATCTACAACTGATTATGAAACCAGAATAGTTGCCAAGACCGCAGATGATAATATTGCATATCTTAATAAATTTTATGAGCAATCAGGCGATGAATTTGTTTTAACTGAAAATGTTTCACCTGATGACAAAGCTAATATTAAAGAGATTATTCAATCTGTTGATTACAACAGATTTTTCTCTCTTTTCGATGGTAGTATTATTCCAAACAACTGGCTTCCTATACTTTTTGTAATTGCAGCAGGATTGACCGGGTATATTTACAGTTTTGGTTTCTTTAAGCTTTCAAGGTTTGCAGCCCACTTTTGGGTCCCTTACACAAATGTTTATCTCGCACTTCTTCCTTTTATCATGATATTGTTTGGGAAAGATGTTACTATCTATCAAATTGGTGGTGCGGTGGTTGTTACTGCAGGTTTAATGGTTGGTGTAATGGATTACAGCAAGCATAAAGTAGAAGCGATAGAAAAGAAAAAGTGATAATTATACCTTTGCACAAATAATTAAAGAAGTAGATCACTTAATTAGTAACATTTGCTTTCTTTGAATCAATTCTGACGAAGTGTGATTTTTATTTGTACATAGAATTAAATAATCGGTTGGGAACTAAAAAGGAATGAAGGTTAGTTAGAGCGCGGATTCAGTAAGTGTAAAAAAAAGTCTTAGTACACGAAATTCAGTGGATTGTAAGCCTCGTTGTTTGACTCCGATTTCTTCATTTAATAGTATCCCTCATAATTGAAAATAGTCTTTAATCACACTATGTTCTTAAATCACGAAATTTCAACATTTTACCTTTTAATTTAGGATTTCCTAAAGATCTAAATTGTGTGTTGAAATATTTCCAAATATATTTACACTAACAATTCAGAAAGTGTGATATGAGTAACTTTAGTTGGCAATTGTTAATTCTACTGTTCCTTTATGGAAATACCTTCGCACAAAACTACTTACCAATTAATAGTGGAAATAAATATCAATTCCTTTATAAAACATACCTTGGACTTCAAACAGACGGTTATGCCCAGCGAATTGAAATTGATTCAATATGTTTTATTAAAAGTTTATGATGTTCTCGGCAATGAAGTTACCACACTCGTAAACGAAGAAAAACCTCCGGGAGAATATGAGGTTGCGTTTGACAGAAGTAAGTTATCAAGCGGAGTTTATTTTTATAAGCTTAAGTCCGGCAGCTATAATCAAATAAAAATAAATAAGATGGTATTGATCAGGTGAAGTATGAAAAAGTTATCTATAATTTTAATAATAGCATTCAACGGATTTATCTTTCTTGAGACTTTTGCGCAGCCTCAAAAAGCAATACATCCTATGACCGGTCAAGGAGCTAGAGGAATATCATACGGCAATCTTTACTGGGATAATCCATCAGATATCTCTTACAATGAAGTTTACTTAAGCAGCGATTCTTCATTAGTCAATAATCTTGATCCTTCGGTTAAAGTTCAAAGCGGCTTTCCCGCAACAGTATTTGATTCAGTATCCATATCAGCACTTCTTTCACCGGGTAAAAAATATTATTGGCGTGTTGTTGAATTTGATTCTGCAGGAAACAATCCGGGTGATGTTTGGTTTTTTAGAAGTTATGCTTTGGACGCTTATATAGAAGAGTATTTTTCTAATCTTAATGATTGGGAGATCTTAGGTCCTAACGGTATAAACAATTGGAAAATTTCTAACACCTCCTTTGCCGGCGCTCAACCTCCGGAACTAAAGTTTGACAACATTCCGGCTTCTAACGGTATATCAAGAATAATTCATAAAACAGTTTTTGCAAGTGCAGCCTCCGGGATACGTTTTAATTATTATTTTGATGGCGATTCCGGATCAACTATAGGATGTGTGTACACAACTGATGATGGGATTACATGGACAAAATTCTGGGAAACAAGCCCTTCCGGCAATATAAGCGGCATGGCAAATTTTCAACTACCAAATGAAACCTACATTCAAATAGGATTTTTCTTTGAAGGCAACACAAATAATTTAAATGGCTGGTACATTGATAATGTGAGTATGTTTGGGCCATTAGGCGGTCCTATTCCTCCAAAAACAGTAAAAGCAAAAGCAGATACATCGGCATTACGAGTAAATTTAAGTTGGGATACGGGCAGTTTTCCGAGTCCTTCGAACTACCGGATTGAAAGGAAAGAGGGAATTCCAATTTCCACTAACAATTATTCTTTACTCACTGATGTTCCATTTAATACATTAAACTATTTAGATACATCTATTCAGTTGAACAAAATTTATACATATAGAATTCGGATTATTTACGGTCCAGGGATGGGCAGTAATTGGAGTAATGAAGCAACAGCTTATGTCCCATCAGTGGTTCCCGTAGAACTTATAAATTTTTCAGCTGGAATCAAAAATAACAATGTAAGATTAAACTGGATGACCGCAAGTGAAACAAATAACAAAGGGTTTGAAGTAGAGCGTTCAATTAAAAATTCAAATTTAAAAATAACGAATTTTGAAACGATTGGTTTTGTGAATGGCAATGGCACTTCAACAGAATTAAACACTTATTCATTCAATGATGAGAACGTATCAGCCGGTAAATATATCTATCGTTTAAAACAAGTTGATTACGACGGCAGCTTTGAATACTCAACCGAAATTGAAGTTGAAATTACCCTGCCCGATGAATTTGCACTCTACCAAAATTACCCAAATCCTTTTAATCCGAGTACAACTATAAAATTCGGATTACCGAGTGATAGTAGAGTTATTTTAGAGATTTATAATATTATTGGAGAAAAAGTTTCGATGTTAATCAACAAAGAAATGTCTATTGGGTATCATGATATAAATTTTAACTTATCAGACCTTACCAGCGGGATATATTTCTATTCGTTGATTGCTGAGCCACTTTCAGGAGGAAATAGTTTTAAGAGTTTTAAGAAGATGCTGTTGGTTAAGTAATTTGTTCGATGAGCCGTTCATTAGAACGGCTCATTAAATATTTAAATTATGAAATTCGAATCAACTTCCTATTTAAGATAAATCATTTTTTTTATAGAAGAATACAATCCGGTCTTCAATTTGTAGAAATAAATTCCGCTCGCTAAATCATATTTATCGGCATTAAAATATATTTCATAAGAACCCGGGTCTTTAATCTCATCCACTAATGTTAAAACTTCATTCCCTATCACATCAAAAACTTTTAAAGTGGTAACATCGCTTTTACCGGGATTCAAGGGAATCTGATACCTTATCAAAGTGTGAGGATTAAACGGATTCGGATGATTTTGAGAAAGTTCAAAATTTTGTGGAGAATCACTTATCTCTAATTCAACAATCTTACTAAATGAAATACTCCCATCATAATCAACTTGTTTTAGTTTATATAAATATTTTCCCTGTCGATTTGTTGTATGACTAAATGAGTATTCACTTCTATCCTTACTATTACCTTTTCCGATAACGAAACCGATATTTTGCCAATCATTTTCTAAATCCGATTGAAAAATAAATTCCGGATAATGTATTTTATATAGAACTTCAAATCCGTGATTATTCAATTCAGAGGCAGTTTCCCATTTCAATAAAACTTCACTATTAATTATATCTGCTGAAAAGTTAATTAGTTCAACAGGGATAACCGTTGCAGTTTTTATCAGCCAAATATCATGAACACCTGCTCCAAATGAAAGTGTGTGTCCTGTAATTATATAACCTCCGTCGTTCGTGGGGGAAATTGAATAGGCAACATCAGAGGATGTCCCTCCAAAAGTTTGATGCCACTCTAAATTACCTGAAGCATCTGTTTTAACTAGCCAAAAGTCATCACCACCTGCTCCAAAAGAGAGTGTGTATCCGGCAACTAAAAAACCACCATCAAAAGTTTGAATTACTGAATGTCCATAATCACGACCTGTTCCTCCAAATGCTTTCTGCCATAATTCATTACCGTTTGAATCTGTTTTTATCAGAAGCATATCATCTAATCCTGCACCGAAGGAAGAAGTATATCCGGCTATGATAAAACCTCCGTCGTTGGTTTGCTGGACAGAATAACCTCTATCAACTCCGGTTCCGCCAAAAGCTTTATTCCATAATTCATTTCCACTTGAATCAGTTCTTACAAGCCATAAATTCCCAATGCTTCCCGGTCCATGTGAAAACGTCCAACCGGTAATTATATAACCGCCATCAGATGTTTGCTTTATATCTCTTGCCCCGTCAGAACTAAAGCCTCCATGAGTTTTTCGCCATAATTCATTACCTGAATTATCCGTTTTTATTAGCCAGACATCGCGACTTCCTGAACCATAAGATGATGTAACCCCTGCTATGACATAACCACCGGAAGTAGATTCGATTACAGAATACCCCTCGTCGTCTTGTGCTCCTCCAAAAGTTTTACTCCAAACTTCATCACCAGTTGAATTGGTTTTTATAACGTAAACATCATTGAGTCCCGCGCCGAAAGACTTAGTTAATCCTGCTATTATAAAACCTCCATCACTCGTTTGCTTTAAGGAATACCCTTCATCATCATTATTACCTCCATAAGCAGTTAAAAATTGCTGATTGCCTGAATGATCTGTTTTGAGTAGATAAACATTTCTACCACTCATTGTTCCAAATGATCTGGTATATCCAGTAACTGCATAACCCCCGTCAGTGGTTTGCGTAACGGAATGACCGATGTCGATGTTAGTTCCACCAAAAGTTTTTGTCCATAGCGTATCTAATTGATTAATTGGATATGATGTTTCGTAGGAGCTGATGAAGATAACGAAAAATATTAATGGTTTTAAACAAATGTGAATAGCCATTATTGATCTTCCATCCTTATAATTAAATAAATTGAATATTTACTTATTCCGAAGTTAGATAACAAATTCCTTTGCGATTTTTAAGTTTAAGACGATATTTTTCTTAAAAGGAATTTTAATACTCAATCATGCAAATTTTATGGCAAATAATCAAGCATACAATATTTTAAATGAGGTGAATCGACAAAAAGGAGAATAAGAAATAAAACGGCTCCTCTATTTTAAGTAAATCATTTTTTTGATAGACAAAAAATTGTTGGTATTTAGTCTGTAATAATAAATTCCACTCGGAATATTATTACTTACTGCGTCAAAAATAATCTCATGATTTCCTGCAACCATATACTCATTGACTAACATAGCGATTTCAATACCAAGCACATCATAAATTCGAATTTGAACTAATTTATTTTGTTCTGCATTTAAAGGAATTGAGAATCTAATTTTTGTACTAGGATTAAATGGGTTCGGATAATTCTGTTCTAACCGGTATTCATAAGGGGGAAGATCATTAGCTTTTACACTACTTAAAGGATTTATAACATCATTAAGATAAGCCCAAAGATCGTTATTGAACAGATTCGGTACGAATGAATTATCGGGAGAATCACCCATCCTTACAACTATTAATTTCTCTGAGGGGACAATATTAAGAAACTGTCCATTCTTTCCCATTGCTGAAAACATATCGTCAGGGGCATTTGGAACAAGCTTCCCGGAAAAGATAAACTGCGACTGTGGAAGCATATAACTCTCTTTCCCGTTAAGCCACCAAAGATACCCGTATGATTTATTAATTGTTTGAGAAGAATTTATCATCTGATTGAAGTAGACATTATCTGTTAATAGAACATTATTCTCCCACTTACCCCCATTAAGTATCAGCAACCCAAAACGAGCCATACTTCTTGGTGTACTAAACATAACATTATTAAACCCGCTTTTAATGAAAAATCCATTCATCCCGATCTTTGTTCTAACACGAGAGTAAAAATATTGATTTAGTGTTAGTCCGGTTGAATTCTGAATAACCGAATCAAGAAGTGTATAAGGTGCATTGTGATAAGCCCATCTTGTACCTGCTTCTGCAAGATATTGAAGACATTCAGGAGAAGTACAATCAGAATTGGTAACGTTATCGTTGAGCCCTGATGTCATACTCAGTTGATCTTTAATGGTAATAAGTTTTTCTTTTTCTAGTGGAGCGGAAGTCCACCCATTCCCAAGAAATTTTGATGTTGAATCATCAATTGAAAGAAATCCCTCCTGCTGTGCTATACCTACGAGTAGTGAGGTAACGGTTTTTCCGGCAGAAGCCCAATACCAAATGCTATCTTTTGTAAATGAGTCAAAATATTTTTCTATGATTATCTTACCATTTTTTAAGACTAGAAATGCTCTGGTGTTATTGTCCTGAAGGAATCCGTATAGGTTATCAATTTTTGTTGAATCCCAGCCTTGTGAGTTCAACGATAAATTTTCCCAATCATCTCCGCTGAGGGGAGGGAAATATAGAGATTGCGAAAATAAGTTTGTTGATATTAAAAAGAGGTATAGGAAAAGGAACTTCATAAAGCTTAAAAGATATAAATCAAATAATAGACAATTTAATTTTTAAACGTAAAATCTATTTTCTCCAAAAAGAGGGGGAGAAAATTATAATCATTGTAAAAAGTTCTAATCTTCCTAAAATCATTATAAAAGATAAAAAGACTTTTCCGAAATCATTCACATTTGCAAAAGTAGTTGCAGGTCCCGTGCTTCCAAGACCAGGTCCAATATTTCCAAGACAAGCAGCTACAGCACCCATTGCAGAAGGTATTTCTAAACCACTCATTGCCATAATTATCGAACCAATTGCAAATACTAAAAAATATAAAAGTGTAAAAGCTGAAATCTTAGAAATAATATCCTGAGAAACAGCTTTTTTATTGTAGCGAACAGGAATAATTGCATTGGGGTGGATTAATCTTTTTAATTCATAAAAACTATTTTTTAGTAATAAATAATGTCGTACCATTTTTATTCCACCACTTGTTGAGCCGGCACAAGCACCCATTAATAGTAATACTAAAAAGATCATCCCCATAAAATAACCCCATTGTTCATAATCACTGGTTACGAAACCGGTTGAACTTAAAACCGAGATTACGCTGAAAGCTGATTTACGAATAGATTCTTCAAAACCTGAAGAGGAGTTGAAGTGGAGATAAAACCCAATTCCCAAAACGACAATCACAACAAAAAAGAGATAGAACTTAAACTCTTCATCTTCCCAATACGATTTTATTTTTCCATGAAGGGCAAAGTAATGAAGTGAAAAATTTGCTCCTGAAAGGAACATGAATATTATAATTATATAGTCTATATATGCCGATTGGTAATAAGCTACACTCGCATTCTTTGTGGAAAATCCGCCCGTTGCAATTGTTCCGAACGAATGACAAATTGAATCGAAAAAATTCATTCCACCAAACATTAATAAAACTGTTTCGACTAAAGTTAACAATACATAGATTGCCCAAAGACGCTTTGCGGTTTCTTTAACTCTTGGATGAAGTTTATCTTTAGTTGGTCCGGCAACTTCAGCCGCATACAATTGCATCCCACCGATCCCCAGTAATGGTAGTATTGCGAGGGATAATACAATAATTCCCATTCCTCCAATCCAGTGGGTCATACTCCGCCAGAATAAAATTCCATGGGGAATTGCCTCTACATTTGCAACTACTGATGCCCCGGTAGTTGTAAATCCTGATGCAGTTTCGAAGAAGGCATCGATAAAACCGGGGATAGAACCTGAAATTATAAATGGCAATGTCCCGAACAAAGACATAATAATCCAACCAAATGAAACGATAATATAGCCTTCACGTTTTTTGATATCACGCAATTCATCAGTACGTGAAAACAGCCACATCGCTGTTCCGATTACTATTGTAATACAAGCACTTATTAATATTGCAAGTGTATCACGATCCCCATAGTAAATTGAAAAAGCAATCCCGGGGAGCATAAGTATACCTTCAATTATTAGAAGGAAACCAATAATATATATTACAGATTTTAAGTTTATCATATTTTAAGATAAGAATTTATTCGCTACCTTTTCCAAAAGTAGGGAGAGAATATGATTAAGATAGTAAAAAGCTCCAATCTGCCAAGTACCATAACAAAAGAAAGAAACCACTTCCCTACAGAAGTGATACCTGCATAAGTCATAATTGGGCCGGTTTCTCCTAAGCCCGGTCCAACATTACCGATACAAGCGGCAACCGAGCCAAACGAAGAAGAAAAATCCAAACCGGTTAAACTAAGTAGAAGTGCCCCGACGGCGAGTATCAATAAATAAAAGAGAGCAAATGCTGAAACTTTTGAAATAACTTCCGGCAATACAGCTTTACGGTTATACCGAACTGGAATAATTGCATTCGGGTGAATTAATCTTTTCAATTCATATATGCCATTTTTAAATAATAAATAATGGCGTATCATTTTTATCCCACCCCCGGTTGAACCCGCACAAGCTCCTGTGAGAAGTAATAAAAAGATAATTATTTCAAAAAAATATCCCCAAGCCTCATAGTTGGTTGTTACAAACCCCGTAGAAGTTACTAATGACACAACTGTAAAGATGGAATGCCTAAAAGATTCTTCCACTCCGAATAAATTTGAAAAAAATAAATATACACCTATGCCTCCTGCTATAAACAAAATAAGAATAGTATAAAATTTAAATTCCTCATCTTTCCAATAGGATTTTATTTTGCCATGCAGAGCAAGATAGTGAAGCGTAAAATTCACACCTGAAAGAAACATAAAAATTGTAACAACGTAATCAATGTAAGCTGATTTATAAAATCCCAGACTTGCATTTTTAGTAGAGAAACCTCCGGTGGCAATCGTTCCGAATGAATGACAGATTGCATCAAACAAATTCATTCCTCCAAATATCAAAAGAATAACTTGAGTGAAGGTTAAAAGCACATAAATCGCCCAGAGACGTTTAGCGGTTTCACGAACTCTCGGATGAATTTTATCTTTGCTGGTTCCGGGAACCTCTGCAATATATAATTGCATTCCACCTATTCCCAGCAATGGAAGTATAGCAAGTGATAAGACTATAATGCCCATTCCGCCAATCCAGTGAGTCATGCTTCGCCAAAATAAAAGACCGTGAGGAAGTGCTTCAATATTGGTTAGTATTGATGCCCCTGTAGTAGTAAACCCTGAAGCAGTTTCAAAAAATGCATCTGTAAAATTTGGAATGGAACCATGAAGCATAAAGGGGAGTGCACCGAATGCAGACATTATAACCCAACCGAGGGCAACAATCAAATAACCCTCGCGTTTCTTTATCTCAAAGAAATCTTTGGTTTTTGTGAAGTACCATAAGATAAATCCGATAATGGAAATTCCTACTCCGCATACCAAAATCGGGATTACATCATTATCATTATAATATAAAGAAAAAGAAATTCCGGGGAGCATTAATAGTCCCTCTAAAATCAAAAGAAATCCAATAATATTAATAACAGGTCTAAACTGAATCATCAGCTAAATAACTTTTCGATTTTTTCTATAACTCCCGGGAGTGCAAAAACGACTACTTTATCCCCCGCAATAATTTGTGTGTTCCCAATTGTAATTATTGATTCATCACCACGAACAATTCCGCCAATAATTGCATCTTTAGGTATATGTAAATCCTTGATTTTTCCTTTTGTTGCTGGTGAATTTTGTTGGCAAATAAATTCAAATACTTCTGCATCTATTCCGTGTAAACTTGCAATTGCAACTACTTCCCCTTTACGAACAAATCTTGATATATCATTTACCGCAATCATTTTTTTGTTGATAAGTGCATCAAGCCCGATTGTTTGTGTTAACGGAATGTAATCCACTTTATCCACTAGGGCGATAGCTTTCTTTACGCCAAGATGTTTAGCCATTAAACATGAAATTATATTAGTTTCCGAATCATCGGTAACGG
Organism: Ignavibacteriales bacterium; assembly: GCA_020061995.1. Next base: position 788 of record JAGUXE010000040.1, on the reverse strand, counting down.
CAATAAATGCATCCATATCAATGATACCTTCCTGAGCAAGAAGGTCAATATCTCTTCCGTCTCCGTTAATAACTAACGTATTTTGCAGTTCATCAGCTAATTCAAAACCACGGTCTTTATCTGATTCTATCAGTTTTATATTTAATTCATTTTCTAACATTTTTGCTGCTAATCTACCTATTTTACTACCACCAAGAATCATTAAATTTTCAAATTTTTGATTGGTTTTACCGGCAATCGAAATCATACTTTTCATCGAATCCGGTTTTATAATTACAAATATTTGATCATTAGGTAGTACTTTATCTTTTCCAGTGGGAATGATAGTTCTGATGCCTCTATAAATCGCGATTATTCGAAAATCAATTGCAGAATATTCTTGTGCAATCTGGATTAATGTTTTATTAATAAGTGGGGCTGTTTTATCAATTCGTAAACCGATTAGTGATAATTTCCCTCCTTCAAATTCGATAACATCAGATGCGGCCGTTCGCTTAATAAGTTTGACGGTTTCGAGTGCAGCTAATTCTTCGGGATAAATTACATAATCGATTCCCATTTCCGAAAAGTTTATGGGACAATCAGGTGATACATATTCTGAATTTTCCACACGTGTGACAACTTTTTTTGCGCCTAATTTTTTAGCAAGTATTGCTGTTGTGAAGTTTACTTCTTCAGAAGCAGTAACTGCAAGGAGAAGATCAGCGTCTTCCACCCTAGCATTTTGCAAAATTTTAATTGAAGTTGAAGAACCGCAAATAGTTAGAATATCACTAAGTGAATCTGTG
>JAGUXE010000012.1 GCA_020061995.1 Ignavibacteriales bacterium | reverse complement strand
CTATCACCACTGAAGTAATCGTACCAGTAACCGGTTCTACTGAAATTTGGGTTTATTGTTCTTTGAGTTACATCAAAGTTCCCCACAACTACGACATCCATCGAAGAGTGGTAGATATTTATCTTCTTTATCATACCACCAACATCTAAAGTGTAGTTTGAACTTCGGAATGCTTCATTTTCGTTACGCATTTTAAGAATGGCGGCTTTTGTTCTATAAAGATTAAATCGATTAATATCGGTATAGTAGTTCCATCTTATCGGTTTATTGCAAACACGGCAGTCAAAATCTATTGATATGTCATAACCTAATTCACCAAATTGCCATAACATTTTTGGACCCGGAATTGTGTAAAGAAAAGCAGATGCTAATTTAATTCTATTTAGTGATGTATTGATATTCTTGATACTATAACTACCGGATGAATTTCCATAAAGAATATTTTTAACCATCAAACGCTCTTCATCATGGCTCTCCATATATGTAATAAGATTAGGGTATTGCCAACCCCTCGTCTTATAAGATCCCCAAGAAAAATCTGATGGATAACCCATTGTTGCTTCATTATAACTATGGTTCAGATTCCCCCAAAGCATCATACCGTAATCGGCTAAAACTTTTTCTTCTGAATTATCCGCAAAATGTTCAAGAATTACATAAGCGTTCGCATCAGTTTCCCAAACTTTATCTGCCATTCTTTTTAGAATATTAATTCTTGATTGATCATACTGCCCCCATAAACCGACATTATCACCACTGTTAACCTGAGTAAATCCTTTGCTTAAATCATATCGATAACCGTCTACTTTAAACTCGGTTAACCAATATTTATTTACTCGGTCAACAAAATCTTTGGTGGCTTGACTCTCATGATTGAAATCATATCCAACATTATAAGGATGCTTTGGTATAGGATTAAACCATGGGCTGATAGCCGCAGGTCTATTATTAACTGCATCCCAATAAAGTCTTACCATCGGCGAATTTCCAAAAGAGTGATTAAGAACCATATCTATAATTACTGCAATTCCATTCTGGTGACAAATGTCTATAAACCTTTTAAGCTCATTTTTGGGCCCATAATATTTATCCGGTGCAAAATAGAACATTGGATTATATCCCCAGCTCTCATTTCCTTCAAATTCATTAACCGGCATTAACTCGATTGCGTTTACTCCCAGACTTTTCAAATAACTTAGTGTGTCAATTAAAAATTGATAGTCATGTCTTGCTGAAAAATCACGAATAAGTAGTTCATAAATTATTAAATCCTGTTTAGCCGGACGTTGATAATTAACAGTTTGCCACTGATATGGAGTTTCTGCTGTCTTTAAAACTGAAACAATATTTGTAGTCTTTCCCGTCGGGTATGGGGTTAAATCCGGATAAGTTGTACTGCTGATGTAAGGATCATTCCATGGATCAAGAATTTTTTCTGCATACCAATCAGCCACTTTAATTTGATTATTGACATTAAACTGATATCGATACTCCTGTTGTGGTGTTAAATTATTAATTTGAATCCAATAACGGAGTCTGTCAGGTGTAGATTTCATATAAAAATTCGGATCAAGTTCCCAATTATTAAAATCACCGATTACATATACAAAATCTTTTTCCGGTGCATACATTGATAGAATTACAGAATTATTATTGATATAGTTAATTCCGTCAACTATTCCATTAGGAAGTGCTTCTAAAGTTAAAGGAGGACGAACAATAAAATAAAACGAATCTGCTTTAGTTTCATTTCCTGAACCCGTTGCCACAGCCTTTACATATTTTTTCCCTAAGGAATTAACCGGAATCTTTTTGGTTAGACTTGTTGATGTGGTCTGTTCGATAAGAACATTATCAAGATATAATGCCAAATTTGTTGATTGAATAGAGACTGCGGAAACTGTAATTGTATCTCCAATTAATGATAACAATGGTCTTTCAGTTGGTTGAGTAAATGCGACGTTCAATCCTGCTTGAGCCAGTGGAAGAAAAATATCACTTCCGTCTGCTTCTCTTCCGACAATCGAACCGTTAGCATTTCTAAAAACAAAAGCTAATTTAAGAATTTGTTCCCCTGCTGGAACACCGTAATAACTTCTTATTCTGAAAGAGATTTTCCATTTACCTCCCCCCAGAAATTGCATTGTATTTTCCGGAAGATTTTGTGTCCATTGAGTTTTTACGTATTTCCAATCACTTGGACCTGTACTCAAATTAGTTATGACCCCAGTATGAGCGTAAATTGGAGGACCACTATTTGCTAAGGCAGCATTCCCTTTAGTGGCATCAAAAATTATTACAATCGAATCCTGATCTGTTGCGAATTGGGGAGTCCACTGCAAAACCTGAGCGGACAAAGTAATCTGTAAAAACAGAATCCCTATTAATAGTTTAACTAGCTTCATTGGTTTCCCTTTAACTTATAATTAATAAAAATCTTTAAATGCAGGCTTACCTGCTTCAATCCATGCAGTATAAAATATTGAAACAATAGCTTCCGTCGCATTATTCAGAAACTGAAGAGTCAAGAATTTTGTTCTCAACCAAAGGACTTCATAATACCTCTCACTATATGTTGAATCTACTCTAATAGCCTCAAGATCACTAATAAACAAAAGAGGATGAAAATAATGGGATGCTGTAATATAATCCCAAATATAATCTTCGACATTTGATACTTCTGTAGGGTTTACTGCTTTTAATCCGTCTTCAATCTGATTATAATAATGTTTAAACATTTTGGATTCATATCTTGAATGTAATCCTTTTTGATTGGTAAGAACTCCATCGTAATTTAATATCGTGTGCATTGGATTATGCGCATCAGCAATATAATGCCCCAAGTCAGCCATTAATTTGATTGAAATATCTCTATTTTTATTGCGTAGAGAAGCGACAAGTTCTTTATAGCGATCAATTGTATTCCATGGTAGAATTCCCATTTCAGTAACAATCGAATCTGAATATTTTTCTTTCAACCGACCTAAATCTTTTATCATGCTATATGACAAAAACTCACCATAAAAATCAATATCAATAAAGTGCTTAGGATATTCAGTTGAATCATATTTTCTTCTTTTATCCGGATCAGGTGCGAGTGCTGTGATTGTATCAGTCCAGGCTTTAAACTCAGACATTTCATGATGTAGATTGTTCATAGAATGTCTATTTATCAATCTATGTCCCTGATCACCCCAACCAACCAAGTTGGTTGTTAAAAGAAGCAGAATTATGAGGAAATTTTTCAATCGATTTTTCATTATTCTCAATTGTACAGTCTTTAATTTATTCAAGAATTAAAGTTAAATAAATATCCCTTAACTGGAAATGAAATTCATGAAATTACCTCCGTCCATGAATATTAATTTCTATATTTAAGTACAAACCAAATTTGCTCGTTTCTGAGTCCTTTTCTTCATAATTTTGTGCAACAATTATAAAATAATAAGGGAAATATGAATACTAAAGAATTTATCGCAATTGAAGAGAAATTTGGCGCACATAATTATCATCCGCTCGATGTAGTCATAGAAAAAGCGCAGGGTGTTTGGGTTTGGGATGTAGAGGGAAATAAATATCTTGATTGCCTCGCAGCTTATTCGGCAGTTAATCAAGGTCATTGTCACCCCCGAATAATTTCTAAACTTAAAGAACAAGCCGAAAAGGTTACACTTACCTCGCGTGCATTTCGGAATGATCAACTTCCACTGCTAACGAAAGAACTCTGTGAATTAACCGGCTATCAAATGATGCTTCCTATGAACTCCGGTGCTGAGGCTGTTGAGACTGCCTTGAAAGCTGTTCGTAAATGGGGTTATAAAATTAAACATGTTGAAGAAGGTAAAGCAGAAATCATTACATGTACTAATAACTTTTCAGGAAGAACCATTTCGATAATCAGTTTTTCGACTGAGGAACAATATCGTGATGGTTATGCTCCATACACTCCCGGTTATAAAATTGTTGAATATGGAAATCTCGAAGATCTTGAGAAAGCGATAACACCAAATACGGTTGCATTTTTAGTAGAACCGATTCAAGGTGAAGGGGGCGTAATTATTCCTAAAGATGGTTACCTCAAAGCAGCATTTGATTTATGCAAGAAAAACAATGTTTTATTCGTTGCTGATGAAATCCAATCAGGTCTTGGAAGAAGCGGAAAATTATTCGCATATCAATATGAAGATATTCGTCCTGATGTTGTAATTATCGGAAAGGCTTTATCGGGTGGATGTTATCCTGTTTCGGCAGTCTTATCAGATAAGGAAGTCCTCGGAGTTTTTAATCCCGGAGACCATGGTTCAACTTTTGGCGGAAATCCTCTTGGTGCGGCAATAGCTCGAGAAAGTTTAAAGGTTTTAATTGAGGAAAATCTTATCGAGAAATCATTTGAACTCGGAAATTATTTCAGAGAAAAACTTAGCAAAATAGAAACCGTCCACGTAAAAGAGATTCGTGGTCGAGGTTTGTTTATTGGTGTAGAACTTCATCCCGAAGCAGGTGGAGCTCGTAGGTTTTGCGAGGCATTAATGAAACGTGGAGTTTTATGCAAAGAAACTCATAGTCACGTTATCCGCTTTGCCCCTCCCCTTGTAATTACAAAAGAAGAAATCGATTGGGCAGTGAATCTAGTTAAGGAAGTCTTACAAATGCCTTAACTATTCTAATCGAAATGTGGATTTTAGTTTGTAAAAGCATTGCAGATATGAGGCTGTCAAAATAGTAGCCAGCCTCTTTTTTTATTTGAGGTAAGTTTCTAATATCGGTATTGTATTCTCATGTATACTTTTTAATTGAGTAATAAGTTTTTCCATATTTGAAAAATCGTTTTCCTTTGCAGCGGCTTCTATATCCTCAGCTTTTGAACCAAGAGCATTCGCACCAATAGAAAAACTTGCTCCTTTTATAGTATGTGATTCAGCTTGAATTTTCTTTACCTCTTTTATAGAAATCGAATTTTCAAGATTCCCGATTCTCCTAACTAAATCACTTAAATAAGTTGTCAATAAATCAATTTGAAATTCTTTATTGTCACTGCTAATCATACTAAAATGCTCTTTGTCAAAAATAGATACTTCTTCCTTTTTCTCTTCAATAATAGGTTTTGTTTCTGCACCTATATTTTCATCAATCCTTAACCAACCATCTAATATTCGAATCATTTCTGCAGTTTTAATTGGTTTTGTAACGTAATCATTCATACCGGCGGCAATACATTTATCTCTATCTCCGGAAAGAGCGTGTGCGGTAATTGCAATAATGGGGATATCGCAGAGGGGTTCTTCAAGAGAACGAATTGTTTCAGTCGCAGTGAATCCATCCATTACCGGCATTTGAACATCCATCAGTATAACGTCGTAATTGCGGTTTTTAACTAAAGCATTAACCGCTTCTTCACCATTATCGACAGCTTCAATATAGAAACCTGCTTGCCCCAATATTTTCATAATAACTTTTTGGTTCACTGCATTATCCTCAGCAAGAAGGAGTCTGAATTTTCCTCTTAATTCATTTTTATCAACAAGAACAGTTTCTTTTGATTCAGTTTTAATTGCACCGGTGATTACAATCTCTTCTTTTGCCTTCTGGTTTGCATTTGCTTTCAGTTTCCCAATTAACGTAACTTGTTCAGGGGCTGTTAATATTGCAGTAAATGTAAATTTTGTTCCTTTATCTACATTACTTTCTACCCAAATTTGTCCCGCCATAAGGGTTACCAGTTCTTTACAGATTGCAAGTCCTAAGCCGGTACCACCGAATTTTCTTGTATAAGAACCATCGACTTGTGAAAAGGGTTTAAACAGATAATTCAATTTTTCTTGTGGAATTCCGATTCCGCTATCCTCAACAACAGAATAAAGTTTTATCTTATTCTTACCGATTTTTTCAGAATAAACAAAAATCTTCAGTTCCCCCTCTTCGGTGAATTTAACAGCATTCGATAAAAGGTTAAGATAAATTTGTCTTAATCGTGAAGGATCACCAATCAAATGTGTAGAGGTTGTCTTTTCAATTGTAATTATTAGTTTAAGTTTTTTCTCCTGTATACGAGGTATAACAACTGAAACAGCTTCATTAATAACATCACGTATATAAAAATTTGATTCCGATAAACTTAGTTTACCGGCTTCAATTTTGGAGAAGTCGAGAATATCATTTACAAGATCAAGCAATGTTTCAGCAGAAGCTCTTGCATTAACAATAAAATCTTGAAGTTCATCTTTATCTTTATAAGCTCCCTGTTCAATCAGTGATAAAAAACCGATAATTCCATTTATAGGTGTGCGAATTTCATGACTCATATTTGCTAAAAACTGCCCTTTGATTTCGCTTGATTTAAGAGCTTCAATTGCAAGTTTATCAGATTTTATCTTTTCTTCTTTTAATTTTTCTTCAGCAATATATCTTTCTTCTTCAAGGCGAATTTGATCGCTTATATCATGCAAACTTCCTTCAAAATATTCCCTTCCCGATTCTTCATCGCTGACAATACGATCGTTAAGCCGGGCGGTAATAAATGAACCATCTTTCTTTTTTAACTCAACTTTGAAATTTTTTATTTCGCCGTGAGTTCTTAATAGTTCAATAATTTTATTACGATCTTCATGGTTTTTATAGATATCATTCTCAATGTCGCATCCTTTAAGATCGTCTTCTGAATCATAACCTAAAATTGAAACCAATGCTTGATTGACAGTTAAAAATCTACCATCTGCACTCGTTTGGAAAACCCCTTCAGCAGAATTTTGAATTATTGATCGATATTTCCTTTCACTTAAATTTATTCTGAAAGATTTTTCGGCAACTTCCGATCTTAACTTAAAATTAACAGCACTCCCAACTACAGAAATTAAACTAAGGAAGATTACAAATAATACGGATTCAAATCCATTCCCAAGGAAATAAATGTCAGGGTCTGGATTGAATAACACTGCGATTGCAAAAACAATATTGTAATAGATGGCAACAATAATTTGGTTTTTTACTTCCCAACTTAAAAACAATGCCGAGGTAAATATCATTAATCCAACAATTTGTGAATTAACAATCAGAGTCGACGGCATTAGGAAGATCATATATCCGCTTGAGATTATAATTGTCAACAGAAGTATATGCACGAGCAATACCGGTTTTTTCAATGCATGTTTAGTGAAGAGGACAACAAGCATACTGAATGAAATCAAAGTTGCAATTAGTCTAGTCAAATAAACTTCAAGACGATATTCGTTAAAGTATCTGACTTCAAATATCATAGCGAAAAGACCGGAGATGGCAATTAATAAGGTTATTACTTTTAGGGGAATAATCAGAAACTCTTCAGTCTGTTTTTTTACAAACTCGAATTTTTTATCTTCGTACACAATATTTGTGTTATAAATAAAATCAATAACCGTCGCTGAATTGTTTTTTTTCATTTAGCCATCTGTCGTTATTTTGACTTAGGAATAATATTGATGAATTTAGCCTATAAATTAAATAAATTTGTTTGAATAATCGAATAGATATTTGAAGCATTTTTTAATTACCTTTTGAAAGCCTTAAATGATAGATTTTCTATACTCAATTGACTTGAGTCTCCTTTATTTTTTTAATACAAGTTTGTCAAACCCCGCATTTGACAAATTCTTTTCTTCAATTACTAATGTTAATCACTGGTTTATAACATATATAATTTTATGGGGGGTACTGTTTTTTAAAGGTGGTTATAAAGGGAAAATTGCAGCAATACTTGTATTATTCCTCGTAACGGCGGCTGACCAAGCAGGAGCAAAATTATTAAAGGAACTCCTTCAAAGAATACGTCCGTGCAATGTATATAATAATATTCTAACGCCACTTGGTTGCACAGGTTCATATTCGTTTCCGTCGAATCATGCATTGAATAACTTTGCAGTTGCAATGTTCTTCTACAAAATTTATCCTGATTACAAATGGGTTTTATTCATAACAGCTTTTTTAATCGCACTTTCACGTGTTTATCTAGGCTTACATTACCCATCCGACATTCTTGGTGGAGCAATATTGGGGCTCGGTTTCGGATATTTATTCTCTCTAATTCATAGAGAATTATTGAGGAAAGTTGAAACAAATAAAGGGATCTGATGAATCATATCCCCTTTTCTAAAATCCTTTATATAGTGACTAATAAAAATCTTTACGTCTATTTTAGTAGAACCAACTTTTTGGTTGCTCGAAAATCTCCTGACTGAAATTCATAAAAATAAATTCCGCTGGTTAATGCCGAAGCATCGAATTCTACACTATAGGTACCTGTCGGTTTTGGTTCATTTATCAAAGTGGTAACTTCATTTCCGATTATATCATAAACTCGAAGTGAAGATTGAACTAGTTCGTTCCCTTTATCCGGAATAGAAAACTTTATTTTTGTAATCGGATTAAACGGGTTAGGATAGTTCTGAAAAAGCGTGAAATCATTTGGTTCAATATTTATTTCCAACATGACAATATCAGTAAAAAGATACTTGCCCGTAAAATCTATTTGTTTTAAACGATAAGAAATGTTTCCCGTTATCGTTTGCTCTGAAAAATTGTCAATGTACAAATATTCGTTCTGCCCTATGGTTGTTCCCTTCCCTTCGATAAATCCAATTAAAACAAATGGGTCATTAACCTCGCGTTTATCTTGAGTATGAATTTTTCTATATACTTCAAACCCTTTGTTGTTAGTTTCAGAAAAAGTTGACCAATTAAGATAGACCTTGTCTCCATTTTGTCGAACATTTAATACCCCCATTTCAACCGGCACTAATGTGTAAACTGTAACTTCATTGGAATAACCTGATTGCGAGGAGGAATTATAAGCTCTAACTCGATAAACATAATTTGTTTCCGAATTAATCGTTGAATCATGATATTCATTAATATTGGCGAATGTTGAATCGATAGGAGTAAATTCATTCTGTCCAATAATTTTTCTTTCTATTATAAACCCGGATTCATTATTCGAATTATCAGTCCATTGCAATGTTACCGATAAAACTTGGTTGGAAACAATCTTTAATGCTGTTGGCGCAATTATTTGGGCAGTAGGAGTAAACTTATAAATCTTTCCGTTTGAGAGAGCACAAATATAAAGTTCATTATACTGATCTATACCGAAAGAAGAAATTCCGATTCCGGCACTGTTAATTAACACTTCGTTAACTGCCGGATTTACACCGTCATATGTTAATCCCCAAACTTTTTGTGAAACATAATCAGCATAAATATATTTCCCAATGAGTTGCGGAACATTAGGCCCACGATAAACAAAACCACCCGTTACTGAATATCCTCCTGAAGAATTATGAGCATATTCATAAATAGGAAATGTAAGTCCGGTTGTATCGCATCCGGTTGAAGGGGAATAACAATGAGCTCCTTCCATAATTTTCCAGCCGTAGTTCTTTCCGTTTTTAATAATATTAATCTCTTCCCAAATATTTTGACCGACATCGGCGCACCAATTCCAACCTGTAACAGGATCAAAGCTGAACCTCCATGGGTTTCGCAATCCATAAGCAAATATTTCTTCTTTCCAACCTGACAAATTGTTAGAAAATGGATTGTCAACCGGTATTGAATAACCATTGCTACCACTCGTACCGTTAACATCTATCCTCAATATTTTTCCAAGAAAAGAGGATTTATTCTGTCCGTTATTTTGAGGATCACCGCCACTTCCACCATCTCCCGTTGCTATATACAGATAACCATCAGGGCCAAATGATATTTGTCCTCCATTATGATTTGTATATGGTTGAGAGAAGGTTAGAAGAATAACTTCGCTATCTTTAATAGCAGAGTCCGGATTTGTTGAAACTTGGAATCGAGATATAAAAGTTTTTAAGGGTGATCCACCATTATAATTAACGTAGAAATATCCATTAACTTCATAATTTGGATGGAATGCGAGTCCTAGTAAACCTCTTTCACCGCCAGCTACAACTCTGTCTGTAATATTTAGAAATATTTTTGATGACGTAACATTTTGGTTGTTGGGGAAAACTGAAATTGTTCCTGTTTGTGAAACTACAAACAATCGATCACTATTATCACCGGCATGTTGGATGTCAACCGGTTGTGTAAAAGTTAAATTTGGGAATGCAACTTGAATTGTTGTCTGTGCTGTTACATTACATGTTAAGCTATGAATGGCGATAACCATAAAAATAATTATTCGTCTCATAAATCCTCCATTTAATGGTTTTGATGCTAAGGCAATCCTATATAAAAATCAATCTGCTGTACAATACAACAAATATTATTCTAAAAGGGACCTCGATAATTAAATTAAGTTTACTCTTTCTTCTTTTTTGTTTTCTTTGCTATCTCTTTTTTCTCCTTTGTAATTTTTGGCTGATAAAGTGACATTATCAAAGTAGTTAGAATATTAAATTTATATCCTGCTTCTTCAGATGCCTTAGAAATTGAGTTTGTAAAATCAACCATCTCGTTAATTGAAGTAATAAAATGTTTTGAAGCAAAAACTTCATTTATCGATTTTTGTTTTTCTGAGAGAACCCTTACTTCCTTTTCACTTCTGCGAATGAGTTCCAAAGTAAAATTCCATTTCAGTAATAATTCAAAATACTCTTTATTGTAATAATATATCCCGTTATACTCATTCACTTGAATGAATTTTTGAACTTCACTACTGCCAATTAATTGCTGAAGTACGGTTTGATTAATTGCAGACAATGGTTTCTTAATCCTATCAGTTTTGGAAGTAACTTT
>JAGUXE010000197.1 GCA_020061995.1 Ignavibacteriales bacterium | reverse complement strand
GTCTCATCGCCGGATAACCCTGATCTGATTTTTCGGAATGACGGAGTTGGCAGATTTGTACTTGTCCCTGACTTCCAGACAAATATTTCAAAACCAAATGATAATAAGTCATTTGGAAATCTATTTTCAGATTTTAATAATGATGGTTTGATTGATTTATTAATCCCTTTTAATCTACCAAATGGAGGTAAAATTTGTGATCTTTATTTCAATGAAGGTGATTTTAAATTTAAGAAAAGTAGTGATGTAGCATTTGATACTGATGCTAATTTCTCTTTTTCAACTACTGTCGCAATTTCGGAAGACTTCAATAATGATGGTTTCATGGATATTGTAATTCATCATCAGAAAAAAGAACCGAACCTTTTCCTCAACAATAAGAATGGTACATTTAGAAAGACTGAGACGAAAGATTTTATTCAGAGCATTGTATTTAGTCCTGAACCCACAAATGGTTTTATGAATAGCGCTGATGTTAATAATGATGGATGGATGGACATTTTAATTAGTTCAAAGCTTTTTATTAATAATAAAGGTATAGGTTTTACTGAAGTTAGCGAGGCAGCAGGTTTAAATTTTGCCGGAAACCCCAACTTTATTGATTATGATGATGATGGAGACTTAGATTTATTTTTAGCAAGTTCTAAATATTCTTTTGGACAAGGTGAACGCGCCCGTCTGTATCGAAATAATCTCGTTTCAGACAGTTATATTAAGGTTAACCTAATTAGTGACGAAAGTAATAGAAGTGGAATTGGGACTGCATTGTTTTTAGAAGCATTTGACAATAAGGGTAAGGTAATTCACTCTACACAAAAAATATTGGGAATAGGTTCATCCCCAATGATTCAACAAAATATTTCAGAGATAATTTTCGGACTTCCAAATGCTGATAAATATAAATTGACCGCAAGATTCCCATCAGGAAAAGAGTTAATTAAAGAGTTTGATAAAAAAGGTTCAACTGTTACGATGCGTGAATCTTCGATTTTATCTCACATTTATACAACTTCAGTTAAAGATTTAAAAAGAACCTGGTTATTAATTAATACCATTGACGAATTTGTAAAATTGCTCTTATTGGGACTAATCTTATTCTCTGCGCATATTGTTTCAAAAAAGTTTTATCGAAATCCTTTGATAAGTAAAATATATTTCTACTTACTGATAATATTGATTCACTTGATTTTAGTTCATATTTTTATTTTGGATGGATTTGTAAACTCGTTAATCTATGCACTACTTCCAATTACCATTTTTATTATGCTATCCATAATATTGAGCTATAAAATTCAACTTCATAAGAGTGCAAAATATATTTCCCATTTTAGAATATTAGAAGAAATTGGTAAAGGGGGAATGGGAGTTGTCTATAAAGCATTTGATAAGATTTCAAAAAGAACAGTCGCTTTAAAGGTATTGAATAAAGAATTACTTGAGGATAACGAAAACCGCAAAAGATTTTCATCAGAAGGACAACTTCTTTCTTCTTTTGACAATTCGGCAATAGTAAAAGTTTTTGAAATTGGTGAATTTGAAGGCAGAGGGTTCATCGCTATGGAATTATTGCTTGGTGGTACACTAAAAGACTATATAAAATCTAAACACCCTCTTGACTATGAAAAGGTTTTCAATCTTGTCATGCAAATTTGTGAAGGGATAAAAGAGATACATTCGAAATCAATTATACATCGAGATTTAAAAACAAATAATATAATGCTTGATGAAAATGAGAATATTAGAATTATGGATTTCGGATTGTCAAAATCATCTTTGATAACGACAATGTCATCTCTTGGTACGGTACTCGGTACGCTTGGTTATTGTGCTCCGGAACAGATTACAAATACAGTTGTTGATCAAAGGACGGATTTGTTCTCACTCGGGGTTGTTTTCTATGAATTATTAACCAACGACATTCCTTTTAAGGGAGAAAACGAGATAGCAATTATACATTCAATTTTTAATACCAATCCAACACTTCCAATAGATTGTAATCCTTTATTTATCGAATTTTTTAATCAAATTGTTTGTAAGTGTTTAGAAAAGGATCCGGCAAACCGTTTTGCAAATATTCATGAGGTTGAATCCATAATACTCAACCTTTACCGAAAAACAACAGATTAGTTTTACTTGTGTTGGAATTTCACGACAAATTTATTTTTACCTATCAAAAACACCTTCAAATCGAATCCTTAATATCTGGAACAGTTATTGTAATTAGTCGATAGGGCTACAAATACTAACTAATCTCTACCCGAAATCATGTTGTGGATTCTGCTGAAATTAATTTATCGGTGGTAGAATTAATCCAAAGTAGAATAGGGCAACCAGGACATGATAATTGAGGAATTAGTAAAACAAATTTCTCACAACCACCAGCCCCATTTTTGCATTTATACGGAGGTTACCTTAAATGGTAACCTCTGGGGTTTAAGTTTCAACAAATTCATCTGTCGTTAAGTTACGACATGCATTCAATATTTATTATGAAGTGAAAATGAAAAAGCAAATTCTAATAATTGATG
>JAGUXE010000122.1 GCA_020061995.1 Ignavibacteriales bacterium | reverse complement strand
AGATTCAGGTTCAATTACTGCTATTGCCTCACAGTACTTCAAAGAATTAAAGACATTTTGTATTGGTTTTGATCTATCTTCTGCTTCAGGCTTGGAACTTTCCTTTGATGAAAGAGAAAAGGCAGAACATATCTCCTATCATTATCAAACAGAGCATTATGAAATGGTTTTAAAATCTGGGGATATGCAGAGATGCCTTCCCCATCTTGTTTGGGCTTTGGAGGATTTAAGATTAGGACAGAGTTATCCTAATTTTTATGCCTCAAAATTAGCCAGTAGATTTGTAAAGGTTTGTCTTTCTGGTTTAGGAGGCGATGAGTTATTTGCCGGATACCCCTGGAGATATTATCGGACTTTAAAGAGTAAAAACTTTGATGAATATATAAATGGATACTATAGATACTGGCAGAGGCTCGTTCCTAATAAAACCTTAAAGGAGTTATTTTCTCCCATATGGGACAAGGTTAAAAATGTATGCACAGAGGATATTTTTAGGTCGATTTTTAGTAATCATAATCTTGTCCCTAAAACCTGCCAAGACTATATAAATCACTCACTTTATTTTGAGGCAAGGACATTTTTACATGGGCTTTTGATTGTAGAGGATAAACTCAGTATGATACATAGCCTAGAGGTAAGAGTTCCTTTTTTGGATAATGATCTGATAGACTTCGCCCTAAAGATTCCGGTAAGACTAAAGCTTAAGAAGATAGATAGTATCTTAAGTATAGATGAAGATGAGTTAGCAAAAAGAGAAAGGTATTTTCAAAAAATGCATGATGGAAAAATGATCTTAAGAAAAGTATTAAAAAAATACGTAGGAGATAGAATTGTTAATCAACGTAAACAAGGATTCAGTGGCCCTGATGCCAGTTGGTTTAAAGGAGAAAGCATAGATTATGTTAAAGACCTGCTTTTAGACAAGAGAGCTAATGTCTACAATTATTTTGATTATAAAACTATAAAAAATTTGATTCAACAACATTTAGAAGGTAAAAATAATAGGCGTTTATTTATCTGGTCTTTACTATGTTTTGAATGGTGGTTGAGAATATTTTTAAGAGGAGAATATGTAAAAATAAAATGAAAAAAGACCTTAGTATATTCATTGATCCGAAAACCAAGATCAGACTCAACTTAAGTATAAAAGAAGAAAGAAATGGAGAAGTTATTTCTGGAGAATTATATAATGAGAAGAACGCCTATCCTATAATCAAAGGCATTCCGAGATTTGTAGATAAGTCATTGTATATGAATAAGTTAAATAATTCTAAAGAAAATCAAACCATTGAGTCTTTTGGAACCAAGTGGGGTCAGAAAAGAAATCAAAATTTGGGTTCTACTAAGCAAGATATAAAAGATTTAAAAGAACAATTTATGGCTACGCTAGGCTGTAGTTCAGAATCAGAGCTAAAAGACCTTTTTAAAAATACAAGAAGGACTTTAAATGCCGGATGTGGGGTTGCCTGGCCCGAGTACCTTTTTAATCATAATCCGGATGCAGAAAGGCACTGTATAGATATGAGTCTATCTGTGGAGATAGCCTATAAAAAGACAAAGAAATTTAAAAATGTAATAGTCTCCCAGGCATCGATTTTTGAAATACCTTATCCTGAAGAAACTTTCGATCTCATCTATTCTTGTGGAGTAATCCATCATACGCCTAACCCTAAAAGAGCACTCCAAAGTTTAATTAAAAAATTATCTCTGGGAGGAAAGATAGGTATTTATATCTATTGTAAAAAGCCTTTTATAAGAGAGCTGGTAGATAGAGAGATAAGAAAGATCTCTACTAAGATGAGTTATGATGAATGTATGAAATTCTCAAGAGAAATGACTAAACTGGGAGGAGCTTTTAATAAAATCAAACAGCCATTAATCATTGAAGAAGATATAGAACTGCTGAATATAAAAAAAGGAAAATATAATCTACATAAATTTATATACGATCATTTTCTTAAGTGTTGGTTTAATCCAAAACAAGATAAAGAGTATGCAGATTTAGTCAATCAAGATTGGTATCATCCATATTATGCCAGTCACCATACAAAGGAAGAGGTGGCTGGTTGGTTTGAGGAGGCAGGTATAAGAAAAATAGAATGTATTCAACCTAAAGGATGGGAGCGTAGCGGATTTTTTATATCGGGAAGGAAGATATGAGAAAAGAGAGTTTAAAAATATACTTGGAATTAAAGAAATTGCATAAATATTTAAGAAATGAAATTAATAAGAAATGGAATAGGGTTTTACCCTTTACAGAGGAATTTACCGATAGATGGGAGAAGGCAAGATATCTAAATTTTGGTGAGGGCACAAGCATTTATGATACTTCAATTGTAATCGGCGATGTCAGAGTAGGAAAGGATACTTGGGTAGGGCCCTTTACTATATTGGATGGTTCAGGAGGCATAGAGATAGGGTCAAATTGCTCCATATCCGCCGGAGTACAGATATATAGCCACGATAGTATTAAATGGGCATTATCTAAAGGTAAAGAGAAATACGATTATGGAAAAGTCAAAATAGGAGATTATTGTTATATAGGTCCTAATGTAATAATCTCCAAGGGCTTAACAATAGGTAATTATTGCGTAATTGGAGCTTGTAGTTTTGTAAATAAAAATATGCCTGATAACTCAATTGTTTTTGGAGTGCCGGCAAAAGTGGTAGGAAAGGTAACATTGGCTCGAAATGGATATATAAGATTAAGCTATAATAAAAAATGATTCGGGTTTTAGATTGATGTCTTTCAGGAAGATTAAAAAAATAACAAATTTGATTTATAAAAGACCGAGGGGATTTTTTGATTATTGTTTGGCCCTATTTTCAGCTTTAATTAAAAGTGAAAAAGTCATTGGTTTGCCTGTGCATATTACGATGGAGCCAATTAACATATGCAATTTAAAATGTCCGGTTTGCGAAACCGGCTCTGGAATCTTAAAAAGGCCAAAAGGACAGATGTCTTTTGCAGATTTTCAGAAAATAATTAATAAGATTTATCATCATACAAATAGTGTTCTTTTTTATTATATGGGTGAGCCTTTTTTGCATTCTGATTCGTACGCAATGATAAGATATGCAAAAGATAATGGTTTGTACGTGACCACCTGCACGAATGGGCATTTTTTAGACCCGGATAAATTAATAGATTGCGGTATAGATGAAATAAGCATTCAGATAGGAGGAGTAAAGCAGGATACTCATCAGATTTACCGCGTTGGTAGCGACCTTAGCGAAATAATAAAGAATATCAAAAAGTTATCCGAGAGAAAGAAAGCCCTGGATGTAAAGAATCCTAAAATAATACTCGGACTTATTCTGATGAAACATAATGAGTCTGAAGTAAGTGATTTTTTACGGCTAGCCAAAGAGCTCGGGGTAGATGAAACAAGGGTGCTGGAGCCTTGTGTCAGAAGCATTGAACAGGGAAAATGCTTTTTGCCTTTAGATCAGAAATATTGGTTTTACGATAGGGAAGCTTTTGAGCGGGGAGCTTTGGTGCCAAGGATTACTACTAATAACAGATGTAACTGGATCTATATTTCCACTGTAATACTTTTTAACGGAGATGTTATTCCATGCTGCCGAGATCCAAACGGTGAATTTTTAATGGGCAATATATTCGTTGATGATATGAAAAAAATATGGAATGGAAAAAGATACCGTGATTTCAGGAATAAGGTAGCTCATTGCCAAAAGGATTTATCAATTTGT
>JAGUXE010000356.1 GCA_020061995.1 Ignavibacteriales bacterium | reverse complement strand
TAAAATTTTTTATCTTTTAGACTCAACAATATATATATGTAATAAAATTTTATCATCACTTTATTTCATAGGGCAGGCTAAATTTGAACAAACTGAACGGGATGATCTCCTTATCTGATCAGTCAATGAAAATTTTTCTTCGGAGGGAAACGTTTTCGTAATTTCAAAAATTCGCATCGCTGATTTAAAGGATAACTGATATACTTCTAAATCTCTAAAATGTTTTAAGTCTTTTTCCCTTTCCATAAATTTTCACTCCATTTTTTTAAACTTCAAACTTCCTAACTTCTAAATTTCCCAGCTTCCGAATTCCCCAGCTTCCGAATTTCCTAACTTCCGAATTTCCTCTATTCCTACCCCCCCACCTTCCGTTTAAACGTGAACAGTTCTGCAATCATAACCTACAGAAACATCGGATATACCACTTTATCAATTCCGCAAAAAGACTTACTTATAATTGAATAATCGGTGAGATTTAATCCTGAAGATAATTTTGATAATCTTTTTAAATCATGAACTGAGCCGTTTAGTTTTACTTCGAAAGCTATCTCCTTATTCAAAATAAAATCAATTTCACTGCTTCCCCTATAATTATAAAATGATAATTCGCCATAATTATTGAGTTGATTAGCAATCACATTTTCAAAAAGCTGTCCATCATTAACTCTACCAACAATATTCAGCATCCCTGTATCAGAAAAGTAAACCTTCTTACCACCGGCGACTGATCGATCAATACTCTTTGAATATTTCGGGATTAATCGCACAAAAAAGAGTCCCTGCAAAAACTCCAGATAGTTGTATATCTTCATTCGGTTGATTCCCAATTCTGAAGCCAGCTTTGTAATATCCAAAATACTGCCAACTCTCGGGACCAATAAGAGAATCAGATCGCGAAGTTCCCTCACATCTTTAATATCTCCCAGAATTTTAATATCCTTCTCAAAAAAAGAAGTAAATATGTTCTTCAATATCATTTTTTTTGTCTCAACATCAGCAGTTACGATAACCTCAGGGAAACCTCCATACTCGAGGTAATCATTATAGAATTTATCAAATTTTTTGTATTCATAAAGAGTAATATTTTTCATTATATCATATATACTAACTTCACTTGTAGAAGGGATATCAATTATATCGTTGAAATAAAGATACTCTTGAAATGATAAAGGATTTAGGATAAATAAAAACTTCCTCCCGCTTAATGATTCGGGGAATAAGTTCTTCAAGTAATAATTGGATGACCCTGTAACGATATACTTAACCTTATAATGATCAATGTGATATTTCATTATTTTGGTTATCTCCGGAAAGTTTTGTATCTCATCTATGAAAATTGTGAGTCGTTCCCCATCTCCTCCGGCAAGTTTATTTAGTTTATGATAAATGGATTTATAATCGATATCTTCAAATGGAATTGCATCCAATGGATTCTCAAAATCAAACCAAAGTTTCGGGGTGTCGATTGTATCATAAATTTGATGCATAATAGTCGTCTTACCGACCTGCCTCATACCGGTGATAACAATAGCATTCTTATGATCGATGTAAGGGATTATTTTATTAAAAAGTCTTCGTTTTTTCATATTTGTACTTCTTTTTATACAAATATACACATATTTGTTACAACTTCAAGACATAATTATACTTTTTCTATAAATTCATAAACCTCGACAGAATAAATAAAAAATCCTTCAGTTATCCCAAAAAGTTACCTCCGGTAATTCTTAAGAGCTGTCGAGGAGTGGTCCTCGACAGCCACGAGAAGTGGTTCTCGACAGCCATGTGAAAACAAACTCACCATAAATCCCTCTCTTTCGTAAAGAGAGGGACTTGAGGATAATTTATTTCATGCCTTGCACCTTAAAAAATTGCTCATATATAAAAAAACTCTAGTGATACCTTTGCAAGTTTACCGAGCGAAGATTTCCGTTAAGCGGAAAAATTTGTCTGAACTTTGTAGCTCGACTTTTAAGTCGAGTACTTTTCTTTTCTCATACTTCCACATCCTGCGTAAGTTATTTTTCCGTAGGAAATCTTTGCGGTGCAGCAGCATCAATTTCTCGGTAAAGCAATTTTTTAAAGTCAGCCGTGATAATGCCTTATGACACAAATATAGGCGGACGGGATCTGCATTAATTGCCGATATAAAATCAGATGTTAATTGTTAGCGGCGGAATGTTTCTTTTGCCTGCCCCTTTGGGGCTACTTTTCCCCAAAGGGGTGCCTCCTTTGGCACTGTAGTTTATCCCGAATACTTTCGGGGCTAAGAAAAGAACAGAAAACTATTTCTGTTTGTAATGGACAACTTGAAAAGTTGTCCTACATTTAAATGTAGGTCAAGATTTCATCTTGACCCATGTTTCACAATATTGTACGAACACTGAATTTGGAATCGAAAGATTATCTTCTAACTCACTCATAAGTAATCTCTCCAATTCATAATTTCAATACCCGATATTTTACTTTTTATTTCCCCGTTATATATAACCTTACTTTTTACGGAAATATCTTTCTCAAGATTTTCAAATATTTTCAGATTTCGTAAAAAATCATTATTAAACGTGTCCCCCCCCTTCAATTCAATTGCATAAAATCGATTATTCCCATCTTCGATAATACAATCAATCTCAGTACCGTTGCTTTCACGCCAATAATAAACTGAAGGCTGGGTACCTGAATGGTATTTCTTCTTAATAACCTCGCTTATAACAAAATTCTCAAATAATGCTCCATAGAGATAATGATTCCTTAACATCTCCTTATTTGAAATCCTTAAAAGTGAAGAAACTACCCCCGTATCATAGAAATAAAGTTTGGGGGATTTAATTATTCTTTTATTAAAATTTTTGTGAAACGGCTGTAAAAGATAAACGATATAACTTGCTTCCAATAACGAAATCCAACTCTTTGCAGTATTTACACTAACTCCACAATCATTAGCTAAAGATGATAAATTTAGAATTTGACCAACCCTTCCGGCACATAAACTCAAAAAACGTGAGAAAGTATTTAAGTTCTCTATCCCGCTTAAAGTTCTTAGATCTCTTTCGATATATGTTTGAAGATATGATGGATAGAAATCGGAATAATTAATTTTTGATTCATGAAGTCTTGGATAAAATCCCGATAAGATTAACTCTTCAACCGAACTCGATTTTAATTTTGGATACTCACTGAAATCAAAGGGTAAAAGAATATTTACACTTACTCGACCTGCTAACGACTGCGATATTTTTTCATTTAACAAAAAACTTTGTGAGCCTGATAAAATATACTTCCCAACTAGATTACTCTCATCAGAATCAGCTTGAATATAACTGAATAATTCCGGTAAATTCTGTGCCTCATCAAAAATTATCTTTTTCCCGTTGTTTCTCAAAAAGCCGAGTGGATCACCGATTATCAACTCACGTAAATCCGGCCTCTCTAGGTTAAAATATTTGTAATCCTTAAACTCATTACGTAATAAAGTTGTTTTACCTGTTTGTCTTGGTCCCGTTAAAGAAATAATCGGAAACTTCTTCAACATTTTCTTTAAATGAGGTGTAATTCCTCTTTCCTTGTACATAAATCCTCTATGTAATTTTTCAGTAACATTGCAAATTTACATAAACATATAATCACAACAAAATCATTATCTTGTAAAGAGAGGGGCTTCTTTTCTGATGGACAACTTGAAAAGTTGTCCTACATTAATGTAGGTCAAGATTGTATCTTGACCATCACCATTCGCATTGTCGACATGAATGGCGACCTATGCCACAACAGCAAATTTTCTAACATAAACCCCGAAGGGGTGAAATTATTATAACTCACAATAGAACACCACAAAACTTAACCCCGACGGGGTGACATAAGCATATCATCAATCAAAACGACATTGCAATTATACCACCCCTACGGGGTTGATATAAAAATGGGAATTTTATTCTATAATCATTTCATCCCTTCGGGATTTCTAAATCTTACATTAAATTCTGACAATTTATGTAGACAGGATTCCTCAGTTTTATGTAATCAAACATTCCTCTTTCCCGCACCTAAATCTTGTGTTTGCAGACCTCTGAAATTAGTGTCGGATAAAACTTGGAGTTTCTCGGCACCCATGGCGGTTTAAATAACACCATAATATTTTATATACCCCCCCTTAACAAAAAAAAAGCGCCGAAGCGCTTTTTAACTGTAAACTAAATCTTTAATTCACAACATTTCTCTAACCAGTATTTCAACAATTCTTTCCGCGGCTTTGCCATCCCATAATTCCGGTATTCCCCCTTTTTTTAACTCTCCGTTTAATACCCTATTTGCAACAGACTCAGCCTCCTCAAAATTATCCCCGACTAACTGATTTGTCCCGACAGTAACAGTTACCGGTCTCTCTGTAGTTCTTCTTATTGTTATACACTGCACACCTAGATAACTACTCTCTTCCTGAATACCGCCACTATCTGTAAGTATCAATTCTGCATTTTTAATAAGAGCAATAAAATCTATGTAGCCTATCGGATCGGTAAGGATTAAGTTAGGACTAAGCTCTCCCATTAATCCATGACTTTCAATATTCTTTCTGGTGCGTGGATGAATCGGGAATACCACCTTCTTCTTTTCAGCAAATCTATTGAACATCAAAATCATTTCCTTTAAGTTCTCTGCAACATCCACATTACTCGGACGGTGCATAGTTGTGAGAATATAATTTTGCTTTTCCAATCCGAACTGCTCGAGTATATCCGATGTATCCGCTTGTGGTAAAAATTTGATTAGACTATCAATCATTACATGCCCTACAAAATGGACTTTGTTATCATCGATTCCTTCCTTCTTCAAATTCTCCAAACCGCTCGGCTCTGTTACGAATAAATAATCTGATATTGTATCTGTTAAAAGACGGTTTATCTCCTCAGGCATTGCACGATCATAACTTCTAAGACCGGCTTCAACATGTGCAATCTTAATTCCCAACTTCGCTGCGGTTAAACTGCATGCAATTGTCGAGTTTACATCTCCGACAACAATTAGAAGATCAGGTTTTTCTTCGATTAATACCTTTTCAAACTCGATCATAATCTTGGCAGTCTGCTCGGCGTGTGAACCGCCGCCGATACCTAAATAAAAGTCGGGTTTAGGGAGTCCAAGTTGATCAAAGAAAACCTGGCTCATCTTTTCATCATAGTGCTGGCCTGTGTGACAAATAAGATGAGTGATTTTACCTCTGTTCTTATTTAAAGGATTTTCATTATACTTTATAACCGCATTATGAACCGGAGCCACTTTCATAAAGTTTGGACGTGCACCGACAACTGATATTATTTTTAACATATTTTTTACTCTTTATATTGTTTAATAGTTTATTTGTTTAATTGAGATTTTCGCAATGAGTTCAATTGGTTTGATAACTCGGTGATTTTTATTATTAACTCACCTCTCCCAAAAGATATGTAAAAAACACTATTGGTCATCCCGTTCGCCGCGGCGAATCGTTTCGGGATCTGTTTGCCACATAATATTTAGATGCTGAAATGAATTCAGCATGACAATTTATCCATACATGTCATCAGGCATTATCGCGGCGAATCGTTTCGGGATCTCCCTTCTTATTTGGTCTACTAAACAATAACGTTCTTCCTTGGGAAAAGTATTGGTAATTTTATAGATGAAACCAACCAGCTCTCTAGAATTTTGCCAAACTCGAAATTTTTCAAATGCAAATTGATATTCCATTTCAACCTTTCTAACAGCGATACTTTAATTCCGGCAAAGGAGAAAGAAGCTGTTTATTCGTTTAATAAACAATTCAACTTTTCAACAACTCAACCTTTCAAACTACAATCCATACTGCACACTCACCCCAAATGCATGATTCTTACCCAATTGCCAACTTGGAGTGCGTGTTCCATCTTCATCTTTTATATTCGAATATTCATAATAACATTTTGCGAATGTGTCGTGAAATACCTCGTACGAAATTTCTAAACCGATTCTATTTTCAGACATCCTTTTACCATACAAAAACTCTTCCCCCGGATCCAGATACTGATATTTAACTTCACTAATTCCGCCTCGACGGATCAATTCTGTCCACAATTTTAATTCCAAACCTCTTAGAATTAAATAATCGAGCTGCACAAAAATTTGATCTGCATTTTGCCCAATATAATGCCCCATCAAATATCCTGAATTGGTGTATGTTTGTGTAGGTACAAAGTTTGAATATACCCAGGGTAATATTCTGGTATATTCTATATTGAGTCCTAAATGCGGAGATAAAATCCCATACGCTTTAGCTCCCACAGACCATGCAAATTGATTCCTGGCATTATCACCCTTTAAAATATCTTCAACCGAAATTTCATCAATATAAAGAGCACCATATAGTTGATACCCCTTGTAAGGTTTGTATTTAAAATCGATAAAGAGGGAGCCGTTATTCCCCACATTTGAACCGCCCCCCCCCTCAAACATATGATCAACTGAACGATAAAACAGAAATGGCATTAGATAACCCCAGTAGGGTGAAATATCACTATACACAATTGTCTCGCCGAAGGTTAATGATAGGTTAGTAAAAGGATTTAACTGTAGTGCATGCATTGCTATATATTTTGGTCTATCAATATTTCTTGGTCTCCCTTCAATTTCCGTTTTGTAAGAGGCAAGACTGTCACGTACCCTCGAAAGAAGCCATCCGTGCATATAATAGAACTGTATCCAATCTGCCGGACTAATCTTTAGATAAATTGACGGGAAAGAATGTGCCTTTGTCGATAGAATTAAGTTCCCTCTTTCTCCACTTCCCCATTTAAATTTTTCTTTAACTCCACCAAATGCCAACCATTCATTCGAATATATAACGCTTCCTCTAGTTTCGCTGAATTGTATATTCTTTCCAGATGCTTTCAGTATTATAGGGCCTGTTTCAGTCGTAAATTGCTTCTGTCGATCAATCAAATTCCCCTCCTCCAGATACTCTCGAAAATCAAATTGGAAACTGAAACTTTTGTTCACATTTCCATAGACATTCAATCCCCAAAACCTTTTAAGTAGAAAATTCTCATGAAAAGAATTCATCTCATATTTTATGATGGGAGTTGCCGCATATGAAAAATTTTCATTCCTAAAAAAGAAAGGTCGTAATCTTCCTCCGTCATCAGAAAAGAATTTTGGATTTTCTGTTACTAAAACTTCTTCATTGGTTTCAGCATAATATTCATTTAAATACCATTTCAGTTCGTCCATTTCAAGGGGAGTTAAGCTGCTCTTTGAACCATCAATAACTTTAAGGTACCCGCTAATCTCTTTTCTTGTCAATGGGAGACTAAACTCATTAAAGTTTATTTCCCCTTTTGTTGACATTTTACTCAGAAAATTATATACACGATTATTTACATCCACAAAATTTGATTGACTAAAGAGAATAGTCTGAAAACAATTGACTGTTATTGTTAAGGTAATAATTAATGACTTAATTGCCAATTTTAACCTCCGTTGATGTTTATAATTTTCAAATCATGATTTAAAAAAGAAAAGCGATATCTGAAAGATACCGCTTTAATTTTTTTTATCAATTATAAAGGTTTATTCGATACGTTTCATAACCTTAGCCGGTACTCCTGCAACAATTGTCTTTGGCGGTACATTCTTGGTTACTACCGAGCCTGCACCGACTATAGCACCTTCACCAATTGTAATTCCGCACAATATCGTTGAGGACGAACCTATAGATGCCCCCTTCTTTACAAAAGTTTCTACAACTTTCCAATCAGCTTCATTCTGCATGGAACCGTCTTCATTAGTCGAACGGGGATACTTGTCATTAATAAAAGTTACATTATGCCCTATAAAGCAATTATCTTCAATATGAACTCCTTCACAAATGAATGTGTGAGAAGATATTTTACAATTTTTTCCGATAAAGGCATTTTTCTGAATTTCCACAAAAGTACCTATCTTGGTATTATCATCAATCGAACAACCGTAAAGATTAGTAAAATCGAAAATCTTAACGTTTTCCCCAAGTTTTACATTATTTATATTTTTCTTTTCCATATTATACCTATAAGTGTTTGTAATATTTATAAACCAATCAGAAACTATCTATCTGAATAAGTTTTCCTCTTTCTTTGATTGACTTTTCGGCAGCCTCAAGTATTTTCACAACTTTTAGTCCTTCCAAAGCTCCGGTTAAAGGTTTTCTTTTTTCACGGATTGAAGAAAGGAACTCTTTAACTCCCATTGCTAATGCTTCAGTATCGTTTAATTTTGGCGAAAACATATCCCCCATACGATATTGAACTAATAATTTATGTATTTGATCTTCACTATCGATATCAATGCCGGCATCATAAACTTTAATTTTTTCGGTTGGCAGCATATCATCCCACAAAAGCATTTTATCTTTGCCACCAATTAACACTCTTCTAATTTTAACAGGCGAAGTCCAGTTAACATGAAAATGGGCAAAGCAGTTATTTTCAAAATAAAGAGCAATGTGGGCAATATTCTCATGCTCGTAAAAGTTAGCAATTCCGTTAGCACTCAGAGCAACAACCTTTTTATTAAGTATATAATCCATTATAGAGAGATCATGACAAGCCAAATCCCATATCACATTCACATCATGTTGGAACAATCCCAAATTCACACGAACCGAATCAAAATAAATAACGTCACCAAGTACTTTTTTATCAACCATCTCTTTGATTTTTTTTACTGCTCCGGTATAAATAAAAGTATGATCGACAAATATTACGAGTTTCTTTTTGTCGGCAATTTTTATTAATTCTTCTGCCTCTTTTGAGTTTGCAGTGAAAGGTTTTTCAACCCATATATGCTTCCCATTCTCTAGAGCTTTCTTAGCAAGTTCATAGTGAAACCTTACCGGAGTTGCTATTACGATTATGTCAATTTCCGAATTTAATAAAAGTTCATCTGTTTTTGATGTTAATTTTACATTTGGAAATCTGCTTTCAATAAATTGCAGTCGAGCAGGGTTCAGATCACATCCATGCACACTTTTAACTTCGCTATTAGCGAGAAAATTTCGAACCAAATTTGGTCCCCAATACCCGAGACCAATAATACCTACATTCATTTTATTCCCTGTTTTTGTTATTATTATTACCCCATTGAACTATATAAGCCAAAATCGTTATTTCCCCCCTCTGGAAAGAATCATTACCGGAATTGTTTTTAATATTATTTGCAAATCAAGCCATGGGGACATATTGTTAATATAATAAAGATCTAGTACAACTGAATCTTTAAATGAGACCTCACTTCTTCCTGATACCTGCCATAAGCCGGTACACCCCGGTAAAACTGAAACTCGTCTCTTTTGCCACTCGTCATAATTAGCAAATTCATAAGGAAGACATGGGCGGGGACCAACAAGACTCATTTCCCCTTTGACAACATTAAATAGCTGTGGTAATTCATCAATTGAAGTCTTCCTAATAATTTTACCTATCCAGGTTACTCGACTTTCATTTACAATCTTTATCCCCTCAGTTGTCTTCGCCCGGTTTTTCATAAACTCGATCATTTTCGATTTTCTCTCTGTATCATCCTCTTCTTTTCCTGTCATTGATCTAAACTTATAAAACTTGAATGGTACACCTTTGTAACCAATTCTTTCTTGCATGTAGAAAACCGGTCCGCGAGAAGTTATTTTTATAAGAAATGCGAGTAGTAAGAATATCGGGGAGAGAAGCATTAGCCCAAAAATCGCCGTAATTAAATCAAAAATTCTTTTGAAGAAAGAATTTAGTGACTCATTAATTGTAAGTGTTGCGTTTACGGTGGGGATGTCAAAGTATTGTTCTATAGAGAGTTTTTGAGGTATGATGCTGAACAACTCAGATGTCACTTTTATGGAGATTCTGATCTCGTTACAAATATCGATGATTTGGAGCAATCTTGAGTAATCAATGTTATCAATTGCGATTATCACTTCTTCAATATTGAAAATCCCTTTTAATAATCTCAAACTCTCGACATCCCCCAAAACTTCGAGATTAGAAGTTATCATCTCTCCTTTGGGTATATTATCGTCAATAAAACCAACAACCCTTATCCCATAACTATTTTCTAATAAGAGTTTGGCAGCAACAAAATGACCGGTTTTACCTGCTCCTACTATCGCTACATTGCGATGCATAAGCTCCATTCGAGAGAATTTCAAATAGAGACCCCTAAAGAGGGCTATTCTAAAAACTATAAAATTCAGTATGAACAAAAAAGCGAAAACTAGAATATAGAGTCGAGAATCTAGAACAAAAGGAAACTTAAAAAGATACGTCAAAATAATCAAAGAGATTATTCCAATTAAGAGCGACTTTAGGAGTGCGACAAGATGTACAGCCCTCTTCAGGAAAATATTTATCTTATAAAGATTTTGTGCTTGGAAGACAAATATAAAAAATATTGATGTAACGCTTAATAAAGAAAACGATAATAAGAAGGACTCACCATTAAATCTAATTGCTCTATGAGTAAAACTATAAATAATATATTCCGCTCCAACTAATGAGAGCATCAATATTAAATAATCGAGCAGTGACAAGACTATTTTATATCTGGGAATTTTAATCATTCTTTTCTAGTCCATTAGAATCTACTATGAGTCTCTCACTATTTCCGTCATTCATTAACGAACAAATTACTTTTTAGTAATAAAGTCAAAAGTTTGTAATGGATTAATCTTTAAAAAACTCTTTAATCTTATCACAAATATAATCAATTTGTTCATCAGTCAACTCTGCATACATCGGTAAAGAAAGTCCTTGTTCAGCCAATTCTTCGGACATAGGGAAATCCCCTTTTTTATAACCTAAATGTTCAAAACAGGGTTGTTGGTGTAGCGGAACCGGGTAATGCAATCCTGTCGCTATTCCGTTATCTCCTAAAAACTTCTGCAATTCATCCCTTCTTTCTGACCTTTTTCCATTTTCGGCTTGCAACTTTCCTATTACCTGAATAACAAATAAATGATATACGTGTTTAGCATAATCCATTTCCTTTGGAAGTTTCAACCCTTCAACATCCTGCAATAATTCTTTATACTTTGCTGCCGCTCTTCTTCTTCCGTTGGTCCAATCTTCAAGGTGCTTTAATTTAACTCCAAGGACAGCCCCCTGAATACCTTCCATACGATAGTTATGTCCATATATCTGATGATAATATTTTTGCTCGGCACCATGATCGCGTATCATTTTAAATTTTCTTGCAAGTTCTTCATTATCTGTCATCACTGCCCCTCCTTCACCGTAAGCTCCTAAATTTTTCCCCGGATAAAAACTAAATGAAGACGCGATACCTAAACTTCCGACTCTCTGACCTTTCCCCTGTGTAATAGAATTTTGTTTTGAATCGGATATTGAATTTTCTTCAATATTGTGTTGTCCATTTAAATTGTCAAAATCATTGATTACACGGGGCAGGTATTCAGCTATATGTGATTGAGCACAATCCTCAACTAAATAGATCCTCTGACCGTTTATATTATGTTCAAATATACCTTTTTCGATTAATTCCCAACGGCTTTTTCTCATCTCATTAATTATGCCGTCTAAATCGACCGGTTGCCCGTATAGGTGAACAACAACAATTGCTTTAGTTTTACTTGTGATAGCTGAAACTATTTTTACCGGATCGATATTATAATTTTCCGGGTGACAATCTACAAAAACAGGAGTAGCTCCGCATAAGGTAGCTCCCCAGGCGGTGGCAATAAATGTATTTGCAGGAATAATTACTTCATCTCCTGCTTTAATCCCAAGTCCCCACAATACCATATGATTTCCGGCAGTTCCAGTTCCGACACAATAACAATATTTAGCATTATGCATTTCGGCAAAAGCTTTTTCAAATTCTGCTACAGGTTTTCCTAATACGTATGCGGTATTATCTAATACATTATTAATTGCGGGCAATACTTCGTCTTTAATTGATTTATATTGTGCTTTAAGATCTAAGAATGGAATGTTCATACTCTCTCCAATAATTATATTTTAGTTAACATTTTAATAAATCTCTTTTCCATGATATCCCAAGAATATTTTTTATACTCCTCGTATGCTCTATTCGTATATTCGGTAGATATATCGATATTTTCATAAACAAAAATAATTCTTTCTGTTAAATCTTGTACATTTCCTGATTCAAAATAAAACACACATTTTTCAGGATAATATTTTTCATATGTTTTTAATCGAGTAGCAATTACCGGTATTTTAAAATATATCATTTCTAAAAGTTTTAACGAATAAAATAGGTCTGAATAAATATCTTTTAAAGGTGGAAGAATACACAAATTTGCGTCCTGTAATTTTATTACCATCTCTTTGAAGTTTACTCGGCCCATATAATAAACATTTTCTATTTTCAGGCTTTTCGAAAGATCTAAAATATTTGATAAATCGGGACCGTCACCATAAATTAAGAATCTGATTTTTTCATAAATATCGATTCTATTTTCTCTTAATAAATCTAAAGCCCTAATAATTAAGGTTAAATTTAAATTGAAATTTATTGTACCATTATAGATAATATTAAAATACTCACTCTTAGTTTTTTTAAAATCCCTAAACTCACTTTCATCAACACCATTCATTATTGTTGATACTGGTTTTTTTGTCTCAATTCTTGTTTTAAGAATATCACCAGCTGGATCATGAAAAACAACTATTTGATTAGCAAATTTAAAAGACAATTTTTCTTGTAACAATAGAAGTTTTACGATCAGTGAGTTATAGGTCAGTGAAGGTTTATGTTGGATCATAAATTCTGGAAAGAGTTCATGAAAATCAAGAATGATTTTTGCTCCCCATATTTTGGGAAATATGCAACTAAAGACTAAAAAATCAGGAAGAGTATGAACATGATAGGCTGAAATGCGATATTTTAAATGCAAATAGGATACTATAATAGTCGCCAATACTTGAAAAATAAAATATTCGTAAAATCTTCGTAGAAATGTACTTCTTTTCTTTTTAATGGGTAAGCGATAAATACGGCAATTTCCATCTTTTTCAAAATAACTCATTTGAGAAGTTTCAAGACAAACAATAAATACCTTATAGTTATTCGATAGAAGAGAATTTGTATAACGTCTAATACGAGAATCTTTTGGATATTCATCAAAAAAGATATGACAATAGTTTTTATGCATAAATATTTCTTAAAATATCTGCAATTTTTTTAGAGGTATTACCATCACCATAAAGCCGGTATGCTTTGCTGAAATAACCATGGATTAAAAAATATTCTTCAGCCTCTTTAAATAAGTTCATATCAACTGTGACAATTTTATTTACACCTGCTGAAACAGTCTCAATCCACTCAGTCTCATCCCGTAATGTTATACAAGGTGTCTTTAAAAAACATGCTTCTTTTTGTATCCCTCCGCTATCGGTTATAACTATTTTAGCTGACTTTTGAAAACTTAAACTTTCTAAATAATCGACTGGCTCAAGTTGAACAACATTCGAAGATATTTTGATATTATTATTATATAGAATTTTTCTTGTTCGAGGGTGAATACTGAAGTACACTTTATGTTTTGCTGAATTTGCGATTTCGATAATATTTTGCAACCTTTCAATGTTATCAGTGTTTTCCTGCCTATGGATAGTCATAAAATAGAAATCCTCATGGATGTTATATTTATTAAGCAATTGAGCTGGATCAATTAACTTTATGTTTTGATTTACAGCATCTTTCATAACATCCCCTACATTAAAAACATTCTTTGTAATACCTTCATTTTTAAGATTATTGACAGCGGTATTACTAGGGCAAAAAAGTATATCTGAATAATGATCAGCACAAATCCGGTTTAATTCTTCCGGCATTTCCTTATTATAACTTCTTAAACCAGCTTCAATATGGATTACCGGTATTTTAAGTTTTGCCCCCACAATCGCCCCTGCAAGTGTGCTATTTGTATCGCCATATATTAAAATCAAATCAGTTTTTTTTTCTAAACACGCTCTCTCTATACCAATCATCATATTAGCAGTTTGAACTGCATGAGAACCTGAACCAATATTAAGATTAATATACGGTTTAGGAATTTTTAATACATCAAAAAATATCTGTGACATGTTTTTGTCGTAATGTTGACCTGTATGTAATAAATATTCATTAAAATATTTATTAAGTTCTTTAGATACTGGAGAACTTTTTATTATCTGTGGACGTGCCCCAATTATTGATAAAATTTTATTCATATAATTCAAATTTTTTAATATATGTACTTAATGCAACTAACATTGGAGTCGTAGACCATCTCAAATAGGGTGTTCTAATCCAATAGTATCTATACTTCCTAAAATAAAAGTAACCTTTCTCATTATAGAAATTTTCTAGAACCCAGGGTATTAATTTATTTAATATTCCAGTTGCTCTTTTATCATATTCAGAGAGCAATGTTAGAATTAAAATTGTTTGTGCAATTGTTTGACTATCGATTGGATATAATCTGTTATTATAGTACTTAGGAATAAATCCATTATGGAAAAAATTTTCTAGGTAATAATTAAAACCTTTAATTAGAAAATTCTCAAATTCTTTTTCACCAGTAAAATTTATATAGTCGAACAATCCTTCAAGATTATAACCAGTATGAAAATTATCAATCCATTTCAAGTTTGGCAATTCTCCGTAAAACCAGCTTCCATCTTCATTCTGCTTACTACAAGAATAATTTATTGCTTTTCTTGCTATTTCTAATAAATTAATTTCATTTTTTATAGTTGAAATTTTTGCTATCAATGATCCAACTAAAATATTTGAGTTATGAATGGGTTTTTGATTACCTGGATAATAACCAAAACAAATTCCTTCTTTATATTCTTTATAACCTACTTCTTGAGTAAAAAAATTAGTTAGCTGTATTAACTTTTGATAAACTTCATTATCCTCCTTTAATGAGTAATACTTAAAGACCGAATTTCCTGCATAATAACTAGTAATTACATTAGGTGTATCTTTTAACATAGCTCCATTCCTTGAATAGAAATTAAAAGGAAGCCCCCACGCTAACAATTTTGTTTTTGAAGATTTAAGATCGAATAATTTATTGTACAAATCATTAATAGTTATATCAAATGTTTTTTCTGGTTTTTTCAACATTAATAATGTTACTAACAAATCACTTATTATTTTTGCATTGGATTGTTTTTTGATTCCTATGAGCGGGCGAATATTAATCGGTAGCCGAACTAAAGTTTGAATTAAAACACGATTTAACAAATTTCCTTTTAATACTTTGTTTAAAAAACTATCTGCACCATCGAAAAGATCGTAACCTTCTATTTTTTTATCCTTTATTAATTCAATAAGAAAAGTTATTTTATTTAATATTTCGGATGGTGCAGAAAGATTATTCTTCATATGCTTTCGTAATTCAAGTAGAGAGAATTAAATGTGTTTAATGAATTTAAATAATGCAAAAATAAACTGGTTGTGATTTCTGTAATGCCAGCTCAAGTGTAAGTCTATCATATTGATACCTAAAATTCTTTAAGCTACTATTACTCCTACCTTTTGAGTAATAACAATTGAGACTTTATTTTCATCAACACCATCTGGCGGGCAAGTCTTATAATTCTTATGTCCTTTGCCGATTAAAATACATTGTAACGTCGGCTCGTACAATGAATATACTTTCTGTTTATCTTCTTTTCTCTATTTTTAATACTCGCTAAATAACTAAATTTCACTTTGATAGTCTGAATCCACAACTAAATTACGTCCAAATTCACCTACGAGTCTTCCTGCTATAGTCCTTACTTTTCTGTCTGCTTTTTTCACTTTACTCTTAATCTCTGGATGATTTTGAAACCTTTGATGCAGATTGTTTTTTACATTTGTATCTTTTCCGTTGAAGCAGTACATCAGTATCTTTTCTGTTGAAGCATTACAATTGCTTCTTTAACATCCGGTTATATGTCTGCCTGCCTGTTAATCCTTCCTTCGCTGTTATCCTTTTACAGTTATCTATTATCTTCTTGAATAATTTATTATCCGTAAGAAAGTTGATATTCTTCTATTGAACTGTTATATCTATACTAACATCCGGATCAATTCGATAATCTCCATTTACTTTTATTCTCTCCATTAGTATTAGTTCTATTCCTTCTTCTCTTATCCAATTTCCAAAATGCACTAACTCTTAGGGTTCACAAGGCTTTTTAACAAGAAATTCATCTACACCAGAAGAAATACTGGCAGTATACATTTTATGAATATTGCTCTATTACATTTTCATCTGAAAGATTACGGATCTGCTTCAATATAATCACTCCAAACATCTGGCGAATTGTCAAAGCAGGGTGGTTCTGAACTAGTGAATCATTTAACGAGAAGAACAAACTTTGTTCGTTGGTTTCTATGGGCTGACTAATTACTAAGTTAACTAATGAGATAAAATAAAACCATCATAATCAAGAATAAGTTTTTATTGCTTGAATAAAACGATCCACCATATTTTTCAATGTTCCTTTTTCAGTAATCAGTTGCTTGCTTTTTTCTCCCATACTATATCTTTCTGATGAATCCAGATCTAGAAATTTATTAATAGCATACTCAAGATTTGACAAATCATCATTAATTATATAGCCATTTTCATTATTAAAAACAAGGTCAAAAACTGTTCCATCGCCTTGAGTAGAAAGGATTGGCAGACCATACGCCATAGCTTCATTAATTGCCAGCCCACCGGTTCCTGGGAGAAGAAATGCGTCGGAAGCACTGTAATACTTAATTAAATCGTCACCAAATACCGAACGGAATAAAAATATGTTTTGCGATAACGAATTTTGTATAATGTATTCTTGCAAATTTTCTTTTTCTACACCTTCACCAATGATTAAAAACCTAACATTACAGTTTTTTTCAATAATTTTTTTAAAAATCTTTAGAGCCACAATAAGATTTTTACTTTTAATTAATGCGCCAACATAAATAAAGACATATGATTCCTCCACAATATTCAATATGCTTCTTGCTTCATTTTTTTTATTTTTTTT
>JAGUXE010000249.1 GCA_020061995.1 Ignavibacteriales bacterium | reverse complement strand
TTATTTTAAAACTGACATTTTCTTGATTTGAAAGAAATCATTTGCAATGATTTTATAAAAATATGTTCCGCTTGATAAACCGGATGCATCAAATTCTATCGTGTATATTCCGGCAGTTTGTTCTTCATTAACTAATGATTTTACCAGTTCTCCCGTTACCCCATAAATTAATAACTCTACTCTGCTATCGACGGGAATCGAATAAGTTATCTTAGTAGTTGGATTGAACGGGTTTGGATAATTTTGAGCTAGTTCAAATGTTTGAAGCAGTCCAATATCTATAGATACAACTTTTGAATAGTCAAACACTCCGTCGTTGTCAATTTGTTTTAATCTGTATGAGTAGTTGCCGGAAAGGGTTTCATTATCAACGAAGAGATATTCTTTAGGTGAATTGCTATTTCCATTTCCTTTGACAAATCCAATTTTTTCGAAGTTGCTATTGTTTTCTCCTCTTTCTATTTCAAAGCCGTAATTGTTTACTTCTGTAGCTGTTTTCCAATTTAATTCTATTGAATTATTGTTTAACCGAGCCGTAAATAAGGTTAGTTCTACCGGAAGTACATCGGAGTTTATTGTAACTGCTCCGCTATGCGCCAACAATTTAGCTGTTACGGATGTGGCTCCTCCATTCAGTGTAATTGATGCAACCGCAATAATGATTCCATTAAAAGTTGCACCACTAATAGTGGTTGATGATGAGCCGACATACCAAAAAACGTTTGACCAGACAGCTCCACCGGTTAGTAAGACGGTGCTCCCGGAGTTTATGGTAAGTGTAGATGCAGCCTTTAAGATGAAGATGTCGGTTGAACTTCCATTGAGTGTAAGAGTCGCTCCTGAAGCAAGATCAAGAGCACCCCCTCCATAGACACCACGCTCCAGGGTTAGTCCACCGAGAGCATCTGCTACGATAGTTGCGTCATTTGTTCGTTCGGAAGCATCTGTCAATGCGGCGGCTAAGTCAATTTGGGCTTGCAAAACATAAGAGTGACCCACGCCATATTTCGTTCCGGTAAATATTATACCTGCGTCTATCGCTGCTGTTGATGTTCCACCGTCTCCATCAATAGTGGCAGAACCGGTAATCCCAGAATAAGCTAAAGCCCCAAAAGTTTCCGCGGTTAAAAGTGGTACCGGATGCGGGTTAGCATAAGTTTGAGTATAAGCAGTGGTTGACATCAAAATTGTAACGACAGCCATTGCCATGATAAAACGTGAACTTCGACTTAGAATGCGAAGTAATAATCTATTATTTTTCATTTTAATCTCCTTAAGATTTAGACTTATAAACTTTAATTAATTTACGTAGAAAGAGAGTTTATATACAATCGGGCAAACGGATGAAAAAGTAGTTAACTCTTTTGGATGAGTTAGATTAGGTTAAACAATTGGCTTTTGAATGGAGAGTAAACTGATAAATAATTTAATAATGAAAACCCGATCAGAACAAAAATTTTCGAGAGTTTTTAAAGGGTTCTAAGAAAACTACAATTTAGAAATCCCTACTTATTTTCTTTGAATTTTGTCAGTGTAAATTTTTCTGATCCAAGCAGTAAAGCTAACCATTTTGTGCTTTCATTATTCTCAAATACAAATTTCAAAGCCATGGTAAGGGGTATGCAGAGAATTGCTCCGATTAAACCGAGCAGACTCCCCCAAAATATAAGAGAGACAAATACAACTAAAGTAGAGAGACCAAATTGTCTCCCCATCAAACGTGGTTCAATCACATTACCAATTATGAATCCAACAACAATATTGCCTAAAAGCACAAGGAGAGCACTCCCCGGTCCGATCTGAACAAGCGCTAACAGTGCCGCCGGAAGTGCTGAAATAATCGCACCAATGTTGGGAACATAGTGAAGGAGAAATGCAAGGAAACCCCAAAGAACGGGAAATTGTACATCAAGGATGTACATCCATATTGCGATCAATATACCGGCTACCAAATTAATTATGGTTTTAACAACCATATAACGTTTCATATCGATAATGAATTTTGTGAATTCGGGGAATAACTGTTCCGGATCACCCAGAATGGCTCGGAGTTTTACAGGAAAGCTAGATACTTCAAGTAAGATAAAAGTTACTATGAGAAGGATAAGAACGAGATCGGAAAGAGCTGAACTCAGTCCTGTAAGCAAATGGGCTGTGAGTTTCATTACTGCTTCAGGATTAATGTACTCCATCAAAATTTTTTCTGTCCCCTCAATTCCCTTACTCTTTAAGAATAGACTAAGAGCCAGAACTTCTTCCCGAATACGCGATTGCAATTGAGGGAGTTCATACGAAAAACTTGCAATAGAGTTACCAATTTGTGCTCCGATAAGTAAAATAAGAATGATCATACAAGACATCACTATCGACACAGCAATTCCGGATGGAATATTTTTTTCCTTTAACCAAAGGACAGGCGGAGTTCCAATCAGTGCAAGAAATAATGAGACTAGGAAAAGCACCACAATCGATTGAGCCAAATAAATCCCGCTTATTATTATTACTAGAGCAGCAACAATAACAAGAATGTGTGTTCCACTTTGCGCACTGTATATTTTATTCATGTTCAACCTCATATGGAGGATTATAATGCGCGTCTGCCACTAATTATTCTCACTAATACCACAATTACTGCAATTACAAGTAGAATGTGAATTAAGCCACTTGTTATCGGAAAAACGATAAATCCTAGAAGCCACAGAATTATTAAAATAACAGCTATTGTAAATAACATGTAAGTACCCTTTAAATTAAATTATAATGTTCAATTCTTAGACTAATTTAGAGACTTCGGTTAAGTAATTCAATCAAGCAAAGGGATGAAAAAGGAACTACATCTTTTAGGTGAACAGTTATTACAAATCCGAAATTTGTGATGCAAGTAAATATTCATTTAGAATCCTAAAGCGATTAAGCTGTAATAAAATTTTTACTCACATTACTATAACACAGTCCCTATAGCAATTACACCCGAGAGTATTATCAAAATGCCTGCAATTTTGTTAACCCATAAGAGTCCGGTTACATCAAACCTATCCCTAAAAAGTGTGACACCGGAACTGAGAGCAAAAAACCATAAACTCGATCCTAAAAAAATTCCGAGAACAAGAAGTGCCGCAGAAAAATAACTGAGTTTATTACCTAAACCGAGTGCAGCGAAAACAGCAAGAAAAGCAAAGACAGTTAATGGGTTAGTAAGTGTTAGAAATACGGTAGTAAGGTATGATCTGAGTCGTCCACTGCTTTGGATTTGAAGCTTTGGATCTTTCGGGATTGCTAGAAATGCTCGCACTCCTAAAAAAAGAAGTAGAGCACCTCCTACTAAACGTATCCAAACTCTTTGGCTTAGGAGTGTATCTGAAATAACTGTAAGTCCAAAAGCTGCGACACAACCATAAAGAGCATCAGCTGTTGCAGCTCCAAAACCAATTATCATTCCACGTAAACGCCCCTCGGTAAGTGTTTTACGGATACAAATTATACCGATAGGACCAATTGGTATTGCCATGGCAAAGCCAATCAGTATTCCTTCAAAAAAAAGCGTTAAATCCATATTTTCATCTTTATGTTAACTTCAATTGATAAAAATATTCTGCGCTATAATATTTTGATACAACACTCATCACAATCATTCGTTAGAATGAAATTACGACTTGCATCATTTTGTATTAGTTTAACTGACCGTTTTCGGCAGCTTTTATAAGTTCCTCATTCGCAAATACTGCAATCTCAACTCTTCTATTCATTCTTTTCCCTTCATA
Source organism: Ignavibacteriales bacterium (assembly GCA_020061995.1). The sequence goes on along the minus strand of JAGUXE010000249.1, from coordinate 616 downwards.
AGTTGAATTTGAAGCAACCGGGTCACTCTCGCCGAATCCAACAACTGAAAACCGTGCAGAAGTAACACCTTGAGAAGTAGCATAATCAGAAACAGATTTAGCTCTTCTTTCGGATAGTGTTTGGTTGTATTCTTCTGTACCATCAGAATCGGTATAGCCGGTCACGAGGATATTTGTATCCGGATATTTGTTTAATATAGAAGCAAATCTTTGAATATTTGTTTTGGCTTGTGGTTCAAGTATCGAGGAATTTGTCGCAAATAAAATTCCCGAATCAAATGTAATTTTTATACCTTCACCGACTCTTTCAATTGTAGCACCGGAAAGATTTTGTTTCATTTCGGCTGCTTGCTTATCCATATGGTTCCCAATCAGAACGCCTGCTGTACCACCAACTGCGGCTCCTATGATCGCTCCTAATGCAGTATTTCCTGCATAATGACCAATTACACCACCAACCACTCCACCACTCGCTCCGCCAATAACTCCACCTTTAACTGTATTGCTTGCTCCGCATCCGTAAAGAAAAATTGAGACGGATAATGTTGAAATTAAGAATAGAACTTTTATTTTTTTCATTTTGTTTCGCCTTTTCTATCAACTATGAACTATCAAC
>JAGUXE010000311.1 GCA_020061995.1 Ignavibacteriales bacterium | reverse complement strand
TGGAAACCTGACTGATATGGTTAGATCAACAAAAATCTTACAAATCATTCATGAAGAAAATTTGGTTGAAAACTCCAGATTAATGGGAGAATATTTACTTCATGAATTATTTAAAATAGAATCGGATTTCCCGGATTTAATTTCAAATGCACGCGGACTTGGTCTTCTGGCAGCTTTCGATTTTCCAAATTCTGAAATTAGAAATGAATTCTTAAAAATCTTATACAAAGAAAAATTGATTATGTTAGGCTGTGGCTCAAAATCCGTCAGATTCAGAACAGCATTAAATATATCAAAAAGTGATTTAGATCGTGGTTTGGAAATTATTCGAAATGTTTTAATTTTACTTTCGAATTAAAATTATTTAGGAAATTACTACTTGCACGGTGCGGCTTCGATAATTCGAAGCCGTAATCGTTTTAAACTATGCTGTATATTGTTTCAACCCCAATTGGAAACCTTCAAGATATTACATTGCGTGCATTGGAAACATTACGCAATGTTGACTTTGTAGTGTGCGAAGATACCCGTGTCACCTCTTTCCTTTTACATCATTTCGAGATAAAAAAAGAACTTGTTTCAATGAACGCATTCAGTGAAAAGAATAAGCTAAATTTTATCGCAGATAGAATTGAAAACGGTTCAACATGTGCTTTGGTTTCGGATGCAGGAACTCCCGGTATTTCAGATCCGGGTGTTCGGCTTATTTCAGAAGTAATAAGAAGAAAGATAAATGTTGTTCCTATCCCGGGCGTATCTGCGGCAATTACCGCGATTTCAGTTTCAGGATTACCGACCGATTCATTTATTTTTGAAGGATTTTTACCGCAGAAAAAAGGGAGACAAAAGAAACTGCAAAATTTATTGACTGAGGATCGAACAGTTATTTTATACGAATCAACTTATCGAATTAAAAAACTTTTAGAAGAATTATCGAATTATGCACCCGACCGATTAATAGCAGTTTGCAGAGAGTTAACAAAAAAATTTGAGGAAATCGTTAGGGGATTCCCTCATGAAATTTCATCTCATTTTGAACTCAAAGAACCAAAAGGAGAATTTGTAGTAATTATTGCACCAATTTCATGGAAGCAAATTTCTTCTAATTCTCATCCTCATATTGAACAATAGATCGTACATCATAATTACTTAGTTTAGCACGCCCGGGTATAAAAGTCAGCTCGACAAGAAATGAAAGTTGAACAACTTCACCACCCAATTTTTCAATTAATTCGCATGCGGCTTTTGCAGTACCGCCGGTAGCAAGTAAATCATCATGAATTAATATTTTGTCTCCTCTAGAAATAGCATCTTTATGAATCTCAATTGTGTCCGTACCATATTCAAGTTCATAACTTTGACTCACTTTTTCGGCGGGAAGTTTACCTGGTTTTCTGATAGGAATAAAACCGACATTTAATCTTCGTGCGAGTATACTCCCGAAGATAAAACCGCGCGATTCAATGCCTACAACTTTATCAATCTTTTTTCCTAAAGTAAATTCAAACAAATCCATCTCGGTTTGTTTCATTGCAACGGGATCTTTTAGAATAGTGGTTATATCTCTGAACATAATCCCCGGTTTTGGAAAATCTTTTATACTTCGAATGTAGTTTTTGATTTCAGTGCTCATAATACCCTCAATATTTAGTTAAAAATTTATCTAATCCCTTGTGAAATTCTTCAGAAGTCCTGCCAATAACATTAAGATTTAGACAATATTTTACAGCATCATCATAGCGCATGGAATAAATTTGTCTAATCATTTTCTTTGTTTCACTCATACTGAAAGAATTGTTTTTACAAAGTTCATTTGCAAATTGTAATGAGTCATTTAATGCCTCGCCTTTAGAAGAAAGATATTCTACTAATCCTATTTTTTGTGCGCTTTTCGCATCCATGATTTCTGCGGATAATAAAATCTGTCTAGCCTTAAATTCCGACACTCTGCGTAAAAGCAAGAAAGAGACAATTGCCGGAAGAAATCCGATTTTAACTTCAGAATAACCAAATTTTGATTTCTCTTCATCAGCAAAAATAAAATCACAAGAAGTAGCTAAACCACATCCTCCTGCAATTGCTGAACCATTGACTGCCGCAATCGTAGGTTTTGATGACTCATACACTGACAAAAAGAATGATACAAGAAGTTTTGAATCATCTTCATTAGCTAAGACACTGTTTTTTCTTAACTCATTTAGGTAGCTGAGATCTGCCCCGGCACAAAAACTTTCACCTTCTCCGGTAATAATTATAACTTTTATTTGTGAGTCACAATTGAAATCATTAATAACAGAAATAAATTCTTTTACCATTTCCGGATGTAATGAATTTCTCTTTTCTGGTCTATTTAATTTTATTATACCTATTTCACCAATAATTTCGTTTTTAAGCATAACATCACCTTTTTAACTTGAGATATGATTGAAATTTCTCTAATGTCAGACAATTAATAACTTCATCAGAAATAATTGCCCCCTTTTGAGCCATCCAGACGCCATATTTAAGATACTTAATATCATCGATAGAATGAGCATCTTGATTAATCGAAAAAAGACAGCCTTTTTCTCTCGCATAAAAAATTAACCGCCAGTCAAGATCTAACCGTCGTGGATTTGCATTAATTTCGATTGCGACATTATTTTGGGAGCATGCATCAATTACCTTCCTCATATCAACCTGATAAGGATCACGAGAGAGTAATAACCTCCCCGTAGGATGTCCTAAAACATTTGTGCGTGGATTTTCAACTGCTCTGATTATTCTTTTCGTCATGTCCTCTTCATTAAGATTAAATCTTGAAAGGACAGATGCCACCACAAAATCTAAGTTTTTCATAAAATCTTCAGAGTAGTCCAAGTCACCATTTGATAGGATATCTGATTCAATTCCTTGAAAAATTGGCAAATTAAGTTCTCCTGATAAAGCCTTTATTTCATTGATTTGTAATAAGATACGTTCTTCGTTTAAACCATTAGCATAAAAAGCAGACTTACTATGATCGCACACTGCAAAATGGGTATAACCTTTATCTCGTGCTCCTAAAACCATTTCTCGTAAAGAATTGCTTCCATCTGAATAAGTTGTATGAAAATGAAAAAATCCTCGAAAATCTTTTTCTTGCAGGAAAGGAACATTATCTTTCAATTTATAACCACTCTCCAGAAACTCTTTTTCTCTAAAAAACGGAGCATGATAATCTAAGTTATTATTTTTGAAAATCTCTTCTTCAGAGTCATATCTGTTATTCTTTAAGACAAAATTTAAATTAGAAATGAATTGTGGAGAACCTGTGTTTTCAAATAACATTAGTATAAATTCTTCTTCAGAGGTGGTGATGTGTAAAACAACCGGAATCTTATATTCTGAAATTACTATTTCACTCTCTTTAATTTCAAAATTACTTAAACAAGAATGTAAAAAATTTATGAGTGAATCGAGAGATGTTGATAAAACTACAAATTCAAGTTTAGAAATTACTTCGCAATGACGGCGGAACTCGCCTGAAATTTGGTATTTCACAATTGCATCAATTCGACTGAGAAGAGCGGAATATTCAGTTTGTAAAATATCAGCTTGATAAATTAAAATATACTTTTCATTTTCTCTTATTTTTTCGATCTCTTCCAATATTTTTTTTTCAGTTTTATCTGTAAAACCTGAAATCTGTGTCAGTTTACCTTCAAGGCAAGCTTTCTCTAATTCAATAATAGATTTAATGTTTAGATTACTAAACAAAATTCTAATTTTTTTTGGTCCAAGACCTCGGACTTTGAATAACTCAGGCAACGTCTCCGGAAATTTTGATTTTAATTCTGCTAATAAAGATGAGTTTCCGGATTGAAATAACTCATAGATTATATTTTGGAGAGTTTTCCCGATTCCCTTTATTGAATCAAGTTGCTTCTCTTCAATTAATAATTCGAAATCACCATCAAACTTTCGAATTGTATTTGCACCATTTTTAAAAGCATTAATTTTGAAAGGACTTTCACCTTCAAATTCCATCAAATCGGCGATTTCTTCCAATACACTGATGATCTCTTTTTTTGTCATCTTATACCTAGATATGTTACTAATTGCACATATGTTAATCCAAAACCAAAGATAGTCCCCGCAATAATCTGTGAAAATGTGTGACATTTTAAATAGTAGCGAGACCAACTTAGAGATACCAAAATAAGCAAAATTGGTAACAAAATATGGTTTCCTGTCAGAAAATATAGAAATGCTGCAGAGGAAGTAAATCCAATTAAATGGGCACTTATCTTCCAATAATAATTTACAACTATCAGAAATACTGAATTAATTACCTGTGTAAACCAGAAAACTATCAGTATTTGGTTTATTTCATAATATAGCAGAAAAGCTGATCCTGATAATAAAAACAAAATTCCTACAATGTACGGAATGGTTCTTTCTTCTCTTTTAGTGGCGTCTTGATTTACAATTTTTTTCCTTTTCAACATCAGAATAAAATAAGTAATGGGAGCAAGCAGAGTAAAAATGAACGATATCGCAATAATCTGGGTCTGTTTTGAGGCTGAATTTTCTAATTGAAATGCGGAGTAAATAATTACAGCAAAAAGATTAAGCGGCGGAATAAAGAGCGTAGAAATAATCCTGGCGAAATAATATAACTTCTTATTTTTCATAAGGTTAGTTGATTTCATTAAATGCTCATATTTCGATGGGCATGGTTTCAAGTTCTTTTAAAAATGAAAGGAGGATATCTCGAATTTCATCCATATTGGTTGTTTGCATTAATTTCATTCTTGTGTGAGAAGCGTTTCTCATTCCCTTCAGATACCCTGAATAAAACTTTCTGTGTTCTAATATTGCTCGCCTATCCCCCTT
>JAGUXE010000405.1 GCA_020061995.1 Ignavibacteriales bacterium | reverse complement strand
GAACTGCAACTTTTTCTTGCGCTTCTTCTGTTGATGCACCAAGGTGAGGAGTTGTTACTACTTTCGGATGCTGAATTAATCCACTTGAAAATTCAGGTGGTTCTTGTTCATAAACATCAAAAGCAGCGGCTGAAACTTTACCCGATTCAAGTGCTGTTAGTATTGCAGTCTCATCAATAATACCGCCGCGTGCACAATTAATTATTTTAACTCCCTCTTTGCATAATGCTAAAGTCTCTTCAGATATAAGATGATGTGTATCTTCATTATATGGGACGTGAACTGTAATTATATCGGAGCGTTCTAACAGAATATTAAGAGTAACTAATTCGATATTCATCTTCTCGGCGGCTATCTCGGAAAAAACAGGATCAAAACCGATAATAGACATTTCGAATCCTTGAGCACGCAAAGCAACTTCTCTTCCGATTTTGCCAAGCCCAATAACTCCAAGAGTTTTACCGAATAATTCAGTTCCTTGAAATTTTTTACGTTCCCATTTTCCGTTTTTTATTGAAGCATCAGATTGAGGAATATTTCTGCACATCGAAAGTAATAACGACATTGTGTGTTCTGCGGTTGAAATTGTATTTCCGCCCGGTGTATTAAGGACTATAATTCCTTTTCTTGTTGCTGCGTCTGTATCAATATTATCTACACCACTTCCCGCACGACCAATCACTTCCATTTGATCCATATCTTGAATCAAATCTGCAGTCACCTTTGTATCACTGCGAACTATCAATCCGTGATATAATCCGATTACCTTAACAATTTGGTCAGGTGTCATTCCCGGTTTATAATTAACTTCGAAACCGGCAGCAGTTAATACATCAACACATTTTTTATCGACTGAATCTGTAATAAGAATTTTTTTCATTCAGTTGTAACACTTATCCCAAAACTGTTTTAAGACGTTGAATAATTTGTGATTTTGGTATAGCACCAATAATAGTATCAACAACTTGTCCACCTTCAAAAATAAGAAGAGTTGGGATGCTTCTTACGCCATACTTAATTGCAGCTTGTTGATTATTATCAACATCAAGTTTCCCTACTTTCACTTTGCCTGAATATTCTTTTGCAAGTTCTTCAACAATTGGAGCAATCATTCTGCATGGTCCGCACCAGACTGCCCAAAAATCAACTAAAACCGGAGTTTCTGATTTTAAAACTTCAGTTTCAAAATTACTGTCTGTAAATTCAATTGGTTTCATCAACTATACCTATCTATTTTTTTATATTTATACATTTAAAGAATCATTTGAAGGAGGACGCTGCCCAACATATGAGACAACATCTTCACCACCATCTGCATTTATTACACCACCGGAAATCCATTCACCTCCATCAAGGCATAAAATAGAAATTACTTTTGCAACATCCTCAGGAGTCGTTAAACGATTACGGGGATTTTTTCTTCTTGCAACTTCTATCATTTCAGGGTTTCCGGGAATTTTTCTTAATGCAGGAGTATCGGTTACACCAGCCATTATGGGGTTAACGGCAATCTCCATATCACCTAATTCAGCTGATAACTGACGACAATGTGATTCGAGTGCTGATTTTGCGGCTGATACAGCTCCATAATAAGGGATTGTAGAATTACCGCCCGAGCTGGTCATCGCAAATATTCTCCCCTTTGGAACAAGGAATTCTCTTAAAAATAAATCTTGAGTCCAATAAACTAATGAGTTTGCCATTACATCAAGAGTCATTTCCAGTTGAGCTTTATTAATTGGTTGTTCTCCTTTTTGGGGGATGAAAGGTTTTAATGTTCCGAATGCTAAAGAATGCATCAACACTTTAACTTTAGGCTTACCTTCCGGCAGATTTTCAAGTTCATTTAATATCTCAAATCGTTTTTGCTCATCGGCAGCATTTACATTATAAAAGATTGCTTTAACACCTAAAGAAGTTATTTCACTTTTTATTCTATCAACATTATGCATCGTAGCCTGACGATCAAGGTGCACGCCGACAATATTGTAGCCGTCTTTTGCTAACCGCAATGCGGTGGCTTCACCAAATCCTGATGAGGCTCCTAAAATAACAGCCCAATATTTTCCATGCTCATGATTGTTCATATATCCTCTTTCTTCCTTTTAAATTAAAATTTGGGGCTTGAATAATACAAAATTGAAAAATATCATACAAGAAGACCAATTTTTTACTTTTATACTATTTTAATAACAATCAAAGATTTATTTCCCAAGCAATACAACCGATTCTTCACCGAGTAATTTTTGTGTTTCCAAAATAAACTTCGCTGATAAATCAACTCTGAACGGTTTTAGTATAAATAAATCTCTCCCCTTAATAACATTAACAACTTCAAGCATTACCTGAAAATTTCCCTTATGTTTATTTAATAATTCCTTTAACGGTTGAACAACCTCTTCGTTATACTTTTCTTTATCAATTATAATCTTAACATATTTAGTAAAACGTTCTTTCACTTTTTCAATTGGAATGATTTCCTCAACATGAACTTTTATGGCATCACCGCTGCTTTCCGTTTTTCCGAGCAGTAGTATTGCCGATTCTTCTTTTATATGTTCACCATATTTTTCATAAAAAGAGGCAAACATTAAGCATTCACATGAACCGGTAAAATCATCAAGATTGAAGAATGCCATTGCATTCCCCTTTTTATCCATCTTTGTTGACAAATCGGTTATGATCCCCACGGCGCGTACGGAATCTAGTTTTTCCATTTCTTCAGTTTCACCGAGATGAATGGTTGCGAATGATTTATGTTCAAGTTCATATTTCCTTAAAGGATGTCCTGTCACATAAAAACCAATCACAACTCGCTCGTGTGAGAGTCGTTCCTTTTCTGTCCAATCAGTAACCGAAGGTAATTCAGGTTCTTCAATTGACTGATCAACATCATCGCCACCAAATAGGCTATTACTATTTTTTGATTTATATGTTTTTGAACGTGAGCCGAAAGTTAAAGCCGTTTCAACTGATTCGAATAATTGTTTTCTATTTTTATTAATTGAATCGAAAGCTCCTGCCAATATCAAACCTTCAAGAGTTCTTTTATTAACTGTTCGAGTATCAACATTTGCGCAGAAATCAAAAATAGATGTAAAGTCTCTTCCGAGAATTTCCTTCTTTTTGATAATTTCTTCAACTGCCGAGACTCCGACATTTTTTATGGCAGATAGACCAAATCTAATCTTCTTTTTTTCCACATCGAAAAAGAGAGTTGGTTTATTGATATTAGGTGGTAAAACTTGAATGTGAAGTTTGCGGCAGTCTTCAAGAAAATTTGTAACCTTGGATTTATTGCCGAATTCGTTCGTTAAGTTTGCAGCAAGAAATTCGGCAGTGTAATGTGCTTTTAAATATGCGGTTTGGTAAGCAACAACAGAGTATGCAACTGAATGACTCTTATTAAAACCGTAGTTGGCAAATTTATCAATTCCCTCAAATATTTCAGCGGCAACTTTTGCGGGGATTCCATTTTTTACTGCTCCGTCAACAAAATGTTTTTGTTGTTCGTGCATTGCTTTCAGATCTTTTTTCCCCATTGCACGACGTAAAACATCAGCATCCGCAAGTGTCATACCGGCTACTTTATTTGCAATCTGAATAACCTGTTCTTGATATACAATAATTCCATATGTTTCTTTCAGAATAGGTTCAAGTACTTTATTCAAATACTTAATTTCTTTTCGTCCGAATTTTCGATCAATAAAATCATCTATAAACTCCATTGGTCCCGGACGATAAAGAGCATTCATAGCCGAAAGATCACTAATGGTATTCGGTCTTAATTTCTTAAGATATTCCCGCATAGGAGGAGATTCAAACTGAAACACTCCGGTCGTTTGTCCTTTAGAAAACAACTGATATGTTTTCGAATCATCCAGAGGAATTTCATCAATATCAATTTCAACATTATGATATTTCTTGATCAGTTTTAACGTGTCTTTTATAATAGTTAAAGTGCGCAATCCAAGGAAATCCATTTTCAATAAACCGGCGTTCTCCAATTCTTTCATATTGAACTGAGTAACAATTTCAGTTTGTTGAGAAGCAGTTGCAAGCGGAACAAAATCACTTACATCACCGGGAGCAATAACAACGCCTGCAGCATGTTTAGATGCATTTCTGTTCATTCCCTCTAAAATTTTTGCATACTTAATTAGTTTTTGAATTGTATCATCTTTAGAATCTCTAACTGACTTCAGTTCTGCTACATCGTTTAATGCTTCATCGATTGTGTAGACTTTTCCAAATTTGGAGGGAATAAATTTAGTGATATTATTGACGGTTGGAATAGGAATTTTGAGAACACGAGCTACATCTTTTAATACTGCTCGAGAAGATAAACGGTTAAACGTTATAATTTGACTTACGCATTCGGAGCCATATTTTTTCTTAACATATTCAATAACTTCTCCCCTTTGATCATCGGCAAAATCGACGTCAATATCGGGCATTGATTTTCTAGCCGGATTTAAAAATCGTTCGAATAATAAATCATATTTCAGGGGATCAATGTTAGTTATCCCGAGGGTAAAAGCTACAAGACTTCCTGCAGCACTTCCTCTCCCTGGACCAACAGGAATTCCCATATTTTTTGCGGCGTTAATAAAATCTTGAGTTATTAAGAAATATCCAGAAAACCCCATTTCCTTAATTGTTTTCACTTCGAAATCAAAACGTTCTTCTATTTCTTTAGTAATGGTAGAAAATTTTTTGTTTAACCCTTCACGTGCAAGAAGCTCAAAATAATCATCTAAAGTTTTTGCGGGTGAATCATCCGGAATCGGAAACACAGGGAAATGATGTCCTTCAAAACCGAGATCAAGATTTATTTTTTCCCCGATTTCAAGAGTGTTTTCTACTGCCCCTTTATAGCTTTTAAATAGGCTGATCATTTCTTCTTGCGACTTGAAATAGATTTGATCGGTTCCGTAACGGAGATTATTATAATCAGCTTCACCGGTTTTGTCTGAAAGCATCAGAAGAATATTGTGAGCTATTGCATCTTCTCTGTTTATATAGTGACAATCGTTTGTTGCGACTAATTTAATGCCAAGTTCTCTTGATAGTTTTGGCATTCCTTCCAACATCGCTTTTTCGACTTCCATTTTATGATCTTGAATTTCAAGATAAAAATCATCACCAAAGATTTCCTTATATGTTATAGCAACACTTTTCGCCTTTGCATAATCATTATTCACAAGATGAGATGCGACAATTCCCCCAACGCAAGCTGAAGTACAAATCAGTCCTTCGCCATATTTTTTTAATAATTCAAGATCAATTCGTGGGCGATAATAGAATCCTTCCATAAATCCAAGAGTTGAAAGTTTTATTAAATTTTTATACCCGGTTTTGTTTTTGGCAAGTAATATTAAATGATGATAATGTTTACGTTTTTTCTTCCCGGGAATTTCTTCAATTTTGGCTTTATCGAAACGGCTACCTTCAGAGACAATGTATGCTTCCATTCCTATGATTGGTTTAATCCCCTCTTTTTTTGCCTTTTTATAGAACTCCGGGATGCCATACATAACTCCATGATCAGTGAGAGCTACAGCATGCATATTGTGTCTTTTTGCTGCTGTAACAAGGCTGTCAACAGTGCAAGCGCCGTCTTGCAAACTATAATGTGTGTGGTTGTGTAAGTGTATATAATCTGACATTTAAATATTGGTTTGGGAATAAATGGAAAATCAATCTCTTCGCAATATTACGAAAAGAAACAGGAAAAAAAAGTTTGATAATTAAGAAATTTTTTAGTAACTATTTGCCCGTACTGCCAAATCCGCCGGGACCTCTTTCAGTTGAATTAAGTTCTTCTGAAACTGTCCATTTAATTTGTTCTACCTTGCTCAAAACTATCTGCGCAATCCGTTCATTTCGATTAATAACAAAGTCTTTTTGACCCAGATTTATCAATATAATTTGGATCTCTCCACGATAATCTGAGTCGATAGTTCCGGGAGAATTTAGAATTCCAATTCCATCTTTTAAAGCTAAACCGCTTCTTGGTCGAACCTGTATTTCATAACCCTGAGGTATTTCGACAGATAAGTTTGTCGGGACCAATCCGACGGTTCCTTTTTGAATAATCAGAGGTTCATTTACTGCAGCACGAATATCCATTCCGGAACTTCCAGCAGTTTTGTATTCGGGAAGTTGAACATTGTCAAATCCGGATTGCATTCTCTTTAATTTAATAATCATAAATCCTTTGTTATTTTCTTTTAAAAATCTTGTTTGTTAAAAACGATAATTCATCCTTAGTAACTACCCTTAATGTGAAGAGGAGAAAAAGATAAAACCCGCAAAGAAAAAGTTTAACATATCCATTTAAATAATTGAACTCGGCTAGCAGATAGTAACTGATTGTTACAACGAATATCGCTAAAAAAATTCTTGCGATTTTTCCGAATTCATACTTCACCGGATAATGTTTTTGTACTGCAAAATAAAATCCCGCAGCCATCATAAAATAACTTGCGAGTGTTGCTATCGCTGCTCCCATAATATTAAAGATAGGAATCAGCACAAAGTTTGCGGCAATATTTGTAATTGCTCCTACTCCCATAATCATTGGGACGTACATGCTTTTTTCTTTAATATAAATTCCTGCTGTAAAATTTACATACATTCCGTTGAAAAGATAACCGAGCAATACAATAGGAACTATTGAAATTCCCCCCCAATAATCTTTGCCGATTAATGTTTTACCGAAAAAGGGAGTTGTCACAATTTCAACAATAAAAACTGAAAGAAAGATTAAAATGACTGAACCAATAATTGTAAAAATTGTAAGTACTTTTGCAAAGATTTCTTTTGCGTTCGGTTCTTTTGCATTCTGAAGGAAAAAGGGCTGCCAAGCATATTGAAACATTACTACATAAAGCATCATAAAAATGCCGAGTTTATAATTAGCTTGATAGATGCCTAACGTGCTTAAGTCGGTTAGATGTTCAACAATCGGCCGATCAATAACTTGAATAAAAATTCCTGCCAATCCACCTGGTAAATATGGAAGTCCGAACTTCAATAATCTTCTATACAAATTTTTATTAAATGTAAAAGAAAGTCGCTTGAATATCGAAGGAGCCAGCAGAATTAGAGAGAGTATTGATGCCGCAAGATTACTAATAAATACAGCTTCTATTCCCATCTCTAAAACCAGAATTAGAAAAAGATTAAGGACAATATTTAAAAATATGTTTAAGATTTTTATAGTCGAAAATTTTATTGTCTTTCGTTCTAATCTTAAATAAATAAACGGCAGTACTGCGAGTGCATCAAAAAAAAGAATCCCCGCTCCGTAAAAAATTAAATAATCATATTGGATAGGAATACTTAAAAATCTATTTATTTGATGTTGAGAAATAATGAACATCAAAACAAAAATTAATGATGTTGTTAATACAGATAAAAATGGAGTTGAAAAATTTTCTTTTTTATCAGGATATTCATCTGATTCAGCAAATTTTAGATAGGCAGAATCAAGCCCATAGATAAAAACGATATTCAGAATTGCAATTACAGCGTAAAGATTCGAGATTATACCATATTGTTCCGGTGGAAATATATTTGTATAAAATGGAACTAAGATGAAGTTCAAAAAACGACCGAGCATTGTACTGATGCCGTAAATTGCTGTGTCTTTCGAGAGTTGTTTTATTTTGTCAAACATGATTTATAAATCGGAAAAATGAGTTTATCATTTCCTCAATCATTTTTTCTTATAGATAATTCGAGAGAAATATCGAGCGCTCTAACACTATGCGTAATTGCCCCAACAGAGATAAAATCAACACCTGTTTCTGCAATACTTTTTATGGTTGATAAATTTACTCCGCCGGAAGCTTCAGTTAAACATCTTTTATTAATTTGATTTACCGCAAATTCCATTTCTTTTACTTCGAAATTATCAAGCATGATAATATCAGCACCTGCATCAATCGCCTCTTCTATTTGTTCTCGCGATGTAACTTCAACCTCTATCTTGGCGTCCATATTTTTTTTGATGCGGAATAATTTACAAGCTTCGATTGCATTTTTTATTGAACCGGCAATTGCAATATGATTATCTTTTATTAAGAACATATCGAATAATCCCATTCGATGATTTTTCCCACCTCCGTAGAGGACGGAAAGTTTATCGATCATTCTTAGCCCGGGAACCGTTTTTCTCGTATCAAGCAATTTTGCATTCGTATGTTTAATTAGCTCAATGTAAGCTGCGGTTGAAGTTGCAATCCCGCTCATCCTTTGCATAAAATTTAATGCGGTTCTTTCAGCAGTAAGGAGTGATGATGCTTTCCCTGCAACCCCTGCGGCAATAGTTCCGGTAGTTACTCTATCACCATTAACCAAATCTGATTTAAACTCAATTGATGAATCAATATTTTGAAAAATTTTTTCGGCAAAATCAATTCCGGCAATTATTCCATCTTCCTTTACAAGAAAATAGCCTTCCGCAAAAATATTATCTGTAAAAATAGCTTGAGTAGTAATATCCCCAGTCCCAACATCTTCTCTAATCGCAAGTTCGATTATCTGTTCGGTAATGGGATCAAAAAGAGTTTTACTATTCATAATATTTTTTTATTGCTTCAAGAAAAAATTGTGGTGGGCGTGTGAGTTTTCTTGTATCTGCTCGCATGAAGGCTAATTCTATATAACCTTCCACAATTAATACATCCCGTTCTTTACTGAAAATTTTATGATCTATGTGAACTTTAAGTCGAGGTAGTTCTCGAACTTCAGATTGGATAACAAGAACTTCATCATAAAATGCGGCACTCTTAAATTCTATCTTTGCTTCCATAACCGGCATGTGAAATCCGTTTTCCTCAATTGAATGGTAAGTTAACCCGACTTCACGCATCATTTCAGAT
>JAGUXE010000341.1 GCA_020061995.1 Ignavibacteriales bacterium | reverse complement strand
ATGGCAGCGGTTTGCGTTTGAGCGAAGCCCTCAATTTAAGAATCAAAGATATTGATTTTGAGTATCAGCAGATTATTGTGCGTGATGGTAAAGGAGAGCAGGACAGACATACTACATTACCAAACTCTATAGTTACTGATTTGAAAAAACATTTGAATGAAGTTTACAAACAACATAAAAAAGATTTACTGAATAATAAGGGGGAAACCATACTCCCTTATGCTTTGGCAAGAAAATATCCAAATGCAGGAAAAGAGTTTGGATGGCAGTATGCTTTTCCGGCAGATAAATTTATTAAAGACGAGAAGAGTGGACTCATATACAGATGGCATATACATGAAAGTACAATCCAGAGGGCGGTAAAGGATGCTATTAGAAAAGCAGGAGTAATAAAGCCCGGAAGTCCTCATACTTTTAGACATTCATTCGCAACTCATCTGTTAGAAAACGGATATGACATAAGAACAATTCAAGAATTATTGGGACATAAGTCTGTTAAGACTACCATGATATATACACACGTTTTGAATAGAGGACTCGGAGTTAAAAGTCCATTGGATTAAAAAACTTAGGGAATGATATACGGCAGACCCTATTTTAAATTATTGAGATTTTTGAACAAAAACTGAACAATTGGAATGATATACCGCAACTGCACGCTGGATATCATTCCTTAATAGATAATTCAGTGCAGTATAAGTAATAGTTAGCCAGAATAACTTGAGAGTAAATTATTATGAAACAGAATTATGATAATATGGCAGTAATCTTTTTAGATATACTCGGGACTAAGGAGATGGTAGCGTTTAAAGATAAAATCATAATCCATCAATTATTTCATACTGAAGTTAAACTAAATGAAAAACGACAAGAACAGTTATCACACGTGGTTTATGAGAGGAAACTATACAGCTTTTCAGACTGTGCATACATAATCTACTATTATAAGGATGACATTGAAGAAACGAGAAAAAACGATATAAATCTTATTCGTATATGTCTGTTTAATACATCCATTTCTATTCTAAAAATTATTAATGCCGGTTTTCTTGTTAGAGGTGGTGTTGCCTTCGGAGAATGTTACTTTGATGATCTGGGATTCTTTGGTTCTGCAATAGAGAATGCGTATTTACAAGAATCTAAGAATGCTAAATATCCAAGAATATTTTTAGAAGAAAAAATCGGTAAAGAGCTTTATGAATCGGAAAGAAAAAACCAATCTGATGAAATAACTGCTAAAATTTTTACTTCAAAACCCTATCTAATCTTACGAGATGATGATGGTTATTATTTAAATATATTTTATGAACTCGAAAGAAATACAGTGTTAGATTTTGGGGAAATTAACTTGAGTCTTGATGATATAAAGAGAAAAATCAGTGAAAAAATCAACAAGGATAAACTTAAATATAGCGAAGACAAAAACATTCTCTCTAAATTGGAGTGGATGCAGAACTTTGCTAACAATGCTGAGAATAAAATTAATAACAATGTTGTTTCTGGAGCAACATCAATAGTTCTTGGTGACTATAATAAATAACTCTGGCTAACAAGCTTTTCCACCCGACCGCGTTTTCAATGCGGCGTTGTTAAAGTTTATTGGTTTGGTTAACAAGGTAAGCATTGCTTGTAACATTGTTCTAATAAATAAATTTGTTAAAAATTATTGGCAGTAGCTTTTCAGTTCGGCATTGTTGTGTGGGGCGGACGGGTGAAAAGCAACGCCGTTAGGTTTTATAAAACATTTGAAAGTAAAAAGATGAAATATTTTATCACTCTTGTAATTTCCGTACTTTTTCTTGTAGGTTGTTCTTCAATTGGAACTAAAACTTTGTATCGGGCAACAAAAAATAATATTGTTGTTAAAAATATTGGGGTTATAAATCTAGTTGCTGATTCAATAAATATAAAAATATGTCCTACTATTAAGTCGGTTTCTGAATCAGCTATAAAAGAAAGTTTTCTTGAGAAAAAAGAGTTCCAATTTAGTTTATTAGAAGAGTCAAAAGATTTTCAACGACTTAACTTAAATAAAAATAGTCTTTCTGATATTTCGAGTAAAAATAATTTTGATGCTATCCTTATAGTTGATTCAAGATTTTTAGATGTTGACTATACAGTTGCATTTATTTCAGTGGCTAGTGAGTATCATTCAGAATCACTAGTAACTTTGTTCAATAATGAAGGTGATAAATTGGTTTCTATCTCTCATAACACTATGCGAGGAGATAATTACATTGCGCGCCCCAGTGCAGATGTGACTGTTAATGATGCAATTCAAATTGCACTTAAAAAATTATTAGATAATACAAAATCAATTAATGAAAAGATATCAAATTAAAACCTAACCAGCGCCTCAACCCGACCGCCATTTTAGTTCGGCGGATTAATTATTTTTGAAGTGTTGTTTTAGTTATAGTTTGTTGTTCTAAGTGTTCTTACTTAATTAATTAACTTGCCTTCGGTGCTTACGAAAACAAGATAAGCACCTACGGCTAAATATTTATCAGTTGTGTTTTACTTGACTTCCTTGTTATTGGCGGCGGGTTAGGCGCAACGTCGTTAGTGTTCTAATATTGTTAAACAATTTATATAGGTTGTTTATGGAATCTTTTCTTTATCTCTTTTCAATAATTCTCACTTATTCTGTTTTTATTTAT
>JAGUXE010000115.1 GCA_020061995.1 Ignavibacteriales bacterium | reverse complement strand
TAAGATTGATCAAATAATTGATGGTGAGTCGGTTGCTGAAGTTCTTGATTACGTTCAATATAATGCAAAAAAACTTGTTCGTAGTGTTGAAACTTGGGTTATGTCTACTGTAAAAGCCGGAATTATTACTGCTGAAGAAGGGAAAGAATTTCTATCAAACTATCGCTCGGGATTGTACGGGTATACTTATTTGGAATAAAAAAACAATATTGGATTTAAGTCAAATTATCATTAGAAAAAATGATTGTTAGTATCAAATTAAAAACAAAATAAAAATTATTCTATTATCTAAACTATTGGAAACTTAATGTCAAACATTACCACATTATCGAATAAAGATATTACAACTCTTGCAGCAAATACTATTCGTATACTTTCTGCCGAAGCTATACAAAAAGCTAATTCAGGTCACCCTGGAATGCCAATGGGAATGGCTGATGTGGCTACAATACTCTGGACTGAATTTCTTGTTCACAATCCAAATGAACCTGATTGGATAAGTAGGGACAGATTCGTTCTTTCGGCAGGACATGGTTCGATGCTTCTTTATTCACTTCTTTATCTAAGCGGTTATGATTTAACACTCGATGAACTTAAATCTTTTCGTCAATGGGGAAGCAAAACTGCAGGGCATCCGGAATTTGGAACAATTGCAGGTATCGAAACCACAACCGGTCCATTGGGACAAGGATTTGCGAACGCTGTAGGAATGGCGATAGCTTCTAAAATGATGCAAGCAAGGTTTGCAGAGAGCAATCATGATGTAATTAGAGATAATTATATTTATGCTATTGTTAGTGACGGCGATTTAATGGAAGGCATTTCTCACGAAGCCGCTTCTATTGCCGGTCATCTTAAGCTTGATAATATTATTTTCTTTTATGATGATAATAATATTACCATTGAAGGAAACACTTCTCTCACATTTTCTGAAGATATACATAAACGATTTGAATCATACGGTTGGGCTGTTGAAGATATTAATGCTTATAATCATGAAGAAATTCGCAAGGCTATTAAAGCAGCTCAGAATGAGAAAACAAAACCCACAATAATTATTACTAAGTCGCAAATTGGGTTTGGAAGCCCGAATAAGGTAAATACTTCTGAAGTACATGGTTCACCGCTTGGAAAAGAAGAATTATTTAAAACAAAAGAAAATCTAGGTTTCCCGATTGATAAAGAGTTTTTCATCCCCGAGAGGGTAGAGGTATTCTTCAATAAACGTAAAGATGATTTGAATAAATATTATCGAGAGTGGTTATCAAAATTTGAAGAATGGAAGACTAATCACTCAGATAAATGGGACTTATTAGATAAATATTTGTCGGATTATTTTCCGGAAAATTTAGAAGAAGAATTATTAAAAGCAGTTCCAAATGAATCAAATGCAACTCGATCATTATCAAGTAAAGTTATCCAGAAGATTGCTGAATTAGTTCCTAACTTCGTTGGCGGTTCTGCTGATTTAGCCCCCTCAACAAATACTTTCATGAATAAATTTAGTGCTATATCAAATTCAGATTTCTCAGGAAAGAATTTCCACTTTGGAATTCGAGAACATGCGATGGGGGGCATAATGAATGGGATTGCTGTGTATGGCGGGTTCAGAGTTTTCGGTGCTACTTTTTTTGTTTTCTCGGATTATATGCGACCTTCAATAAGGCTTGCCGCAATTATGCATCTTCCTACAACTTATGTTTTCACACATGATTCTATTTTCGTTGGTGAAGATGGTCCGACACACCAACCGGTTGAACATTTATCAGCATTGAGATTAATTCCCAACCTTACAGTCTTCAGACCAGCCGACGGTGTTGAAACTGCAATGGCATGGAGTCATGTAATTAAGAATAAAAAGAATCCAGTCGCATTAGTTTTAACCAGACAAAAAATTGATTCATTTCAAAGACCCGATAATTTCAAGGCTGAAGATGTATTAAATGGTGCTTATATTGTTTCTGATAGTGATAATAAAAAGATTGATTTGATTATTTCTGCTAGTGGATCTGAGGTTCCGGTAGCTGTTGAAGCAAAAAAGATTTTGAGCGATAAGTTTTGTGTTAGAGTAATATCGATTCCTTCTGTAGAAGTATATAAGAGACAAAGTGAAGATTTCAAGAACTCATTATTCCCTAAAGACGTTCCTGTTGTAGTTGTTGAAGCCGCATTAATGATGGGTTGGGGAGATATTTTCCGTCAAAAATTACTGACAATCGGGATAAACGGATTTGGTGCTTCAGGGCCATATCAAACATTAGCAGAAAAATATGGTTTAACCGGAAAGCAAGTCGCTGAAAAAATTATTAAGTGGCTCAACTAAACTTAGTTTTTCCTAAGTTCATTTTTTTTAAGAAACTTTTTATAACTGAATTGTACTCATCCTTTTTCTCTAAATGATGACTGTGAGTTGCATCTTCAAAAATGTAAATTTCTGAGCCGGGCAAATTATTTTTGTAAATAAGAGTAGAGTCGGGTGAGGCTTCATCAAATCTCCCGGCAGTAAAAAGAACCGGGATTTTTATTTCTTTAAGTTTTTCTATTCTGTCATAGTTTTTAAGTGTACCTGTAACCGTAAATTCACTTGCGCCCCACATATAATTATAAACTGCTTGTCCCAATTTTGCAAAAGTTCGTTGAAGAGGTTCCGGCCATTCCTGCATATTACACATGTGCTTACGATAATAGAGCATCATAGCATTTTGGTATTCAGAAGAAGAATAGTTACCTATACTCTCTGCTTCTGAGATTATGTGTTGAACCTCAATCTCAAGTTCGGAAAGATATTTTTTTTGGTCTGCAATCCATAACTTTGTACTTAAGCATGGTGCTGATAAAATAAGGCTAATAACTTCACTATTGCTTTTTGAAAGCATATAATCAACGGCAAGCATTGTTCCCCAAGATTGACCGAGTAAATGAACTTTAGTTAATTCTAATTCTTTTATTAGAGTATCAAGTTCATTAACAAACCTTTCAATCCTCCATAAGGAATCATCAAGTGGAATATCAGAATTACCGCTTCCCAATTGGTCATAGAATATTACCGGACGCTCGTCAGCCAGTTCAGAAAGAGATTCCAGGTAGTCGTGAGTAGCTCCCGGTCCTCCATGAATGACAAGTAATGGAGTTGCACTTTTTTTGAATCCAACTATTTTATACCAAATTTTCCCGCCTTCAACAGTTATGAATCCTTCTCTAGATTTTTCTGACATTATTATCCCCAAAATATTTAATTAATTTACCTTCAATGGTTAAAAGGACTAAAGAATTCAAAAATATCGGAACACTTTGATCTAATGACGGGTCATCTTTTATGTATAAAAGTAAGGTTTCAATATTTACTTCGTCATTAGTGTACAAATCCTTATTAAGCAAAAAAGTAGAATTTACGAGCCCCATTGTAATACGTCAATTATTACTTCTGCAACCCCATCGTTAATAATTCCAATCGTTTTGGCTGCTCTTTGAGTCAAATCAATAATTCTGTTATTATTTTTATGAAGGCGATCATTTATCCTAACGATCACCAATTTATTACTACTTTTGTGTGTAACCCTCACAATCGTATTAAATGGAAAATCCCGGTGTGCGGCAGTTAAGTCATTATTGTTAAATATTTCTCCATTTGATGTTTTCCGCCCATTGAATTTTTTTGCATAATATGAAGCTATTCCACTTTCACTTTTTAAAGAATTCGAAAACTTTAAATAATTGAAGAGGAGCGAATCATAATTAGATGGCGTTGATGAATAAATTTCTTCATGATATCTAAGGGCGGGGCTACATCCTGATATTACCAGTAATATGGATACAACAAAAAAAACTAAAGCTAGTAACTTTTTCATTTTATAGAATAGTCTCATCATTTAAAATTTACTCTTCGTTAATATAGTTTCGATTTTTCATCACATCAAGAATTTCATCACTTTGGGTAAACCCATTCTGCTCTAATTTACGATATAAATTGGAAATGGTTAAAAAGCTCTTTGTCGAATCACTCTTTTCTATAAAATATTCGTAAGTTTTTTTATTTCAGGAATGAGTTTTTTGTTTTCATCAAAGATAGGGGAGTTATCTAATCCTCCCAGTAATGCATTTACATACATTCCTAAATAGGAATTTACCTGTTCAGCATAAAAGGAATTTGGAAATTTAATTAAATACTTCTCCCAGTTAATAATTCTCTGAGCTACTTTAAGCATTGGAATCATTAGGACTGCATCTTCTGCGAAACCTTCTTTAAGCTCGTTTCTTCTAAATTTGAGATATTCAGAGATAGATGGCGAGACATATTTTCCGAACCTTGAGTATAAAAAATCGGGAGATTCTTCTACATAAAAATACCCTTCTGATTGAAAAAGTTTAAAACCGTTTTCTTTAATTATTTTTTTGAATCCTGTAGCTATCGAATCTTTGTTGAAGGCTTTATCTGACAATTTATTTAGGAGATCAAGATCATACATTAAACTATCATTCAATTTAAACTTCACTTTATAATAAAACTGATTGAAAACAAAAAAAGCAGAATCTCTCTTCTCAATCGGAAGAGTTCTGATTCTAACTTGATAATATTTGACCGCTGCCGGAATTGAATGAACAATATCAAAATTAAGACTATCCAAGTAATACTCATAAGACGACAATTCATTTTCAACTTTGTCCTCTCTGCATCCCGATACAAGAAGTATTGTTATTAAGCAAAGCATAATATTTAACGTATTAGATAGAAATTTCTTGAACATTTTTAACACTTCCGGGTTGATTTTAAAATTTATATGTCTAAACTATTCAAAAACTTTATTTTTAGCAAAGTAAGTTTAGTCATTTGTACTATTCATTATGTAATCTGTTCAATAAATTGAACAAATTCGAATTCAAGTGTTTGAAACTCAAATAAAAATAGCGTGTTTAATTGGCATAAAGATTGACTCATCTTTATCAAACAACGAGGTATATCATGAAAGCAAAGATGTTCATATTGTCAACCCTTCTAGTGCTAATATTCGCAACAGATTTTAGTACTGCTAAAAGGAGAGGGGTTTCAGATTATTTTTATTCAAATCTTTCATCACACGGTAAATGGATCGAGATGAATGATGGTCTGGTAGTGTGGCGTCCGTATGATTCATTTGGTAGATGGTCTCCATATGCTCATGGTAAATGGATATGGAGCAATCATGGTTGGTACTGGGACAGCTTTGAAGTTTACGGACATATAGTATATCATTATGGAAGATGGCATTTTGATGATTACTACGGATGGATCTGGATTCCAGATTATGAATGGGCACCTGCATGGGTTGAGTGGAGATATGATAATGACTATATCGGCTGGGCACCACTTCCACCTTATGCGATTTATAATATGAATTACGGTGTAAGATATTCAAAAGCATATGTTATAAGTGTAGGCTGGTGGAAATTCGTTGCAATAAAACATTTTGGTTCATCCAATGTATATGGTCATTTTGTTTCAAAAAAATATCGCGACAGAATTTACCGGGGAACAAAGTCACAACTTGACTATGGTTATGAGAGAGATAGAATAATGAATCGTAGTATTGATCCAAGAATTGTTGAGAGAGCTTCGAATACAAAAATTCGTGAAACTGAAATTGTTCGCTCAGGGTTAGTTGGAAATGATAGAGAACCTATTGTAAGGAATAATGATCGAATTGAAGTTAGACAACCTTCAGATATCAAGCGAACTGAATCAAGAGATATGAAAATTGAAAGTTCAAATAGAAAAACTAATCTAGATATAGCCAATATTGAAATTGGTAAGAGGGAAGAGTCATCCCGAAAAGTTAATGAAGAAACAGTAGAAAATCGAAAAATGGTGATTGTTCCAAGAACTGCTGTTCAAAAGGAAAATGTTTCTGAGACAAAATCTGTAGATCGAAAAACAGTACGCACTGAAGAAAGAACTAGTAACCCGACAATTCAAACTCGTGAAACAGTTAAGCAAAATGTTACAGAACCAGCTCGTGAAGTTAAGGTAGAAGTAAAGCGAGAAGTTCAAAAACAAGTTCAATCAGAAGAAAGAAGAATAACGCCGGTACGTGAGGAACCCAAACAAGTTGTCCCTGTTCGTGAAGAAAGAAAACCGGTAGTAAATCAAGAATCTGTAAGCAGAAACAGAGAAACTGAAAGAAAAATTGAAGTGAAAAGAAGCGAACCTGCTCCTACTAGGGTAGTAACTGAAAGACAAACTGAAACTCGAAACATCGAAAGGGAGACAGATGTTAGAAAGACTGATTCAAATGTTGGTCGAACTTCACGTGAGTCGAAACCGGAATCTAGAACTTCAACGACTGAAAGAAGTTCAACAAGAGAAAGAAGTAGCGGCGAAACAACAGCAAGAAGAAGATAGCTTAAATAATTAAAATAAAATACAGAATTAATGAATTTTCCCCCTCAGAATATGAGGGGGATTTTTTTTGTTTTATAAATATTTCCCATCATATCTATCGGTTGTATCGAGTTTTTTTACTCTAAGTTCGAAAGTTGTTATCCGTTTACTGCTAATGCCAAAAACATTAAAAAATTCTACAAGAAAGGTTGGCGTCTTCTTCTTAACGCGAAGTTTCAGACCATTCTTTAGAGAAGTTTAAAGCTCTGTCTTTTATTTCATTCCAACTGAGAGGCACTTGAAAATTAAAAATTGAATATTAGTGCCGAAGGCATCCCTACGGGAAAATTAAAATCCGCTACGGCCGAAGAATATAGAATGTATTTTATTGATGTGATGCATCCAACATTGACTTTTCGAAAAAAAATGCTATAATAACAGCCAATGAATTAAATTTTTTGAAGGGGTTATT